>NZ_JBVJMK010000005.1:0-279839 GCF_055584245.1 Luteibacter sp. NPDC104163
GTTTACTTTGTTTTTGACCAATGTGGTTGTTTGCACCCATGTTTTTTGGGTCGCTTGGTTTTGGGGGGGGGGGGGGGGGGGGGGGGGGGCTGGCCGCCCCCCCCCCCCGCCCCCACCCCCGCTCCCACAATCAGGTCTTCCCACAACCACGTCTTCTCACCATCAGGTCTTCTACAGTTCTGCCTTTAGTGTGTGGAAGGGGTGGTCGAGGCGGATGCCATCGGCGTCCCAGGTGGTCGCGGGCTTGCCATCGACGGTCACGCTCTTCGGTTTCGTCCGGCCTGGCCAGAACACCCGCACTGCCGTCCCCGCGCGGATGCCCTTGTCGAGCGTCACGGTGAGCGTATCGCCCTGGCGGCGCGCGGACAGGTTGAGCACGCCGTACGCGACAGGCAGTTTCGAAACCTTCAGGCCGGTGCCCGCCACCCATGACGGCGGTGCGCCCGGCAGCAGGTACAGGCCGTCGTCCGCCTCGCGCATCAGCATGCCGAAGATCAGCCGGGCATATTCGGCGCCGATCCACGTGTGCGGCATGTCGCCGAGGTAACCCGGGTGGCGCAGGCGCGAATGGACGACCTCGGCCCACATGTTCCACTCGGGCGGCCGCCGGTCACGCACGATGGTGCCGAGGAGCTCCGCGGCGTCCGCGGGCCGGTCCAGGTAGACATAGGTCAGGACATTGCGCAGTTCGTAAGGCGTGTACGCGAAGAGTTCGCCCGGCTGCTCGCGCTTGCGCACGTCGGCCAGGTAGCGGTCGAACGTCGTGACCAGAGCGTCATGCGGCAGCACGTCCATCTGCCCGGCGGGATCGAGGGCGATCGAAATACTGGTCGGGTCACCGTCGCCGAGGTCAGCCGCCGCCGGGATCGTGTCCACGCCTTTCCACGCCATGGTGGCGCGGATCGAGGCACCGACGGACTCACGCAGCGCCGCATATTGCGTGCGCGCATACGCGGCCAGTTCCTTGTCGCCCCACCGGTCGGCGAGCCAGGCACCATCGTGCCAGCCCTTCAGGGCCCACCAGTCGTCCCAGTAGCTATGCGTCGGGCTCGAATAGCCCTCGTGGCTGATCGAAGGGGCGATGATGCCGTGGAAACGCTGCGGGGCAGGCTGGTCGGCGAGGTAGCCGGGCACCATCGTGCGCTCGCGCAGCTCCTGCATGAAGTGCATCGCGGCGCGCACCTTGGGCAGGTAAGGGCGAACCGCCTCGGGCCCGCCACCGAAGCGGGCGACGTCGGCGACCAGGTTGATGAATTCGCCCTGGCTGTCGTACTCGATATCCGAGCCAAACCCGCGGTTGACCGTGCCATCCGCGTTGAGGATCGGCGAGACCAGCCCGTTCTCGTGCACCGCATGGCTGGCGTACCAGTCCAGGTAATCGCGGGCCGTCTTCACTTCACCCATGCGCAGCAGGATCGAAGCGGTGGCGGCGCCGTCGCGGATGAACGAGCGGTTGTAGTTGCGCGGGCCCGCCTGCATCGCATGGCCCGTCTGGTTCACCAGCATGTACGCGGCTTGCGAGCGCAGGATGTCGACCAGCGTTTCGTCGGGCAAGGAAAGGCCGACGCTGCCCAGGCGTGCCTGCCATTCGGCGGAGACGTTGCCGGCAAGTGCGTCGAACGCAGCCGCGGTGATCCGCGTGCTGTCGATCGCGGGTGGTTCGGGAAGCGATCCATCGGCATTCGCCGGCGTCGTGCCCAGTGGGAAAGCCACGACGACGTCGCGGGTTTCACCCGGCGCGAGATGCACGTCGTAGGCGAGCGCCCCCGCGGCGAGGCCCTGCGGATCCTGCACTGATACAGCCTGTGGCAGCTGGTTCGCGGCGATGGCCGAGGTGATCTCCGTGGCGCCGTGGTCACCGAAAGGTGCGGCGCCCATCGCGTCGGGCTTGCCCAGCGGCACCAGCAGCGTGCGGCCGTTCACATCCACCTTGGCGGCGCCAACGCTGAGCGAGCGGATGGGCGACGGGCCGCCGTTCTGCCAGGGCGGATTCACCTGGATCGGCCGCACCACGAGGAACAGGCGGCCATCGATCGCCGTCGTCCCCTGGTTCGCCAGGCGGTGACGGAGCAGGATGACGGGTTGGGCGCCGTCCTGCACGGCGAAGGTTTCCGCCGTCACGGCGAGCCCGGGCGCGGCCGTCCAGCCCACCGATGGCATCGGCTTCCACCGGTCGCGCAACGCATGCGTCCGCTCACTGTTATCCGCGATGCTCGCCTTACCATCCGTACCGCGCCAGATCGCCTGGACCAGCGGGCCGCCCTTGAACGGCTCGATGTCGCCGTACTCATCGAAGATGGCCTTCTGCAGGCCCGCTGGCACGCCAACGTCCGTCCAGTACACCTGCTGCATGTGCAGCGACGACGGGAACAGCGCGGCGTTCGCACGCGACGCAGCGATCTGGTATCGCTTCATCGGTGTCATCACCCGTGGGGGTGCAAGGAAGCGGAGGCGCGCGATCGTCGGCTCACTGCTCCCCGTATCGAGGGCGAGACGCAGCATGGTCGCCTTGAACGGCGCATCGGCCGCCAGGTAGGACACCTCGCCAGCGTTGCCCGGGTCGCTATCGATCGTCTTCCATGCGCCGGACGCATCCTTCGCCTGCAGCGTGGCCGCCGGGCGTGGCCCGGTCCACGTCACCTCGATGCCAGCGATGTCGAGCGGGCGCGGCAGGCGGATATCGACCTCGCGCTTCGCGCCGGTTCCACCGACCTTGCGTGGGTGTCCGTCCGCCCAGAGCGAGGCGGCATCGCCGTCGCCGGCAAGGCCCGTGACCTGCGCGGCATCGCTGGCGGCGATCGGTTCGAATTCGAACACCGAGACGCCCCAGTCCGCGGTACGCGCCGGTGCGGCCAGGCGCACGTAACGCGCATCTTCCGCCGGGAAAACGAGGTATTCCTCGCCGCCGGGTGAGTCCGTGACCGTGTAGACCGGATGGAAGGCCTTGCCGTCGGTCGACACCTGGATCGAGTAGGAGGCGGCGAATCCGCTATCCCAATGGATGCGGACGCCACCGACGCGCGCCACCTTGCCCAGGTCCACCTGGAACCACTGGCCGGGGCTGAAGGATCCGCCCCAGCGGGTCGTTTCATCGCCATCGATCGCATGGGCGGGTGCGAGGGCGGGAACCTGCTGGGAGGAACTGCTCGCCTGCCAGCTGCTGCGTCCCGGCAGGCTGGCGGAAAGTGCGGGCGTCGCAAGCAGGGCCGCGACGGAGAAGCAAAGCATCAAACGCATGGGGTACCTCCGGGGAGGTTTCACAGCCTAATCACGTAACGCGATGAAACACAGCCCTCGCGCGTGATGGGGTTCTCGCTCAGCGCCGCGTGCCGTACACGCCGTCGAGCACCGGCTTTGCGGTGAACCCCGCCTTCTCGAGGCGCGCAGCGACTTCGCTGGGCACATCCCGACCCGTGGTCAGCTTGTTCGGGCTGCCGGTGTAATGGAACAGCCGGCCGCCGCGCCGGAGCACACGCGCCAGTTCGTTATAGAACACCTGCGAATAGAGTTCACCGGCGATGCCGAAGCGCGGCGGGTCATGCAGGATGGCATCGACCGAGGCGTCCGCCAGAGCCGTGATCCGTTCGGACACATCGCCGTGGGTCAGCTCGAGCCGCCCGCCCGCGCTAGCGGCGTCGGGGTCGGGCGACCACGGGTTGATCGTGCGCAACCACAGCACATCCGGGTTTTTCTCGAACGACACCATCCGCGCGACGCCGGCGTCGAGGCAGCAGGCGGCGAAATAACCGAGCCCGCCACAGGTATCAAGCACGATCTTGCCGCGCGGCTCAACCAGTGCGACCTTGCGCCGTGCGTCGTCGAGCGGTGATTCCTTCGAGGTGGGCAGCATCTTGATGCCATCGATCTCGAAGGTCGGCACGCCCCATTCGGTGGGAACGAGCTTGATCAGCGAGCCCGAGAAGCGCGACACCGGCTCAAAGGACGAGCCGTCCCATGCGTAGATGGTCCGGGCCTTCACCTTGCCCGGGTACGGATACGTTTCGCCGCGCCAGGTCCAGCCGCTGTCATCCAGCGTGGCCGTGCCGTCACTGCGGCCGAGGTCGAGCGATCCCTGCCACGTGCCGGCGCCGGCCTTATGCGCGGCAAGCAGGGCCTGGGCCGTGGGTTCGGTAAGCAGGGGGCCGGTGTAGTGCGCCAAGGGAGTGCCAGGAAGGAAGCCAGCCATGCATGATAGCTGGCCCGGACTGGCCACGCCGCCGGTCAGGCCGACGGGTGCGGGTGCCCGTGGAACACGGCTTCGATATTGTGCCCGTCGGGATCCAGGACGAATCCGCCGTAATACCCCTCGTGGTAATGCGAGCGCGGCCCCGGCGGGCCGTTGTCGCGGCCACCGTGGGCCAGCGCCGCTTCGTGGAAAGCGTGGACGAGCTGGCGGGACGCCACCCGGAATGCCACGTGCACCGGCGGGCGATTCGGCTCGCCCTTGTAAATCCAGAAATCCGACTTGCCGCCTTCGCCGAAGCCCGCGACATCCGTGCGGCCGGTCACCGTCGCGGGGAATATCGCCAGCAGTTCATACCCGATCGAGGCGAGCACCTTCTCGTAGAAGGTCTTGCTGCGTTCGAAATCGCTGACGGTCACGCCAGTGTGGTCGATCATCGGGCTTCTCCTGCGGAAGGGGCAGGGCCGGACTGTAGCGCAAGTCAGGTGCCGCAGGTGTCGGTCGTGTTGAGCTTGGTGCCAGCCGAGGCGCCGAAGGCACTGATGCCGATGCGCGAGCCCGGCACGCGGGTCGTGTTCTGCCCCGGGAGCGCGCTACCGGTGGTGACGGCGCAGAGGATGAAATACATGGGCTGCGTGGCGTTGGTCCGCGTCCCGACCGGCTCTAGCTGGCCCTGCTGGCCGAAGGTGACCACGCCGGTATCGAACGCGCGCGCGGACACCTGGTTGAGCGCCGTCCCCACGCGCAACAAGGCCATGCCCTTGGACGTGTCAGTCGTGTAGACATCCGTCGCCGTGGTGGTCGCCACCGGGTGCGCGTAGACCAGCCAGCCCGTTTCGTAGGTTTTCGTGCCGGCGCACGTAGCGCCATCCGAGCTCGCGCATACCGAGACATAGGTCGCGCGCAACACGGCCTCGGAGCGCGCATAGTCGATGGCCGCCTGGAGGTTATCGGTCGCGCTGCGCAGGCGATGCTTCTGGATCGTGGTACGGAACGAAGGCACGGCGATCGCCACGAGCATGGCGCCGATCACCAGCGCCACCATCAGCTCCACGAGCGAGAAGCCGCGCGCTTTCACCAGCAACTCCCGTTCGACGTGATTCCGGACTGGCCCTTGACGCCCGTGTTGGTGATCGTCAGCGAGGCGCACGCGTCCTTCTCCTGCGCGCCGCCCTTTACGGGCGCGGCGGTCGCCGTGAAGCCCTGCGCAGCGAACGTGTTCACCGTGCTGACTGCCACGGTGGCCTTGTAGTAGCCGCTATCGGAAACCGCGGTCGTGGTCGTGGAGAAGCCGATGGTCTGCAGGTCCGCGTACTTGTTCTGCTGGGCGTAATAACGCTCCTCGGCGTTGGCGATCGCCATCAGCAGCTTCTGCCCATCCGCCCGTCGCGCACGAAAGCCGTAGCGGTTGTACTGCGGGTAGGCGATGGCGGCGAGGATGGCCATCACGGCCAGCGTGATCATCAGTTCGACCAGGGTGAAGCCGCGCCGGCGCGGGCGGTAGAAGGGCATGTCAGTTCTCGCTGTTCAGGACGCGCCATCCGCGGCGGCGCGCGGTGGGAATCGCATTGCTTGGGGTATTGCCACCGATCGCCGTCGGCTGGCCCGGGATGTACGAGCGGCCGCCGGAAAGGCTGGCCGCCGTGCTGAGCGCGCCCGAGGTCGCCGCACCCGTGACCCGTGCGCCCGCGAGGGTGAAGCCGTTGCCGAGGTTGTACGACGAGGTGCCGATCGACGCACCGTACGCGGCACCGCCGGTGGTGCCGTCGACCGACAGCACGGAGCCCGAGCTCGATGTCGTGCAGGGATCATTGGCCGTGGGGATGAGCGTGCTGAACGTCACCGTGCCGGAGCTGGCATCCAGTGCAGGCGTGACGACGACGCGCTCACCGGCTGGATTGTTCAGGCTGATGGTCCAGCCCGATTTCGTGGTGGGCACGGCGTTGCTGGTGAGGCCGATGGCGCCGGTCGTCGCATCCACCGACATCGTCTGTGCCACCAGCGAGGCCACGCCGATCGGCGTTGTCACGTTCGCCCCGGGGTCGCGGACGCCATAGATCGCCTGCGCCGTGGTGTCCGCGGTATCCGCGGTACTCAGGAACCGGCCGGTGCCGAACACCACCATGAAATAGGCGGAATTGGGATCGGCCACCAGCCGTGGCGCGGTGGTGATCGACTGGGCATTCGCCGTGGCCGGCTTGAACAGCAGGCTCACGCCTTGTGACTGCGTCGTGCTGCTCAGCGAGGCATTGGAGAGATCGATGCGCCACAGGTTGCCATCGAGGTCGCCGGCAAACGCGACGTCCGCGACCTGGTCACCATCGTAGTCGCCCAGCGTGGGCGTGGTCAGTCCGTGGCTCGTGGTCGCGCCAGCCCCCGTCGGCGTGCGGATCTCCTTGAGCAGCGTGCCGGTCTGCGCGTCCAGGATGAAAAGCGAACTGTACGCGTTGCTCGCGGCCGTCACGGTACTGTCGTCGGGGAAGTAGCCGCCAGGAACGAGGACCACCCAGCGGCCGACCGTCTTGTTGGTATCCGCATTGCTCCACGCGATGCGCGCAATGACCGGCGTGCCGAAGGTGTATCCGAGGTTGGCCGGTGTACCGGCGGTGGACACGCTATCGCTGTTGAACTCCCACAGGACCTTCGACGCGACCGCGGTGGGCGTACCGAGTGTCGTTGCGGTCGGGTCGGTGATATCGATGCCGAACACGCCGCGGCCACCGTAACGCAGCGAACCGACGAGCAGCGTATGCCAGCCCTTGGTCGTGTTGTTCGTCATATTGGCCGCATTGAAGAACACGTCCCCGGTCACCGGGCTACCGTCGACAGTGGGAGTGAACGTGTAGCCTTTGAGCTTGCTCTGGGCTGGCAGGTTCGGGTAAACGCTCGCAGGCACATAAGCCCACATCTCACGGCCTGGTGTCGCGTTGGCGTCGCTGGCCAGGCGCGCATCGAACGCGTGCAGCATGCCGTCGTTCGCGCCGACGTAGACCATGGCCGGGCGCGCTGCCCACTTGGTGAGGAACGCGAGATAGCTGTCGGTGCTGACCGCCGCGGCCTCGGGTGAGCCCGTGGGGAAGCTGTCGCTGTAGTTGCCGGTGGGCTGCGCCACGTAAGCCGGCTGCGATCCGAAGACCGCCCCCATGATCGAGCCGCGCGTACGGAAGGTGCTGCCTTCGCCGGTCCGCGTGCCACTGAGCCAGGCGACGCGCTGCTGGCCGAGCGTATCGGTGGTTGCCGTGGAACCCGTGCCATCGGTCGAGTTCAGGATCGCCTTTTCGTTCGTGCTCAGGTTCGCCCATGCGAAGGGCGTGCCGGTGCCCGTGCCCGGCCCCGTGCTGGTGGCGATGAGGCGGGGATCGCTGGCAAGGGCGCGTTTGTCCAGGGTATCGGCGGTGGTCCACAACGTGGCGCCGACGACACCCGCGGCGCTGACGGTCTTCGCCTGCAAGGTACCGCCCCAGGTCGTCGTGTCGTAGCCCGCGTAATAGGCGACGGCATTGGCGGTCAGCACGTTCGTGCTCAGGCTCAGCGTCAGCGCGGTCGAACTGCTCGCGATCACCGAGGAGAGGATGCTGCTCAGGCTGTTCACCAGCGACGTCGGATCGGCAGCGCTGAAGTAACCGCCACGGCTGTTGACGGCCGCATGCCAGGTGTCATCGATGTTGACGGCGCCACCACTGGTATCCGGCGTCGGCCACGGCTTCGTGCCCTTGCGTAGTGCGGTGTAATCGGCATCGTAAGCCAGCGTGCCGGAGATACCCATGGTCACCATGTATTGCGACATATGCTGCCAGGTGGCCGGGTCATTCGAGGGGTTGAAGTAGACCTCAGGCGTCGCACCCGGCTTGGTCGGGTCCACCGTGGCGCTGGTGGCGGTCACGCCGGTCGTCAGGTCGGGCCAGTACGCCGGCACGTTGTTGGTGAGGTCGGTGCGCAGGTCGGTCGCCCAGTAAGCGAAGGCGATATCGGCGAGTGACGGCGACGTCGTGCCGCTCTGGTTCCAGTAAATCTTCGAGTTGTTGTCGGTGATCGAATACGCGACGTTGTCCGGCAGCGTGATGGACTTGTTGTCCGGCGGGGTTACCGTGCCTGGCGAATCGCCGTTCCAGTACCCGTCGGTCACCAGCATGTGGAAGTTCTTGCGGCATGCCAGTTCGCCCGGCGTGCTGGTACTGCCGTTCCAGTACGGATCCTGCGCGGTCGGCGTGGTCGTGCTCAGCTTGCGCTTGAAGAATTCGCCGGCCGCGATCGTGGCGACGCGGGTCGGCGTGCCGCCGCTTGCAGGTACGCCATAGATCCAGTTCATGAACTGGCTCCGCCAGCACGTGTCCGACGTGCTGGCGGCGGTGCAGCTGCTGCCGTTCGCCAGTTCGAGGATCTTGCTGGATGTAGCGAGCGGCCCGTAGGGCAGGCCGGCGTAAAGCAGGGCGCTGGTGTAATAGCTGCCGCTCCCGGACTGGCTTTGCAGCGTCTGCCAGCTCACCCGGACTGCATTATCCGCAATGGCGCCGAACACGCGGCCCACCGCCGCGCGTGCATTGAAATTGCGGGTGCGGTAGTAGCTGTACCAGATGGCGAAGTTGGCCTGGGTGGCGGCCGATTCGTTGGCGACCAGGTGGTACGTGCACTTGCTCTCGTCGGTGCCGTTGGTGCAGACGTAGTAGAAGGCACCGGTATCGTAGGTGGTGACCTTGTTGATGCCCGTGCCCGTGGTCTTCGATCCACGCACGTTGGTCGGTATCTCGAGGACACCACAGTTGATGTTGCTGCTGTACCAGCCAGGTTCATTCGCATCGCGCGGGCAGGGCGAGTTGCCGGCGAGGGTATTGGTCAGGAAATTCGTGCTGAATGCGCTGCCGAGGTTAACGGTGACCGGATCCTTGTACACCGAGGCGCCCAGCAAGCCGCCCGACGGGGACCAGCACTTCTTGCTGAGCGTGTTGGCGCAGTAGCCGTCGCGCCACGCGGCCGCGAAGGTCGGCGTGCCCAGTGGCTGCCCGAAGGCATCCGGAGGCACGACATAGGTGACCGTCGGATCGAAATAGATCGGGTTGCCACCGGCGGAGTAGTAGTACTTCTTGTCGTACGAGCTATCCATCGCGTCCGGAATGGACGTCGAGTTCATCGAGCCGGAATCGTCGAAGGTCACCACGATGTTTGGCGCCACCTTCGAGGTGACGCCGGGCGGCGTACGGCTCAGGGTCACGGTGCCGGCCTGCGCCGCCGTGCCTATGAGCAGCGTCGCGAGGCAGGAGAGCAGGGCGCGCCAGGAAAAGGAGGGGCGAGGCATGGCGGTGTCCTTCAGCTCAGCGTGCACGCGAGGAGGTTGGGCGTGACGAAGGTGGACTCGACGACGCGGATGCTGTTCGGGCCCCCGCCGGTGGCGCGGGCGGTGATGCGGTAAAGGTAGAAGCGCGCGGTCGTACTGCCGCCGGACCCGGCTTCAACGGCCCGGCTGGTGGTATTCGGCGGCGCGCGGTCCTGGCCGAGCAGCTCGACGATATACCGGGGGTTCGCGGCGAGCTGGGCACTCGCCAGCGTCGCGTCGGTCGGCGTGGCCATGTAATTGATCGCGACGGCGGCACCCTTGTACTCGGTCGCGCCATCGGTAACCCAGGTGGACGCGTTGCGGAACGCAGTGGCCTTGGCGCTTACCGTCGCGGGGTTGCTGGAGTTGTAGCAGCCCAGGCTGGTATCACCGGAGAAGATCCGCCATTCGACGCCGCGAAGGGCGCTCTCGGCCGCCCAGTCGGCCTGCTGCGCGTTGCGCAGGGCACCCGCGAGGCGCTCCTGCAGCAGTGACCGGCTCGAGCTGGTGATGGCGACGATCGTCAGCAGCAGCAGGAAGATCAGGGCGATGACGAGGACGGCGCCGCGTTCCTTCTTCATGGGTTGTAGTTCCTCACCGAGACCAGCGTGGTGAACTCGCGACGCAGCATGTGGTTATCGAAACCCTGCTGGCTCGGCTTGACGACGCGCTTGGTGTCGTCGGGCGATGAGAGCCCGGTAATCGCGGTATCGCCGTAATACTGGTATTGCATGTCACCGCTGTTCAGGGCGTATAGCGGTTTCTGTCCATCCATCAGCAGGTGCACTTCGATGCTCTGCACGGAACGCCAGAGGCAACCGGGGTCCGTCCCCAGCGTGCCCGGGCTGGACGATGCGCAACTGGTCGCGCTGTCGATGTCGGCGGCCGAACGGAAGCTGGTGTTACCGGTGGCGTCCATCACGCCATAGAGGAAGTCAAGTCGCTCGACGCCGCGCACGACCTCCGAGCTGACACCGTTGAGTCGGCGCATCAGCGCACCGGTCTTGTTGCCGTTGTTATCGTCGACGACCTGCAGGTAGTAGGTGACGGTCTGGTAGTCGCGGTTGAAATCGAAAAGGCGCGGCGAGACGCCCGTCGGTTGCGACAGGGTGGTGTAGTTGGAATCCGCGGTGACGGTGGTGCCCGATACCTTCGCGCTGAACACCTGGGAGGCATTGCAATCGGCAAGCATCATCAGGTCGCCGCTCTTGATATCGCCGGCTGGCGGCTCACCCGTCTTCGGAGACAGGGAGATGCTTGTCACGACCTGCGAGGCGGTGGTCATCTTGCTGCCCGTCCCATCGAGGGTCCAGCCGCGCGTACCGTTGAGGTAGCGGATGGTAAGGATGTCGCTGCCCAACACGCGGTTGCCGGTCGCGGTGCCCTGGGCCGGGATCACCCCCGTGCTGGTCGAGGGACCCTTGGGATCCACCGGCGTGCAGGCCGTGGCGGTGCAGTCGTAGCCGCGCATGCCGTACCACGAGGGCAGGATGAACGGCGCGGTTGGCGCCGCGGGGTAGGTGTTCGTTCCACTCGTCGCGCCCCAGGACGTCGTCACATCCTGCATGGCGGATTGCAGCGTGGCACCGGAGAGGATGACCTTCGGCGCGCGCAGGTAGCGATCAAGGGTCAGGGCGCCATTGGACAGCGCCGCCGAAGCGCCACCCATGTTCGAACAGTACTGCGCGTTCGCCATGCGCAGGTCATTGGTGAGCGCGGTGATGGCGAACCGGCCGCCCTCCTGGAGCCGCGCGAGTTGCGCCTGCACCAGGCTGCTGCTGGACGTGGTCGTGAAGATGTTGACGATCCCTATCGCGACCAGGATGCCGAGCGCCATGGCCACCATCAGTTCGATGAGGGACATGCCACTGGCTGGTCGGCGGCGGGTGGCCTTGCACTGGTTCATGGCTGGAAATTCCAGGCGTACGTGCGGGTCACCACGCTACCCGTGCCGGCGCCACTGTTGGATGCCGTCGCGGTGCTGTTATCGGTGGCGGATCGCTCGATCCAGGTGATCTTCATAACGCAGTTGCCAGCGTAGGGTGGCCGCATCTGCAACTGCGTGGCATTGGCCGTGACGCCTTTCGTGCAGGCGATGGAAGCGCCCGGGTTGGGCAGAAAGGTCTTCAGCTGCGCGCTCCACTGGGCCTGGTCACGCTTGGCGAGCTGAGCCGGCGTACACGCGGCGGCCTTCGTACAATCCTGGGTGACGGTGAGCGGATAGCTCGTGGAATCGTAATTACCCGACCAGACACCAAGTGGGTTGGCCCGCATGCGATCCGCCATGCCCATGGCGACGAATTCCGCCTGCGTGCGCAGGTAACCCATCTGGTTGGATCGGAATGAGATAATCAGAAGACCCGCGAGTCCGACCACGCCGATGCCGAACACCAAAACCGCTATGAGCACTTCGATCAGGGAGGCGCCGGTGGCTCTGCCTCGTGATGACATACAACCCCTTGCTTGCTTGTGTGTTCTTTGCATAACGCCCCCGAGCAGGCACCGAGGCGGCGAGCGCATGGTATCGATCGTCGGGTTTCATCATCCTGCACGGAATGGGTGCGAATGCTGCAAATCCGGCATTTCAAAGGCCGCTGATTACAACGTAACGCGATTAGCGTGATCAAAACATCACAAATGTGATTCGCATGTCTTTCACACGCGCTTGATTCAACGATTACATCAGCCGCGCGTTGACGCGACACGCGTCGATAGTTGCTACGACATGCATAGGATGAAGCAACAAATGATTACGAAATATCTCATTCGCAAAGCGACACCCGATGATCGTGCGCCGCTGCTTGCACTCTGGTTACGCTCGGTACGCGCGACTCATGCCTTCCTGTCTGAAGCGGACATCGAAGCACTCGTGCCCGCCGTGCGCGATGGTGCGCTTGTCGCGCTGGAGGTCTGGGTGCTGCACGGTGAAGAGGGCACGCCGGTTGGTTTCATGGGCCTGGACGGCCCGAAACTCGAGGCGCTTTTCATCGATCCGGACTACGCCGGCAAGGGCGGCGGTTCACGGTTGCTCGCACATGCGCGCGCGCTCAAGGGCGCGCTGACAGTGGACGTAAATGAGCAGAATCCTGCGGCGCTGGCTTTCTATCTTGCGCGCGGGTTCGTCGTCACCGGACGTTCCGAGACCGATGGCGACGGCAGGCCGTTCCCGCTACTGCATTTGCAGGAGGCGTAATAGGAACAAGACTTATTGTGGGAGCGCGCTTGCGCGCGATAAGCCAAAACAAATCGCGCGCAAGCGCGCTCCCACAGGGTTTCGTCTCGCGTATTACTCGAGGCCGGTCCAGCGATGCCGCTCGGCCATGGCCAGGGCCAGCTTCGGGCTGCGGCGGGCGACGCGCTCGTTCTTCTCGCGTTCGGCGCGGATCGCCGGCCACGCGGCAAGGTAGTCCGCGAGTACCTGCGGATCGCAAACGTAGCGCTGGAGCGTCTCGGGATTCGCCGAGCGCAGTGCCACCGCGCCGTTGTAGCCGCCGAAGCCCTGGGTGGCGCAAATCGCGCCGCCGTTGGCGTTGCCCGGCGAGGGCTCCGCCTGCAGGTGGAAGTGCCCGGCGACTTCCGCCAGATCCGGATCGATGCGGCGCAGGGTCGGTACGCCCGGTGCCTTCTGGCCCAGCACGTACTGCAGCGCCTGCGACATCGCCTTCAGGCCGGTCTCGCCCATGGTGTGGCCGTCACCGACGGCCTTGGGGGTACCGACGAACAGCTTCGGCAGCTCGCCCTCGCGCTTCTGGCGCTCGGCGGCGCCACGCAGGCCCGCCAGGGCGGTGCCCAGGTCGGTCTTGGAGTTCGTGCGCGTACCGGTCGCGTGCGCAGCCAGGTACTGGAAATCGTCGACGGTGTAGCCGTGGGCCTGATAGGCCATGTCCAGCGCCTGCACCAGGGCGTTCTCGCCGCCGAAACCGACGCCGGCGAAGTGGGCCTTGCCGCCGGCCTCGCCGCTGGTGCCCCAGCCGACGATGATCGAGGTGATGTCGAGCTGGTTGCGCAGGGCGAACTCCAGCGTCGTCACGAGCAGGCCGGAGCCGCCGTGGCCGACCACCGTACCGTCGGCATCGATATCGAACGGCGCGAGCGAGTCGTGCACGCTGCGTTCGGAACCGTCGCCGTGCGCCGCGTTCTTGGTGGCCAGCTTTTCGCCGGTCATGAGCGCGCCGCCGCCGAAGGCCTCGAGGATGCCGTAGCGCGGCTGCAGCGCGGCGTCAGCCGCGGTGAGCAGCACGAGCTGCGGGCGCTGGAAGCCGGGGTAATCGAACAGCAGCTGCGGCGCGATGTCCGACAGCGCGATGAGGCTGGAGGCGCAGGCACCGACCGCCGTGGCGGGCGCCTGCGGCACGCGCATGAAGCCGACATCGTCAGACTTCAGCGACTCGCGCAGATCCGGATTCTTCAGGACGCGGCTGATGCTGTAGGAGGGCGAGAGCATCGTCGACACCAGCGCCGGGCCGTGCGAGCCCAGCGAATGGGCCAGGCGCACCGCGAAGGTGTCCTTGGGGATGCCGCCTTCAGGAAGCGGTGCATCCGGGCGCAGCCACTGGCCCAGGGCGTCGTCGCCACCGAACGCGGTGGCGGAGGCCACGCGGAAACCAAAAGGATTCGGCACGATCTCGGACAGCGGACGCGGCAGGCCAGCCAGCGCGCCCAGCGCGCCGTAGGCAAAGAGCTGGGCCTGGAGGGAGGGGCTCAGCAGCGGATCGTTCTGGAACAGGCCATGCATTTCCTTCAGACCCGACGCGCGGATGTCTTCGTAGCGCAGGCCGGCCAGGCGGCGCAGGCCCACGGTCTCGAGGTCGTGCGGCAGCGGCGCGGCGATATCGGTGACGACGCGCGGCGCGAGATCACGCACGCCTGGCACGTGCCGGATGCCCATGTTGGCGCGCAGTTCGGCACCATGCAGGCGCTTGAGTTCCGCCAGCGACACCGGCTGGCCGGCGTGTTCACCGGTGGCCCAGCGCATGCCCTCGGAGGCATCCACCGTTTCGGGGTCGAGCTCCACCAGGCCAGCGTCGAACGCGGCCAGCGCCAGGAATTCCTCGGATTGGGCCACGAGGGCCTGGTAGGTTTCGGTCGAGCCCACGGCGGAGAGGGTGCAGGCAGTACCGACCGTCACGAGGACCTGGTCGCTTCTCAGGGAGCTTTTCGACATTGCGCGTGGGTATCCGAACAGATCAAACGGGAATTATAGGCGGAGTGACCGCTTCCGGCGTGGTGTCCGGCAATACTACCGGGTAAAAATCCATGGGCGCCATCGTGGGCGCCATCTGCCCACCGATGTTAGGGTGGGCCAGTCCATATGGAAGGGGTGCCGGAACGTGTCCATGCGTACGCCTGCATTTGTACTGCTGATGCTTCTTTCCACCCCGGTCCTTGCCCAGGCGCCGGGCTCCCCATCAACCGGTCACCGTACCGAGGCCACGTCCATGATCGTCAGCCAGAGCCTTACCGATGTTGCGACGACGGTTGCCCGCGTACGGGCGACGCTCGAGAAACTGAAGGTGCCGGTGTTCGCCACCTTCGACCATGCGGCGAATGCGAAGGAAGCCGGTTTGGAACTGCGGCCGACGACCGTGCTCGTCTTCGGGAACCCTGCGGTCGGCACGCACCTGATGCAGGACCAGCAGGCGATCGCGCTCGACCTGCCGCTGCGCCTGGCGGTCTGGGAGGATGCGCAGGGACATACCCAGGTGGGCTATCACGATGTTCGGCGAATGGCGGACGAATATCATGTGACCGACCACGAAACGGTCGACAAGCTCACCGGCTTCATGGCGAATCTGGTCAAAAACGCCACGGCTGGTACGAATTGATCAGAGCCGGGGCGTTGCCTTGCGTTGGTAAGTGCACTGCATAACGCCCATCGCGCGCAAGCGCGCTCCCACGGGGCTTCGTCGGCCTTGTGGGAGCGCGCTTGCGCGCGATGGACTCAACCGCCGCCGAACGCCCACGATTCATGAAACGCCCCAACTGTAACGTTCGGGTTTCCATGACAATCCGCCGACACCGTAGCCGTTACTCTCTCAAGGCGTGCGATACCCACACACCCGCCGGCATGAGGGCAGCGCCTTGGTTACGACCCACGATCTGAACGTCTCCCGCCGCGGCTTCCTGAAGCTCACGGCCGTCTCCGCCACCCTGGTTGCCACGCCGCCGCTGGTCGCAAAGGCCGCCGCACCCGCTGCCGTCAGGCCGCCGGCCATGCAGAAGGTCGCGTTCGAGGTCAACGGCAAGGAGACCAGCCTCACGCTCGACACCCGCACCACCTTGCTCGATGCCTTGCGCGAGCACATGCACCTCACCGGCACGAAGAAGGGCTGCGACCACGGCCAGTGTGGCGCCTGCACGGTCCTGCTCGATGGTAGGCGTATCAACAGCTGCCTCACGCTCGCGGTCATGCACCCCGGGGCGAAGATCACGACGATCGAGGGGCTCGGCACGCCGGACAAGCTGCACCCACTACAGGCTGCCTTCGTCAAACACGATGGTTACCAGTGCGGCTACTGCACGCCGGGCCAGATCTGCAGCGCGGTGGGCGCGCTCGACGAAATCAAGCGGGATATCCCCAGCCACGTAACGGCCGATATCACCCGCAAGGCCAGCTTCAGCGCGCCCGAACTGCGCGAGCGGATGAGTGGGAACATCTGTCGTTGCGGTGCCTACTCGAACATCGTCGAGGCGGTCAGCGAGTACGCGGGGGCCAAGGCATGAAGCCCTTCACCTATGAGCGTGCGACGTCACCCGCCCAGGCTGCAGCGGCTGCGGCGCGCGAACCGAAGACAAAATTCATTGCCGGTGGCACGAACCTCCTCGACCTGATGAAGATCGAAGTGGAGGCACCCGACCACCTGGTGGATATCAATGGCCTGGGGCTCGATAGCATCGAAGCCACCGCGGACGGTGGCCTTCGCATCGGGGCGCTGGTGCGGAACACCGATCTGGCCGCTGACAGCCGCGTGCGCCGTGACTATGGCTTGCTCACGCGTGCCCTGGTTGCGGGAGCGTCCGGCCAGCTGCGCAACAAGGCGACGACAGCTGGCAATCTCCTGCAGCGGACCCGTTGCCCGTATTTCTACGACACGCACCAAGCCTGCAACAAACGCCTCCCGGGCAGCGGCTGCGCAGCCGTCGGCGGATTCAGTCGTTCGCATGCCATCGTTGGCGTCAGCAACGCGTGCATCGCCGTGCACCCGAGCGACATGGCGGTCGCGATGCGCGCCCTCGATGCCACCGTTGAAACGGTGCAGCCCGATGGAAAGACCCGCCGCATCGCGCTGGCCGAGTTCTACAAACTCCCCGGCGCCACGCCGCACATCGAGAACGTGCTTGCGCCGGCGGAACTCATCACCGCGGTGACCTTGCCGAGGCCCGTCGGTGGCACGCACATCTACCATAAGGTGCGCGACCGGGCGTCCTACGCATTCGCACTGGTCTCCGTCGCCGCGATCATCCAGCCCGATGGTTCGGGCAGGGTAGCGCTGGGCGGCGTCGCGCCGATGCCCTGGCGGACCGAAGCGGCCGATGCGCGCATGGGTGATGGCGCGAAGGCCGTGACCTCGGTGCTGCTCGCCCAGGCGAAGACCACCCCGCAAAATGCCATGAAGGTACCGCTGGTCGAGCGCACGCTCGCGGCGGTCCTGGCGGAAGCGAGGAGCTGACCATGAAGTTCGACACCCCCGCCACCGTCAACCCCATCGACCGCCTCAAGGTCGTCGGCAAGCCCCAGGATCGCATCGACGGCCCGCTCAAGACCACCGGCACCGCCCGCTACGCCTATGAGCAGCACGAGGCCGCCCCCGCCCATGCCTACGGCTACATCGTGCCCGCCACGATCGGCAAGGGCCGCGTCCTGTCGATCGATACCGCACGCGCGAAGGCCTCGCCAGGCGTGCTCGCTATCGTTACCGCGAAGGAGGCGGGCAAGCTCCAGAAGGGCAAGTACAACACGGCGAACCTGCTCGGCGGCCCCGATGTGCAGCATTACCACCAGGCGCTCGCCGTCGTGGTCGCGGAGACCTTCGAACAGGCCCGTTCCGCCGCTGCGCTCGTTCGCGTGGATTACGCTCGCGGGCCCGGCATGTTCGACCTGGCTGCGGCGAAGGCCAGCGCGGTGAAACCCGCCGACGGCGACCCCGACACGGCCGTGGGCGACTTCGCGGGCGCCTATGCGGCGGCTGCGGTGAAGCTCGATGCTACGTACACGACGCCCGACCAGTCGCACGCCATGATGGAGCCGCATGCGTCGATCGCCGCGTGGAACGGTGACAAGCTGACGGTCTGGACCGCGAACCAGATGATCAACTGGAGCAAGAACGATCTCGCGACGACGCTCGGCCTGCCGCCGGACAACGTGCGGTTGATATCGCCTTATATCGGCGGCGGCTTCGGTGGCAAGCTCTTCGTTCGCTCCGACGCCGTCCTCGCCGCGCTGGGTGCGAAGGCCTCGGGCCGGCCGGTCGCCGTCGCGCTGCCACGCCCCGTGATGTTCAACAACACGACGCACCGCCCGGCGACGATCCAGCGCATCCGCATTGGCGCGACGCCCGAGGGCAAGATCACCGCCATCGGGCACGAGAGCTGGTCCGGTGACCTTCCCGGCGGCGGCCCCGAGACGGCCGTCAACCAGACGCGCCTGTTGTACGCCGGCCCGAATCGCATGACCGCCATGCGGCTTGCGACGCTTGACCTTCCCGAAGGGAATGCCATGCGCGCGCCAGGCGAAGCGCCCGGCCTGATGGCGCTGGAAATCGCCATGGATGAGCTCGCCGAGAAACTGAAACTCGACCCCGTGGACTTCAGGGTGCTCAACGACACGCAGGTCGACCCGGAGAAGCCCGAGCGGCCGTTCTCACAGCGCAACTTCGTGCAATGCATGCGCGATGGCGCGAAGCGCTTCGGCTGGGAACAGCGCTCCGCAGCGCCGGGCGCACGACGCGATGGCCGGTGGCTGGTGGGAATGGGTGTCGCTTCCGCCTTCCGCAACAACCTGGTGATGAAGTCCGCGGCACGGGTGCGGCTAGGTAAGGACGGCCGCGCGACGGTGGAAACCGACATGACGGATATCGGTACGGGCAGCTATACGATCATCGCGCAGACCGCCGCGGAGATGCTCGGCTTACCGCTCTCGGCGGTGACGGTATCGCTGGGCGACTCCTCGTTCCCCATATCCGCAGGCTCCGGTGGACAATGGGGCGGGAACAGTTCGACCGCGGGCGTGTATGCCGCGTGCGTCAAGCTGCGCGAGGCCATTGCCGGCAAACTCGGGCTCGATCCGGCTGCGGCGGTATTCGAGGAGGGAAGGGTGTCGGCCGGCGGCAAGAGCGTGCCGTTGGCGAAGGCCTCCGCCGATGGGGAACTCATAGGCGAAGACACCATGGAGTACGGCGACCTGGAAAAGAAGTTCCAGCAGTCGACGTTCGGCGCCCATTTCGTCGAGGTGGGCGTGGACTCGGCGACGGGTGAAATCCGGGTGCGGCGCATGCTCGCCGTATGCGCCGCCGGCCGTATCCTCAACCCGAAAGCCGCGCGCAGCCAGGTGATCGGTGCCATGACCATGGGCGTCGGCGCGGCCTTGATGGAGGAGCTGGTGGTCGATAAACGGCTGGGCTTCTTCGTCAACCACGATCTCGCAGGATACGAAGTGCCGGTCCATGCGGACATTCCGCACCAGGAGGTCGTGTTCCTCGACGAGGCCGATCCTGTGTCGTCCCCGCTGAAGGCCAAGGGTGTCGGCGAACTGGGTATCTGCGGCGTGGCCGCCGCCGTCGCCAACGCCGTGTATAACGCCACGGGTGTCCGCGTGCGTGACTACCCGGTCACGCTGGACAAGCTGCTGGATAAGCTCCCGGCCGTATGAAGTCCTATGGCGAATTACGTGAACTGGCAACGGCATGGCGCGCGCTCGGGGATTCCCCCGAAGCGCGTGCCGCGCTGGTAACGATCCTGCGGACCTCAGGCTCTACGTTCCGGCGGGTCGGTGCCGCGATGTTCGTGCGTGACGACGGTAGCGTCATCAACCCGCTCGCAGGCGGCTGCCCGCAGCGCGAGCTGGTCGCGCGTTCGCTGGATGTCATGCGCGAGGACCGCATCGCGTACGTGGCGTACAACGCGGAGCAGGGGCTCGACCTGCTGCTCGAAGCGGGCTGTGGTGGCGAGCTGGAAGTCGCGATCGAACCGTTGCGACACGGGGTGCCGGGATTTCTCCGCCAGCTGGACGCGATGCTCGCCTCAAGCCGGGCCTTCCACATGATCACGCACTTTCCCGGACCGGATGCCCCCGGACACGCGACGCGCTCGCTGGCCCTTGCTGACGTCGCGGACGCGCCCGTCGCCCGGGACGGCGCTACGAGCGCGGAGACGGCGGGCGGCATCCGCCTCGTCGAAACGTTCGACGCCCCGGTGTCGCTGGTCGTCGCGGGCGCCTCCCACGAAGCGCTTGAGTTGGTCAGCGCGGCCGCGCATCTCGGCTGGCGTGGCGTACTCGTCGACACCTCCGCGGAGCGCCTGGCGGCGATGCCTGTCGCCGCGGCTGGCTGGGAGACCATCGCCGTGCCGCCGGATCGACTGACCGCCGTCGTGCGCATGCACGCGTCCACCGCCGTGGTCAGCATGACCCACAACCTGGAACAGGACGTTGCCTACCTCCGCGCCGGGCTCGCGTGCGGCGCGTTCTACCTCGGCGCCCTGGGTTCACAGCAACGCGCCCGCACAATCGCAAGGGCCATCGCGTCCGAGGCGCTCCGCGTACCGGCCGGCCTGGATATCGGCTCGAACACCAGCCGCGAAATCGCGCTATCCATCGTCGCCGAAATCATGGCCGCCCGGCATGCACGCGATGGCCGCGCGCTAAGCCGCAGCGGCGGCCCCATCCACTAACCCCTGGAATCTGTGGGAGCGCGCTTGCGCGCGATCAAGGCCGCCGACCGCCGCCAACCCGTTAGACTGGCCCGGAACGATCGCCACTCCATGGCCGGGGGAAATGCATGAAGACTTCTGGAACTACCGCGTTGCTCCTGGCCGGGTGCCTCGCGGCGCTGAGCCTTCTCGCTACACCGGCCTTGGCCGGAGACGCACCGGCGCAGGGCACGGCTGACCGCGCGTCCATGCAAACCATGCAGATCCCCAGCCACGGCGACCTGCTCAACGCGCTGGTCTATGTCGCGGAAGGTCCGGGGCCGCACCCCGTGGTCATCCTGCTCCACGGCTTCCCGGGCAACGAGCGGAACCTCGACCTAGCCCAGGACATGCGCCGGGCAGGGTGGGATGTCCTTTACTTCAACTACCGCGGATCATGGGGCACACCGGGCGACTTCTCGTTCGCGCACTGCATCGAGGACGTGGCATCCGCGCTCGCCTACCTGCGCAAGCCGGAGAACGCCGCGAAGCTGCGCCTGGATCCGGCGAAGATGGTCCTCGTCGGTCACAGCATGGGCGGCTTCATGGCCACCCAGGGCGCCGCGGCAGATCCGGCCATCAAGGGCATCGCCCTGATCTCCGGCGCCGACATGGCCGGCATGTTCCAGCAGGTGCGTGCGAAAGAGCCCACGGCCGCCAGCGCGGTGAAGAAGGTGGGCGCATCGCTGGCCGAAGAAGGCCTCGCGCCGCTGCACGGCGTTACACCGAATGGCCTCGCGCAAGAACTGTCGGATCATGCTTCGGGTTGGATCTTTCCCTCGACAGCAAAGGCTCTGGGGAACCGACCGGTCTTCGTCATCACGTCGGATGATGGTCTCGCACCGCTCGCGGACGCTTACATCGAGGCGCTAAAGAAAGCCGGTGACAGCCAGGTCACGACTTTGCATCTTCCGACCGATCACTCCTATTCCGACCAGCGCACCGAGCTATCACAGGCGTTGCTGAAGTGGCTGGCGACGCTGAAGTAGTGTCCGCCGCTGTCCGCGCCCATGTGTCCGCGGACAGCGACACCTTGTAGGAGCGCGCTTGCGCGCGATCGCGCGCAAGCGCGCTCCTACAGGGGAATGGAGTGGCACGAAACTTGATTGCCATGGTGCGGGAACGGGGGAAAAGGGACGGTATGTGGGGACACTATGTGGCACTGGCCTTGCGCAGCACGAAGCGCAGCAAGGCCCTGACGGCGCTCGTCGTCATCCTTCTGGCGTTCGGAGTCGCGGCCTGCATGGTCTCGTACGCGGTCCTGCGCGCAACCAACAGCGATCCCATTCCCACCCGCTCGTCGATGCTTTACGTGCCGCAGATCGACAATGCGGGTCCCGGGCATGCAGAGCCCGGGCGACTCCCGGACATGCTGAGTTACCCCGACGCGATGGCCCTATGGGGTGAGGGAAAGGCGAAGCGACAGACGCTGGTGCTTCCTACGAAGTGGGCCGTCGAATCGGATGACAGGACGAAGCCCGGCTGGTCGATGACCGGCGACGCGGTCACCGCGGACTTCTTTCCGATGTTCGACATCCCGTTCCTGTTCGGCGGCGCGTGGTCCGCCGACGACGATCACCGCCATGCCTCACTCGTCGTGATCAGCCGCGCGCTGAATGACCAGCTGTTCGGCGGTCGCAACAGCGTGGGGCATGCGATTCGCCTCGACGGGCAGGCGTTCCAGGTCGCCGGTGTCCTGAATGACTGGAGTCCGAAACCGCGCTTTTTCGACGTGGCGGCCCGCTCGACCCACGATGCCTACGACGACGTCGGCGACGTCTATATCCCGTTCACGCGCGCCACCGACATGAAGAAGGACATTCGCTTCCCGAACTGTCCGACGGATAGCTCGCCCGATCCCGCGACCGCCTGGGATGCGTACCTGCACAGCGAATGCCAGCGCATTGCCGCGTGGGTCGAACTCCCGACCGCCGCGGATGTAGCGAGCTACCGCGACTTTCTCCACGGTTATGCGCGCGAGCAGCAGCAGCTTGGACGGTTCGCCTGGTCCCCGGAGGTCGACCTTCACGACCTGATGGGCTGGATGGACTACCAGCGCGTGACCCCGCCGGCGGCCTCGTTGTCGATCCTGGTCTCCGTGAGCTTCCTGCTCATCGTGCTGGTCAATGTCGTGGGTCTCATGCTGGCTCGGTTCATGCGCCGGGCACCGGAGATCGGCATTCGCCGTGCGCTGGGTGCGTCGCGCGCATCGGTCTATCGCCAGTTCCTGATCGAGGGCGCGAGCATCGGCCTCGCCGGTGGCGTGCTTGGCGTGACCCTGACGCTGCTGGGCTTGTGGGGCATCGGCGGCCTGTTCGAACCAAGGATTGCCCGCCTGGTCCATGCCGATGCATCGCTGGTGGGGCTCACCCTGCTGCTTTCGGTCGCGGCCACTGTCGTGGCCGCCCTCTATCCCACCTGGCGTGCCGCGCAGACCGAGCCTGCATGGCAGATCAAAGTCAATCCGTGAGGTCGGCGCCATGGCACTAGGAAGGGCACTCATGCAGATGCGGCCGATTATCGCGGCGCTAGGCCGGCACAAGGTGGCGACCTGGCTCATCATCCTGCAGGTGGCCTTGACGCTGGCGGTCACGACGAACGCGTTGTACATCGTCGCGACACGCGTCGTGCATTTCTCACGCGTGACCGGCACCGATGAGACGCACATCTTCACGATCCGCAACGGCTGGAAAAGTGGGTTGGCTGCGACCGATGTCGAAGCGCATGTCCGGGCCGACCTGCAGACGTTGCGTAACGTCACGGGCGTGAGGGACGTGTTCGCCAGCCAGACGTACCCGTTGGCCGGCGCGAACGGGATCATCCTGGCTGGGTTGAAGCTGGAGCGCGACCAGACCGCACAGCCACCGCGTGGGGTCGTTTACCTCGCGGATGATCATGCCATCGATACCCTGGGCGTGACGCTGGAGGAAGGGCGGAACTTCCACCGCGAGGAGATCGGCAGCCTCGGCCCGGACGACAAGCCAGCGGCGGCCGGCATCATCATCACTCGCTTCCTTGCCGACAAGCTGTTCCCTGCGGGTGGCGCGCTCGGCAAGACGGTGTATTTGCCGGGTGGGCCGTCGGTCATCATCGGTATCGTCAAGCAGCTGCAGTCACCGCTACGGGCCTCCGCCACGCTTGATCAGGCGAGCATCCTGCTGCCAGCGCTTCCACGTGATCCCGAGGGCCTGGTGTATCTGGTACGAGCCGCAACGCCTGAGTTGGCACCCGTGATGGATGCCACATTGAAATCGCTGGAAGGGCATGGCGGCGATCGCATCATCGACGCGCAGCATGGCATCGTCAGCATGCCGCAGGCTCGCGAAGACGCTTACGACTCGGATCGCAGCGTGGCGATGTTGTTGAGCGCGGTATGTGGCCTGCTGCTGCTTGCTACGGCCGGTGGCATCGTGGGGCTAAGCAGCTTCTGGGTCAGCCAGCGGCGCACCCAGGTCGGCATTCGCCGCTCGCTCGGCGCCACTCGCGGCGACATCCTGCGTTACTTCCACGCTGAGAATTTCCTGATCGTGGGCGGCGGGGTCGGCCTCGGCCTTGTCCTGGCGGTGCTTGGCAACATCGGGCTGATGAAGGTCTATCCGCTGCAGTTAATGCCGCTGTACGTGCCTGTGCTTGGCGCCGTGGGGCTGTGGGTCCTTGGTCAGCTTGCGGTATGGGGGCCAGCCGTCCACGCGGCGAAGGTACCCCCGGTCGAGGCCATTCGCAGCAGCTGATCAGTGCGACGGCGTACGTGCCTTCACGCCGCTCACCGCTACGAGCCCCGCCACGATGAACGCCATGCCCAGCCACTCGTTGGCTTTCGGCGCCTCATGCAGCACGGCCCACGCCATCAGCACGCTCAGGACGGGAACCGCGAGCGACGATACGGAGGCCACCGCGGTCGGCAGCTTGCGTACGACCAGCAGCCACAGGGTCCATGCGAGGCTCGTCGCCAGCACCACGGAATAGGCGAGGCCGGCGATGAACTCCGCGCTCCACTCGATCGGGCGCTGCGGCACGAGGAAGGCGACGATACCGAGGCCCGCGGCACCGAACGCCATCTGCCATGCGGTGAAGGTCAGCGGATCGGGCGCGTGGCGCAGGAACATCTGCTTGCTGGTCACGGTGCCCAATGCCCAGCACATCCCGCCCACCAGCGCGAACAGCGTGCTTACCGGATTACCGAGCCCGTGCCACGGGGCGATGACGCAGGTGAGGCCGACGGCAGCCAGCGCGAGACCGATCCAGTGTCGTGCGACGGGACGCTCGCCCAGGATCGCCCACGCGAGCAGCACGGCCCAGAACGGCATGGCATAGGCGAGCAGTACGACGCGGCCGGTGCCGCCCGCGGTCAGCGCGAACTGGCCCAGCCCCTGGAAGGCCGCGGTCTGCGCGAGTCCGGTGACGATCGTGCCCGCCAGCGGCGTCGGCGCGAGCGGGCGCCGCATCACGATGAGCACCACGAACAGCAGCGCGGCGCCCATGGCATAGCGCATCGCGGAGAAGTCGAACGGCCCCGCGTAACGCAGCACCAGCTTCATCACGATCCAGCTGAACGCCCAGATCACGACGGTTGCGCCCAGCGCGGTCATGGCGCCCGCGGACGCCTTGCCTTCGTTCATGCCTGCTGACCCACCGAACCAAACGCACATAGTCGCGCATTACCGGAGGCGAGTGCACGTTCTTGCGGCTCGTAGCGCAGGGCCTGTCCGTCGTGATCAACCCGCCGGGCAGGCCGACCGCTTCGGCTGCATCGCATGGAATTCAATCGACAGGCCGAGATCGTCGGTGGTCGGGGCCAGCACCGATTCCCCGCCAGGCCCTTGGTAGGTGTCGAGCTTCCGCTCGTACCCACGTTCCACCCACCGCTGTGCGCGCCCGAGATCGCTGACCCCGAGGCTCACGCCCAGGACGCGCGGGCCACCATGGGTCATGGCATCCGACGCGAGGCCGGCACCGTCAGGCTGTAGTGCGTAAAGCGCCGTCGGCCCCACCGGCACGCAGAAGCCCTTCGCGCCCACGGCGGGCAGTTTCACCGGCACGGCGTGGCCGAAGCCCATCGTTTCCAGCTGCTTGCGATCCGCATCCGCATCGCCCGATACGAGCCAGATGGACGAGAGTTCTCGTGCGCCATTGGGGTGCTCGCGCGTCACGCGGTAGTCCTCCTTGTTCGCCGGATCGAACTGGTCGGGTGCGTAGTCGGCGGCATAGTCGATGAAGAAGGTATTGCTCGAGAGCGGCGGCTTGTCGAGATCGAAGGCGAACAGGTGCCAGCCGGGCCGCGCGCTATCGGGGCCGGAAAAAACCTGGGTGACGGGGTAATGCAGTGCCTGCAACGCGCCGCGCAGCGTATCCAGCGATGAGGTGCGGAAGCCAAACGTACGCGAACCGGGCCCACCTTTAAGGGCCTGCTGGTCTTCCTTCATGCCGGGATCGAACGTGGGATCCGGCTTCGTGATGCCGAGCAACTCGATGAAGCTCGTATCGGCGAAGCGGATGTAGCGATTCGCGACGCCGCCGGGATCGCGCCCCGGACGCACCTGGAAACCGAGTTTCACCGCCATCACCGAGGTGGCCTGGTCGATACCCTTGCCCCACAGCAGGACGTGGTCCAGCCGCGTGGTGGGTGCGACAGGCGCGGCGGCGTGTGCGTCGGCCGCGGCCAGGCACAGCAGGCTTGCCGAAATAAGCGAGATAAGGCGCATTCGAATCCTCAGGCCAGTGGTGTTCGGGTGCGCTCATTTACCGGCGCCGGGGCTACCACCCGCAAGGACAATTTCCGGGCGAAAACAGCCAGCGGCGCACCGGTTGATCAGGCGCCCGCGCTTCGGCGCAGGTCCTGCGGCGAGGTGCCGAACGCGCGCACGAACGCGCGACGCATCCGGCTCGCATCGCCGAAACCGGTGGAGCTCGCGATGTGCTCCAGGTGCAGGTGGCTGGTTTCCACGGCAATGCGAGCTGCCTCGAGGCGAAGCCCCTCGACCACCTTCGCCGGCGTCGCGCCGATTTCGGCGGCGAACGCACGCGCGAAGTTGCGTGGACTCATCGCCGCGCGCTCGGCCAGCCGCTCGATCGGCATTGGTTCGGCGAGCCGCGCTTGCATCCAGCCGATGAGGTCCCCGAAGCGACCGGTGCGGCCGCCTTGTTCCACCAGCACCGAGTACTGCGACTGGCCGGCATGCCTGCGCTGGTGCACGACGAGCTGTTGCGCGGTACGCCGTGCGATGCCCGGACCCAGGTCGTCCTCGACCAGCGCAAGCGCGAGGTCGATCCCGGCGGAGATGCCCGCCGAGGTCCAGACCTTGCCATCGCGGATGAACATCCGGTCCGCATCGAGCCGTACCTGCGGATACCGCAGGCGGAAACGTTCCGCGGCGGCCCAATGCGTCGTTGCCAGCCGGCCGTCGAGCAATCCGGATTCCGCGAGGAAGAACGCGCCCGAGCAGACACCGGCTGCGCGTCGCCAGCCATCGCCGGCGAGGACGGCGGCGATGCCGGGCTGGCCGGCTTCCACCTGGGCCAGGTTGCCGCCCGCGACGATCACGGTATCGAAGCGTCCGCCGTCCAGCGGCTCCGCAGTGAGGCTCACGCCGGACGAGCTGCGGATCACGCCGCCACCGGGCGCCACCACCCGGATGGCGTAACTCTCCGGGCGGAAACGTTCGGCCATCTCGAACACGGCGATGGGACCCGCTGCGTCCAGCAGCTGGAATCCGGGGAACACGACGATGGCGATATCGCGGCGCATGCGCGGAAGGTGGCGCATGCGGGTCGCGGGCGTCAACCCAACTTAAGGGCCCCAAGTTAGGGGCTGGCCGTGCGCAATCTGGGGGATATCCCCGATGGCCGGAAAGGCCCGTCTACGTAGATTGGACTCGCAGCCCGCCGTTGGGCTGCCCCCCACGGAGAACCTCCCATGCCTCGTTATATCGTTGAACGCGCTTTCCCCGGTGGCCTCGATCTGCCCACCAATGAGACCGGCGACCGGATGTGCCGGAACATCGTCCGCACCAATGCCGAGGAAGGCGTCACCTGGGTGCACTCCTACGTGAGCATGGACCGCACCCGCACGTACTGCCTGTACGACGCCCCGACCCCCGAGGCGATCCGCGAGGTCGCGCGGCGGAACCAGCTGCCGGTCGGCAGCATCACCGAGGTCTCGGTGCTGGACCCGTACTTCTACCTCGGGGTGGGCCACTCGGGGAACGCATCGGCGGCACGCTCGCGGCTGCGTACCCCCTGGCTCCCTTTCAGCTACCTCGCTGCCTGAGGCATGAACGTGCAAAGGCCGCATGCGGCTTCACTTGGCCGGAACCTGCCTGGTGCCAGAATAGGGCAGGTTCCGGGGAGCCTGTACGGTGGAACTCATCGAACGCGATTACGCCCTGCAACGCCTGCACGAAGCGGTCGGGCGCGCAGGGCAGGGGTCGGGACTCACGGTCCTGGTCAGCGGCGAGGCGGGCATCGGCAAGACGGCCCTCGTCCGCAGGCTCGTGCGCGATCGGGCCGTGGATGGTGACCGGGTCCTCTGGGGCAGTTGCGAAGCGCTGTTCTCCCCACGCCCGCTGGGCCCGATCTATGACATGGCCAGCGCCTTCGACGCGGATGTGCACGACATGCTGGGCGTCGATGGCCATCGCGCACGGCTGTTCAGCGCCGTCCTGGGCGACCTGCAGCAATCAGCACGCACGACCCTGCTGGTCCTGGAAGACCTGCATTGGGCCGATACCGCGACGCTCGATCTCGTCAAATACCTCGCGCGGCGGATCCACCCGTTGCGCGCCATGCTCCTGCTTACCTATCGCGACGATGAAGTCGGTGACAAGCATCCGCTGAAGCTCGTCCTCGGCGACCTGCCTGCGGATGCGGTGGTGCGGATTCCCCTGTGGCCGCTCTCGGAGGAAGGCGTGGCCAGCATGGCGCGCGAGTCCGGCTGCGTCCCTGACGGCATTTTCGCGACCACCGCGGGCAACCCGTTCTTCGTCACCGAGGTGCTGCGCGCCGATGGCGTGCCGGCGAGCGTGCGCGATGCGGTGCTCGCCCGTGCTGCCAGGCAGACGCCTGCCGTCCGTGCGCTGCTCGACATGGTGGCGATCGTGCCCGCGCGCATCGATGTCGCAACCATCGATGCTGTCCTCGCGCCATTGGCCGAAGACGTCGCGGCGGCGCTCGCGTCGGGCCTGGTTACCGTCAGCGACGGCTGGTACGCGTACCGCCATGAGCTGGCGCGTATCGCAATGGAGGATGCGCTCCCGGCGCCACACGCGACGACCCTGCATGCGTGCATGCTCGCCCACCTCGAGGTGGAAGAAGACGTACCCACGGCGCGGCTGGTCCACCACGCGGCCGGCGCGGGCGATGTCGCGGCCGTCCTGAAATACGCGCCCGTCGCGGCCGCCGAGGCGCTCTCGCACAACTCGCATTGCGAAGCGGCGAAGCTCTACGGCGTCGCGCTGGCCCACGGCGCCTCGCTGTCACCCGCGCTACAGGCGGATCTGCTCGCCCGGCGCTCTTACCAGTGCTATCTCACCGACCAGTCCGAAGAGGCGATGGCCGCCAGCCTGCGCGCGCTCGCGATCTGGCGCGAACTGGGCGACCTCACGCAGGAGGGGCGCACGCTGCGCTGGCTGTCGCGCCTGCACTGGTTCGCCGGTTGCAACCGCGAGGCCGAGGCCCATGCGGACCAGGCCATCGCACTGCTGGAGCCGCTCGCCGAAGACAGCGAGTTCGCCTGGGCGCTGAGTAACCGCTCGCAACTGGACATGCTCGCTGGCCGCACGGGCGAGGCAGTCGCATGGGGAACCAGGGCGATCGAACTGGCGAAGCGCATCGGCGACACCGAAGCGCTCAGCCACGCCATGAACAACGTCGGGACCGCGATGTACGCACGCGGCGACGACGAAGGCCGCACCCTGCTCGAGGAGAGCCTGGCGATCGCACTCGAGCATGGCTACGCCGAGCAGGTCGCCCGGGCCTACGTGAACCTCTGTTCCACCGAAGTCACCGTGCGTGCCTATGACCGCGCGATGCTTACCATCGACGACGCGAATCGATACTTCGCCGATCGGGACCTCGACGCGTGGGCCAATTACACCCTCGCCTGGAAGGCGCGTGTCGACTTCGAGCAGGGCCGTTGGGATGAAGCCGCGCGCCTCTCAAGCCAGTTGATCGTTCGCGATGCGGTCGCGCCGGTCACGCGCATTCCTGCCATGGCCGTGCTCGCACGCATTCGCCAGCGGCGCGGCGACTCGGGTGCCGACGCGCTGCTCGATGAGGCACGTGGCCTTTCAAGCGACACCGGCGAACTGCAGCGCATGGGCCCCGTCGCCACCGCGCGGGCGGAGGCCGCCTGGCTCCGCGGCGAAACGCGGCTGGACGACGCGTGGGTGCGCGAAGTGTGCGAGATGGCCCAGGGCGTGGGCGACCGCCGCGAACTCGCCGAGCTCAGCTTCTGGTGCTGGAAGCTGGGCGAAACACCGGGCCCCCAGCAGGTGGCCGATGACCCCTACGCATTGCAGTGCGCCGGTGACTGGCAGGCCGCGGCCGATGCGTGGGAACGCCTCGGCTGCCCGTACATGCGGGCGATGGCCCTGTGGGATGGCGACGAGGGCGACAAGCTCACCGCGCTGGCGATCTTCGAGGCACTCGGCGCCACAGCCACGATCAAGCTCTGCCGCGAGCGCCTGCGGCAAGCCGGCGTACGCGGCGTCACCCGTGGGCCGAGGGCCGCCACGGTCGCCAACGCCGCCGGCCTCACGACCCGCGAGATGCACGTCATGGGCCTGCTCGCGAAAGGCCTGTCGAACGCCGAGATCGCCCAACACATCGTCCGCTCCGAGAAAACCGTGGAACACCACATCTCCGCGATCCTCCGCAAGCTGGATGTATGTTCCCGCGGCGAAGCCGTAGCCATGGCGAGCCGCCTGGGCCTCCTCACCGACCGCTAACCCCCCACTTGTGGGAGCGCGCTTGCGCGCGATGTCGCCGCGACAACCAACCCCCATCCACCACACTACGCATACTGCGCAACCCCATTCCCAAACGACCAGTTCTCCTTCGCCGTTTCCACCAGGTTGATCAGCACATCCTCCGGCCGCAGCCCGGGGCTGGCCGTCAACTGCTCAACCACTGCCGCGTAAAACGCTTTCTTCTGCGGAATCCCTCGGGTGTTGTTGCAGGTGACCTGGATCATGACCAGGTCATCGGTGCGATGGATGCCCAGGTAATCCGGGTCATAGTCGAACTCCTCGGCATCGTGTTGGTGCACGACGATGAACCGGTCCGCCTCCGGCACCTGGAAGCTCTGGTGCATGGCGGTGTAAATGCCGTCACGAATAGCCTTGATGTGCGCGGCTGGCTTGCCGCGACGAAGATCGATGCGAACGAGTGGCATGTAAGCGTCCTCGGAATGGGTCACATTTGGTTGGGTTGGGAGATGTGGCCGACTGCATAGGCGTCGGCCATCGGAATGCTTCGCGCATCCTGGGGATCGCGCCATAGCGCAAACCGCAACAGCGTCCACTGGCCAGGATCGAATGCCGACACCGCCGCCTCGGCACCTTGGGCAAGCACGTTCTCAATGTACGCCTGCTCGGCGTCGCGGAGCGTCGCCAGATCGGTCCGTGGCGAAATCGTCGTGACGTCCTGAGTGGCGTGAGTGGCGACTGAAAGATCGTGGTTGAACCTGGCCTGCCATACCGACCAGGTCCGCACTGTGGGACGCCCGAACGAAGCCACGACACCAGCGAATCCCGGGCCGCTCAGGAAATCGCTCATGCCTTCCGGCTGCCGCCATATGTAGAACGGTGCGTAGACATTCTGGCTCCCGGGCACCGAGGGATCATGGTTACCGTGCAGGTAGGCCTTGAAGGCAAGGCCACTGAGCTGGTCGGTGAGGTGGCCACGCTCGGCGATGCGACGGCGGATGATCGCCATGTCGTAGTCGGCGGGCAGGGGAATGCGGTACTGCATGGCGATCACGTCGTGAACTCCGGGCGCCGCAGGGCGGCTTGACGGGTACAGCTTAGGCTCGGATGATCGTTCTGAAAATCGGAAAGTTCTGGATTAACGATCCCGAAAATCAGGACTGTAAGCATGAGCCGTCTCACCTTCGATCTCGATGTGATCCGCAGCTTCGTCACGGGCGTCGAACTGGGCAGCTTCGCCAAGGCGGCCGAACGGCTGGGCCGGTCGACCTCCGCGGTAAGCGCCCAGCTGAAGCGCCTGGAAGACCAGATGGACGCGCCACTCCTGAAGAAATCCGGTCGGGGCCTGGCCCTCACTGAATCCGGCGAAATCATGCTGGCGTACGGGCGGCGGCTGCTCGAGCTGAATGACGAAGCGGCCACCGCGATGCAGGGCGCGCACCTCGCCGGGCGCGTACGCCTCGGCCTGCAGGAAGACTTCGGCGAGAGCGTCTTGCCCGAGGTGCTTGGGCTGTTCCGCCGCGCGCATCCGCGTCTCCAGTTCGAGGTGGTCCTGGCCCGCAACACCGCGCTCCTGGATGCGTTGCGAGGCGGCCGTCTCGATATGGCCCTCGCCTGGGAAACGGAAGGGAACCCGATCCGCGGCGAACACATCACCACGTTGCCGATGCGCTGGATCGCTGCGCGAGACGTCCCCTTGCCCAATGCGGGCGAACCGACGCCCCTCGTCGTGCTCGACGCGCCGTGCCTCATGCGCGCGGCGGCGATCGATGCACTCGATTACGCGAACCGCCCGTGGCGCATCGCATTTACCAGCCCAAGCCTCGCGGGCACGTGGGCGGCGGTGAAGGCAGGCTGGGGCCTCAGTGTCCGGACCCCGCTTGGCCTTCCCCCAGGGTTGCAGGCGCTGGATGCAGGCACACATGGCCTTCCGGCACTTCCCACGCTGGGCCTTGCGCTTTATTCCGGAGGGGGCGAGAAAAATCCCGCGGCGGATCGACTGGCGGCGCTCATCAAGGAGAGGTTGGGCGATGTCTTGGGCGCGCTCGGTCTTTCCGGCGCCACGTCGGCGGCCATTACGAACAGTCAGTGAGGTGGACGATTCATGGTTCAAGCGTTTGCAGGCGCCATACCCCGGCTCGAGACCGAACGTCTTCTGCTACGCGAATATCGCGCGGAGGATTTCGACGGGTTCGCGGAACACACCGCTGATGCGGAAAGCATGGTCCATCTGTCGGTGAAGGATCGCCAGACCGCTTGGCGCATCTTTGGATCGCATGCCGGCCTGTGGCTATTGCACGGGGCAGGGTGGTGGGCGGTCGAGTTGCGGGAAACCGGGCAGGTGGTCGGCACCGTGGGCGCATTCTTCCGCGAGCAATCCACGGAGATGGAAATCGGCTGGAATACGTATCGTGAGTTCTGGGGGCGCGGCTTCGCGAGAGAGGCTGCCGCGGCGATGGTCGAGCACGCGTTCAGCGCACGGCAGGAGCCGCATGTGCATGCGCTCATCTCAGCGGGCAATCTCTCGTCGATACGTGTCGCGGAGCGGCTAGGCCTCACGTACCGGGAGGAAACCTCGCTGTACGGGAAGGTGATCGGCAAATACGTGCTTGATCACCGGTGACGCACTGAGTCGAGCCGGCTGCTTCAGCTATCCCGCCCGCTGACCTCAACCCACTGCGCACGCCACGCCGGCGCCTCGAACGGATCCGAGAAGTACTGCGTTTCGTGCGCGACCTTGTCGTCCCTGAACTCCATGATGCTGACGGTGAAGGCGACTTTCCCCTGGTAATGGATCTGGTACTCGGTCACCCAGACCGAGCCGTCGCCCGTGATCGCGCGAATCTGGAAGCCTGAAGGCTTGCCGGGATGATGGCCACGCAGTGCCTGCAAGTTAGCCCGGCCGCGAATCACCTCGCCGGACTGCGGGTACTCGCACACCGCGTCCTCATGGTAGATCGCATGCTCGGCCGCGAGATCGCCCGCGGCTGACGCAGCCCAGTGCTGATCGAGTGCCTGGCGGATGGCCTGCTCATCGCTCATATCAGGAGCATGATTGACTTACTGGCTGTCGTATTGGAGGGAATGGCCCCCTGCCCAAGCAGGCCCGGTACCCCTGCCAGTCCAGGCCTACAACCTAAGCGATAGGCGTTTGGTTCTAGGTAGTTTCAGCCATGACGATCGACATTCACTGGCGCATGCTTCCATCCGCACCTGCCACGGGAGTCGTCGCATGCCTGCGCCTTTCCAACGCCTGTCCATTGCCGAGTTCGCTGAACTCCTTTCCCGATTTCCCTTCACTCGGCGCATCACCGAAGTGCACATGCACCACACGTGGCGACCGAACCATGCACAATTCCGCGGCCACGATTCCATCGTAGCGATGTGGCGCTTTCATACGGAAGAGCGACATTTCTCCGATATCGCCCAGCACGTGACGATCGATCCGGAGGGCTGTATCTGGACGGGCCGGAACTGGAACCAGCCGCCGGCAAGTGCGACCGGATTCAACGGAAACGTCCACAACGGGCCATTCATGTTCGAAACTGTGGGGGATTTCGACCGGGGTATGGATACCCTGACCGGAGCACAGCGCGACGCAGTCCTGGACGTGATCCGCCTGGTACAGGTGAAGTTTGGCCTCCAGCCGGATCAACTGCGCTTCCATAATCAGATGTCCGCCAAGAGCTGTCCGGGAACCGGTATCGACAGGCAAGCCTTTCTCCAGGACGTGGCCGCCCACGCGCCCCCTGTGCATCCATCCGGCCAGCGCAGTACAGCCTCAGGCCCCTTTGCGGCTTCCTACCTTGCGTCCAACGACGCCGTGGATCGCGCCCTGGAACTGCTTACCCAGCCATCCGTCGGACGGCTGGTTGACTCGCCCGATGCCGAACTTCACTACGGTGACGGGGCGCGAGACACGGCGCCACAAGGCGGCGCAACTCGTGGCCCGGACGATAAGCTCAGTCCGGACGAAATTGAGGAGCTAAGGCCACACGTCGTAAACCTCCGCATGGGAACATTCTCGGCCGATGGTTTGATGACTACGACCCAGGGCGACGTGGACGCGCTGTTCGATACACATCTTGCGCGGTGGGTGCGCGCCCATGCGTCCGCCGAAGGGCGCGCTCGCGTGGTCTTCTATGCACATGGCGGCCTGGTCAAGGAATCTGCGGCACTGGCCTGGGCCAACAGGACGCGACAATGGTGGCTGGACAACGACGTCTATCCCATTTTCTTCATCTGGGAAACCGGTCTCTTCGAGACGCTGGCTGATCTCTTATTCAAGGCGCACGGTCGGGCAACCGCCGGACGACGCGACCTGGCGGACTGGATAACCGATCCCGCGATCGAAGCACTGGCGCGTGCTCTGCAGGCGCCGCGAATATGGGGCGCGATGAAGGCATCGGCAGCGCTCGCCAGCGCGGAAGGTGGAGGCGCCCGCTATGTGGCCCAGCGGGTGGGCCAATTCATCAAAGAGCACCCGGACCTGGTCGAGCTCCATGGCGTCGGTCACAGCGCGGGTTCGATCTTCCAGTGCCAGTTTCTGCCGGTGTGCGCGGAGAATGGAGTCAAGTTCAAGACGCTGCAGTTCCTCGCGCCCGCCATCACTTGCGAGGATTTCAAGCGTTACACGACCAGCATGGCAGCCTCGGGCGCACCGCTGCCATTCTTGACGATGTATACGATGAGCCGGACATGGGAGCGAGCGGACAACTGCGCCACCATCTATCGCAAGTCATTGCTTTATCTTGTGTCCGAAGCATGTGAGCCGCAGCCGACGACCCCCATCCTTGGCATGGAGGATTTCTTGCGCAAGGACCCGGCGCTGCGGGGTTACTTTGGGCTGGGGAAGGCATCGACGCAAGGAGAGGTGGTATGGTCAAAGACTATCCTCGATTCCGGACGGAGTGCTTCCTGTTCGACATCGCACGGCGGGTTCGACGATGACCCGGCCACAATGGGCAGCGTCGCGCGACGCATCTGCGACATCCAGTCCACGGTACCGGTACCTCCATTCCCGCCCGAGCCCTCGGGCCGTGGTGCACGCGACTGGGCCACGGAAGTCGATTGGCCAGAACCGTTTGATAGGGAGCCGACTCCGTCATCTCCCGTCACCCCCGGCACAGCGAACGGCTTTACCTCGGCGCCGGCTTCGTCCATGGTCTGGAAGGGGCAGCGCCGGGCGGTCTGTTTCGGGATCAACCGATATCCCACCGCGCCGCTCAGCGGCTGCGTCAAGGATGCTCAGGACTGGCACGCAACCTTGACCTCCCTGGGTTTTGACGCGGGGAGAGCGCCGATCAACGAACTCGAGGCGACGCGCGCACGCATGGTCGATGAGCTGTCCTCGCTGATCGCGCGAAGCCGGGCCGGCGACACCCTGGTGTTCCAGTATTCCGGCCACGGCACCCAGGTGGACGACCTCGACGGAGACGAGGCAAGCGGCGATTCACCAGGCCTGGATGAAGCGCTGTGTCCTATCGATTTCGATCAGGGCCATTTCCTGATCGACGACGATATCGCCGAGCAGATCGCCCTGTTGCCGGCGGGCGTGCAACTCACCTTCCTGCTGGATTGCTGCCACTCAGGCACGGGGACGCGTTTTGCCGCCAGGTCCACGCCGGCTTTGCCCGCAGGCGGTGTTGCCCGCTATATCGTGCCGACCGAGGCGCAGTTGCAGAGCCATCGTACGTTCCGCGACCAGATCAGCTCCGGCTTCAAGGGGCGCGCGTCCTCCTCCCCAGCGTCCGCTGTGGGCATGCGCGAGGTATCGTTCGCTGCCTGCCGCTCAAAGGAAGTGGCCTGGGAAAGCGGGGGACAGGGCGAGTTCACCCGTTGCGCGCATGCGGTCCTCAAGAATGGTGGCGCACAAGGCCTGACCAATGCCGGCTTCCTGGAGGCCGTGCTAAAAGCCTTTGGTTCAGGAGCGCGGCAACATCCCCAGCTCGATTGTGACGTGGCCCAGCGTGATGCCCGCTGGCTAGGCGTCTGAGCCATGCGATCGCCCCTTGACGGTTGGGTGGCCGGAAAGGATCGACCATTCGCCCATGGGCAGCTCGGCCGTCGTTATCAACTGGGAAAGCGCATCGGTCAGCAGGTGGTCGGTGCCTATCAGCCCGTTCCCGGCGATCCACTGGTGCGCCACCTGCGAATCTTTGCCATTGATCCCGCAGCGGCATCGCTCGAAGGCAAGATGGCCACCGCAGGCGTTCTCTTCGAGCCATTGCTTCCCGGACCAACCGGTCGCCTTATCGAAGTCGACTCAAGCGACGATCGCAGCGGCTCGTGCTATGTTCGGGCGGACCTGGACGACCACGCCATCCTGCTCTCCAATGGCATTTCGCCTACGGAGTCAGATCCCCGGTTCCACGCGCAGATGACCTATGCGGTGGCTAGCCTCACGCACGCAACATTTCGGCGGGCACTGGGCCGTCAGATCGCGTGGCCGTTCGGATCACGCGATGGCTTGCCGCCGCGGCTACGCATCCGTCCGTTTGCGGACGAGTGTGAGAACGCATGGTACGACCCATCCGATGGGACGTTGAACTTTGGTTACTTCCATGCCGCCGACAGGATCGCTTCCGGCAGGATCCTGCCGAAGGGAATCATCTTCACTGCGCTCTCGCACGACATCGTGGCGCACGAGATGTCGCATGCCATGCTGGATGCACTCCGAACGCACTTCTCGGAACCCAGCAGTACGGACATGACGGGGTTCCACGAGGGTTTCGCCGACCTGGTCGCGCTATTCCAGCACTACCAGTATCCCGATCCGCTGCGCGCTGCACTGGTTTCATGCCGGTGTAGGCTGCGTGGCGCCGAATACCTCCACAGTATCGGTCAGCAGTTCGGTCGGGCGCAGGGCGGGAGCGCAGCACTGAGGAGCGCGATCGACACGGACGCGCCGCAGCAGTATGCGGAGAACATGGAGGCCCATGATATGGGTCGACTTTTGCTGGCGGCTGTATTCGACGCCTTTGTGAACGTCTTCGATCGCAAGGTTGCCCCCCTCATTCGCATCGCGAGCCAGGGCACGGGGGTGCTTCCCGAGGGGCAGCTGCCCGAGGGGCTGCTCACCGAGCTGGCGCGTAAGGCCGCCGAGGTGGCCCGACAGTTCCTTTCGATGCTGATCCGGGCAGTCGATTACCTCCCGCCTGTGGACGTGCGGCTTGGGGAATACCTGCGCGCGATCATCACGGCCGATACAGTCCTGGTGCCGCAGGATAACTGGGACTATCGAGGCGCGCTCATCGATGCCTTTCGGCAGCGAGGCATCTATCCGCGCGATGTCGCAAGCCTTAATGAGGATTCCCTGCTTTGGAATAGCCCGGACGTTGCGCTGGAGCGACTCAAGTCACTCAGCTTCTCCAGGATTCGTTTCTCTGGCGATCCGGGCCTGCCTGTTTCGCCTGGCGAACATATCGCGCAAGCGTGTGAGCTTGGCGAATACGTGACTCGTTCGCCTTCGCATTACCGGGCCTTTGGACTTGCCGAACCTGATGACCCCGCCTTGGGTGGTGACACCGTGTCGCTGCCGGTGATCGAGTCCATTCGAACCTTGCGTCGTCCTGGCCCGGATGACCGTATCGTTTTCGATACCGTGGCCGAGGTTGTCCAGGTGCGTAACGTCAAGCCGCGCGGAATGATGCCCGGGTATGAGCTGCGTGGGGGTGCCACGATCATACTGAACTCACTAGGTGAGCCGCGCTACGTCATTCGAAAGGGCGTGCTTGGCGCGGGCCGCACGGCGAGGCGCGAAACCTACCTGACGAGCCCGCAAGGCCAGCTTTTCTGGCGTGTCCAGGGGCATAGACATGTATTGAAGGGCAGCATGTTCCTCGGGCTCTGCGCACCTCGCGAGAGATAGGACGGCGGTCGAGAATAAGGTTCACTTCGGCGATGGTGCTATCGGCCGCTTGTTGCAGCGCAACTTGCATCGATCGATTGCAAGCTGAACTGAGTTGCGACGCAGGAGATGGCCACGTCGATGCGCAGCCATCTCCTCGATCGGCTTGGTTCGGATTACTTCGGCGTCAGGTGGAACAGGCCACCCGGCTGTGCATCCTGCAGGATCCACAGCGAACCATCCGGTGCTTCCTCAACATCGCGGATGCGCTTGCCGAGGTCCCAGCGCTGGACGGCGGTGGCGCCGCCCTTGCCATCAAACGTGACGCGGATGAGCCCCATGCTGACGAGGCCGCTGATCAGGGCGCTGCCCTTCCACTTCGGGAACAGTGTGCCCTTGTAGAACATGAGGTTGCCCGGCGCGATCACCGGCACCCAGTAAATCACCGGCTTCACCAGATCCGGGCGGGTGTCAGGGCTGGGGATTGGCACGCCGTCGTAGTTCATGCCGTACGAAACCAGCGGCCAGCCGTAGTTCTTGCCACGTTCGACCAGGTTCAGCTCGTCACCGCCGCGCGGGCCGTGCTCGAGTTCCCACAAGCGGCCATCCGGCCCGAAGGCGAGGCCGTACGGGGTGCGGAAGCCGGTGGCCCAGATCTCGGCGGGTGCCAGGTTGGGGCCCGGGAACGTGTAGGTGCTGACGACCGGAGCCGTCTTCGCCGCCTCGGTATTCTTCGGCGGATCGATCAACGGCACCGAGCGAGCGCCTTCCTTGCCGGCCCCGGGATTACCTGGCGCGGGTTTACCGTCCAGGGTCAGCCGCACGATCTTGCCCAGCGTCTGGTCCGGATCCTGGGCGGGCGTGAAGCGCTGGCGGTCGCCGACGGTCAGGAAGATGTACTTGCCGTCGGGCGAGAAGGCGATCTGGGCGCCGGCCTGGCCGCCCTTGCCAGTCGGCAACTGGCGCCAGAGCACTTCGAAGTTCTCGAGCTTCGCCTGGTTGCCTTCCGTGACGAGCTGCCCCCGGCCCATGGCCAGACCGCCACCGTAGTCGCCGGGCGCCACGTAGGTCAGGTACACGTTGTGGTCGCGGGCGTAGTGCGGCGAAAGGAACACACCAAGCATGCCGTTCTGGCCGCCGAAATCCACCGGCGGCACGCCCTGGACCTCGGTCTTGGCGCCCTGCGGGGTCACCAGCTGCAGGCGGCCCACCTTCTCGGTGATCAGCATGCGGCTATCGGGCAGGAAGGCGATGCGCCAGGGCAGGTCGAACGTGGCGACCTGCGTCACGTTGAAGGGCAGGTCGGGATCGGACTTCTGATCGCCTGCGTTGGTCTGCGCGTGGGCGGCGCTCGTCAGCAGGGCCGCGACGAGGACTCCGTTCACCAACTTCTTCATCGGCATGATTTCCTTCCGTTCTAGGGACCCCTCACATCGTAGCGGTCCGTGAAGCCTTTCTGTGTGACGGTTTCTTAAGGATTGCGCAGCCCTGTTGCCGGCCGCCACCGCGTCAGGCCCGGACGGGATGCGAAGGGCGGAGGTTCGCCAGAAATGCGGACACGGCCGAGGCGACTCGTTCAGGCGTGTCGTAGGGCATACCATGACCCGCGCCGGGCAGCAGCTCCACGCTCAGCAACGCATTGGAGGCCTGGAGTTCGCTGGCTGTTTCGAGCGATACTACGCCACGTTCGCCGATCAACAGCAGGGTCGGCACGCAGAGCTCACGGACCAGCTCTCGCCAGTCCGGGTTGGGAGGGGTGAGCACTTCAAAGGCGTCCGGACTGGTACTTAAGCGCGCGTCGACCAGATATTCGATCAGCTCAGCACTACGTCCCGGGTGCTTTTTTCGCGCCTCGGCCAACAGGCTTTCCCTGCTCGACTCGATCGACTTGCGGTGCTCCGCCGAAACATCGCTTTCGAACACCTCTCGCTGCCATGCCGGGCTGATAAACGTGGGATCGATCAGCACCAGTGCAGTAAGGCTCGAGCCCAGGGCACGAGCCGCCACCGCTGCGGTCAGCCCGCCCATGGAATGCCCTACGAGCACGGACGCTTTCAGCGCCAGGGCGCCGAGGAGGCCGACGACGTCGCCGGCCAGGTCGTCATACGCGTAACCGTATGCCGGGGCAGACGACCCGCCGTGACCGCGCGCATCTGGAAGGAGGATGTCGTACCCGTGCAGCATGCGGGCCATCGGCAAGAGGCAGCCGCCGCTTCCCATCAGGCCGTGCAGGGCGACGAGCGGTAGCTTAGTGCCACCCGAGCGCCAGAAATTGATATGCAAGTCGTTGACGACGCATGCGCCGCGCTGCCAGTTCTGGCCTGTTTCTGGTGGGGTCATCGGTAAATCATGTCATACAGGGCCCCGGGCTGGGCGAGTGGCCCATGTCGCCCCATGCACGTAACACTGACAAGCCCTCCACCGGGCAGGGCGAACGATCAAGGCTCTGTCCGGGAGGACACCGCCATGAACCTGCGCAGCTTGACGATCCTGCTCTTCGTACCGGCCATTGCATGGGCCCAGTCGTCCTTCGACGACGTACGCAACCAGCGGTCCACTGACCCGTTTGCTGTCAGCGCGTGTCGTGACAGCGTTGCTACCGAGGTGCGGTCGCGGCAGCCGATGGCGGGAAATGTGCAGGTTACCGATGCGGATGCTTCGTCAGCGGGCTCGACGAGGACGGATGTTTCCGGGAAGGGAACGTTTAGTGGCACCGCAGGGGCGGCGCATGACTTCACCTTCAGGTGCAGCTATGACTTGCAGAAGCAGGCGACGACGAATGTGTCGGTAATCCTCTAGTTTCCTCCGTGGCCAACGCCTTCGTACCCGCCGAGAGATGAGCGAACCCGATCTCCTCGCGCAGAGTTCCTGGCCCGACATATCGCCCCGAAAGCGGAGCGGACTCCCGAAGGCTTGCGTGCGATCGACATCGACTATAGTTTCAACGTATCGTTACGGCAGTTCACCACGGCAGCAGAACTCAGGCATGCGATCGAGTCCTAGCACGTAGGTGGTGAGTGGCCATCTGTCTGGGGAATGGCCGTGGTCTTGGACTTACTCGTGAACACCATCGCGACTGACTTACGATCAAGGAAGACATGAATATCATCCCGAATCTAGTACTGGTCGTGGCCATTTCGGCACTGACTGGCTGTGCTGCGTCCGCTTACAAACCCCCTACGCAAGGTCCGTCCGCACGACTGCGTATCGTCGACTCACAGGTTGGGTGGCGTGGGAACCTGAAGACCATGATCTACCCTTCCGGGCAGTGTGACGCGCCGGGTTCTCTGGGTATGGTGGGTGGTATCGGGCGTTTGGGCACCCCTGCGACTTTAGGCATGCCAGATAATCCTGGGATCGACCCCAAGGATGCGCTGGAACGCGTCATCCCAGCCGGGCATCCCATCCTCCTCACCTTCTTTCTCAATAGCATGGATGGCACATGCATCACGACCGGGCGGCTCACTCCCAGGGAGGGTGCGAACTACCAGGTCGATGTCAAACTGAGTGCCATTGGTTGCAGCATTAAAATTGCCGCAATTGGGGTATCCAAAGGTGAGATATTCGAACTTTCAAAAGACGGGCTTCAACAAGCACCTTTGTGCACGAAGGGCTTCTAATTGTCATGGATTGGGGGGATGAGGGATGAAGAGACTGCTTTTGGTATCAGCGATGGTCGGCGCTCTTGCCGGCTGCGCCCACGCACTTCCGTACGACACCGACCCTTTTGCCGAGGCTCGCAGCGAGGCGCCGGCCAAGGCGACCATTGTCGTAGCGGCGGATGATCGCGCAATGTATGGCGCGGGCTGGTGGAAGAACGTCAAGGTCGATGACAAGAAGGTCGGTGATCTGCGTGACCAGACCTACGTACGCGCGAATATTACGCCTGGAACCCATGTGATCGAAGTGGCCTTTCCGCCGCTAACGATGACGGCTTCTCCCGTTTCAGTTCAGGGCGATTTCAAGGCGAATATGACGTATTACTTCATATGGGAAACGAGACCGGGTGGCGATGTAACCTTCTCCCGGCTTCGTCCTTTGATGCCAGCGGAAGGGCACGCCACCCTGGTCGGGAAGAAGGACAGAACCAAGGGAGCCTGAGCGTCCGGCCCGCGTAAAACTGCGCCACGGCCCCCAGGAGGTCGACGACCTGCTTTGAAGCAGCCACTGTCGTCGAGTCGGTTCCTTCCGCTACCGTGCACGCGATGACCGAGGGGCCGATACTCCTAGAGCGCACCGCCGCCGTGGCGGGCGACGTTCGTAGCTACCTGACCAGAGCCCGGTCGATAGTCCTGGCGGGAGAGCGCGGGGCCGGGGCCGCTGCAGAGGTGGAGGCCGCTAACGGTTCCAAGCACGACAGCCGTTGATACGTCGTTGGCGAGCGGTCCTGATGCTTCTGCGATTCGTGCCCGTGTCCTGAACAACATTGCTGGCAGTCAGGCTGCGCGAGCCTTCCAGTATGAGGTCATACAGCCAATTCCTGGCGTAACGCAGGCCAAGGCATTGCCTTGGTTTGGGCAGCCTGGCAGGGGTACCCAGTTCCAGGTTCCAAATTCTTACAGTGGTAGTTGAAGAACGGATATTTGAAGGTGATTCATCCATGACGCGCGATCAGTTGATATCTAAGCTTTCCGAGCTTGGTGTGCGCCCAAATAGCTATTCATTGGGAGCTCTTCGCAAGAACGAGTGTGTTTCTGTTGTTGAGGACGGCGATAAATGGAAGGTCTATTACGTAGAACGTGATAAGCCCGATGAGCTCGCATCTTTCAATGCGGTGGATGCTGCTTATGACTTCGTGTACACCACGTTTTGCCAATGGCTCGGCGTAGAGGCAACGAGCTGATGACTGTGTCGGAAACGCCTGTCTTGTGCGGGCGTTTCTTTTTATGATGCGCTCGGGTTCATCGATGGAGTAGCGGTGCGTCGATCACCGAAGATCCGCTTGTGGAGCGTGTCTTGCAGGCTGTCGATATGACGCGCCCCGCGGTTTTGTTTGCCCCGGAACCGATGCCGTCTCGGACCCGTTGTACGGCGATTTGCTCGCGCACCTCGACGCCGACCTGACCGATCATCCTTCACTTGAGGACATGTTGCGGAAGGCCGTTGTCATGCTCAAGGGGCGTTGACAGCGTCGTCGACCGCGGTCATGCGAACTCTCCCGTCAGTGCTTGCTTCGACAGCGCGTCATAGTTGACGTGACCGTCCCGGCTCCGGCACATAAAGCGTACACACCCCCGCAACAAGCAGGCTAATCCCACCTAGCCCAAGCGCCCAGATCGGCTGGTTGTGGAAGCACAACCGCAGCAACATCCCCAGGATGCTTGCGGCGAGTACCTGCGGAATCACGATGAAGAAATTGAAGATCCCCATGTAGACGCCCATCTTCGCCGTCGGCAGGTGATCGGAAAGCAGCGCGTACGGAAGCGAGAGAATCGAAGCCCACGCAAAGCCGACGCCTACCATGGAAGCCAGCAGCCACCGTGGATCGCGGATGTACAGGAACGAGAGCAGGCCGGCGCCGCCGAGGCACAGATTCACGAGGTGGCTCATGCGCAACCCCCACCGGCGAACCATCAGCGGGATGACGACGGCCGCCAACGCACCGAAGCCATTGTAGGCGGCGAATAGCACGCCCACCCAGTTGGCGCCTTCGTTATAGAGCGCGGAGCCCGTGTCGGACGTGCCATAAATCGTCTGTGTCACACCTGCCGTCGCGTAGATCCACATGCCGAACAGCGCGAACCACGAGAACAGCTGCACACCGGCCATCCGGCGCATCGCCTCAGGCATGCCGTACAGATCGCCAATCACCTCGCGCAGCATTCCGTGGCTGGTCGTGCGGCTCAGCCAGGTCAGCAGCAGGCCGAACGCGATCAGGCCGCCGGCAAGCAGGTAGACCTCTTTCTCCAGCGAAAAATATCGGATCGCGCACAGCACCACGACACCGGCCAGCATGAGCACGCGTCCAGGCGTAACGGCTCGCGATACGTCGACCGGCGGCCGCTCGGGCACGGCATCGGCGAACGAACGTAGCTGCGCCGGCGTGTACTCGCGGGTGGTGAACATGGTCCAGAGCACCGCACCAAGGAGCACCGCGCCGCCCACGTAAAAGGCGTACTTCACCGTGTCCGGGATGCCACCGTCGGCTGCCACGTTGGCGACGCCGAGGCGTGCCAGACCCCACGGCAACAGGGAAGCGACCACCGCACCGGCGCCGATGAAGAAGCTTTGCATCGCGAAGCCGGCCGGGCTCTGCTGCGTCGGCAACTGGTCGCCGACGAGGGCGCGGAAAGGCTCCATCGAGACATTGATCGAGGCGTCCAGGATCCACAGCAAGCCGGCCGCCATCCACAGCGCCGGCGTGTTCGGCATCCACAGCAGGGCCAGCGAGGCGAACACCGCGCCGGCAAGAAAGTACGGCCGGCGTCGACCGAGCCGGTTCCACGTACGGTCGGAGTAGTGCCCAACGATGGGCTGGACAATGAGCCCTGTCAGTGGCGCGGCGATCCATAGCGCAGGGATGTCGTTCAAGTCGGCGCCCAGGGTCTGGAAGATCCGGCTGACATTCGCGTTCTGCAGCGCCAGGCCAAACTGGAGGCCAAGGAAGCCGAAGCACATGTTCCAGATCTGCCAAAACGAGAGCGTGGAGCGCCTCGTCACCGCGGCCTGCGCTGGTTCCACGCCGTCCCGTACGGGGTAGGTACACCCGTCAGGGGCACGCTCAGCGTGCACGTGGCTGGCCCGCGCGGGGGTTGATGCAGCTCATGGGGTCCTCCTCCGCGCACAGTTATGTCACGCCGTGGCGGATCTCGCATGCTGCAATCGCAGCATCGGCGCCGGAGGCCGCGCTTGAAAAGCGGACGATCCTGACGGCATAGTCATTCGACAGTGCAAGCACAGCGGAGAATCCATGCGGGTACGCCTTGAAGATGTGGCGCGTAAGGCGGGTGTATCGCCCAAGACGGTGTCACGCGTACTCAATGACGAGGCCAACGTCACCGATGCCACGCGCGAGCGCGTGCGCGCCGCCATGGAGGCCATGGATTACCGCCCGAACCCCTCGGCGCGCAGCCTGGCGGGCAATCGTTCGTTCGTGATCGCGATGCTGTACGACAACAACGACAACCCGGCATCGACCTACCTGGCCGAGATCCAGGACGGGGTGCTCGAGGCCTGCGATGCACAGCGCTACAGCATGATGCTGCGCCCGCTGCGCATGCGTGACAGCGACTTCATCCGGCGCGTCGATGCCCTTATTTCCGACCACCATCCCGACGGGGTGGTGCTCACCCCACCCATCACCGACTACGCACCCCTGTTGAAGCGCCTGCGCGAGCTCAACGTGCCGTACGCCAGTGTGTCGCCCGTGCGGCGCGGCAAGACCCTGGGCGTCACGATGGACGAGCAGCGCGCGGCACGTGCGATGGTCGAGCACCTCATCGGGCTCGGCCACCGGCGCATCGCTCACGTTATCGGCATCGCGAACCATGGTGCCAGCCGCTGGCGGCTGGCGGGGTATCGCGAGGCGATGGAGGCAGCGGGCCTTCGCGAGGATCCCGCCCTGGTGGTGCAGGGCGCCTTCACCTTCGCCTCCGGCGTGGAGGCGGCACGGCAGCTGTTTTCCTTGCGGAAGCGGCCGACGGCAGTCTTCGCCGCCAACGACGACATGGCCACCGGCGTCATGTGGGCAGCAGGCGAGTACGGCCTGAAGGTGCCCAACGACGTATCGGTCTGTGGTTTCGACGATACGCCGCTCTCACGCCAGCTCTGGCCGGCGCTCACCACCATCCAGCAGCCCAGCCGCGAGATGGGCAAGATCGCCGCGGAGCAACTGCTGACCGACCTGCGCGGGCAGGGCACCGGGCGGCTGGTGCAGATACCTTTCTCCCTGCAGGTTCGCGGCTCGACCGCGGCCGCTCCATAGCGAGACATACCGGGCCCGGCTCGAACACGGCCATGCTGCATAGCAAATTGACAGCGCTGTCATTCGTGCCAGTATCCGGTCCGGAAGCGTGCCATGGGTGCGCACGCAAGGAGCCTTGCCGTGCCATTGCTGCAGTCGTTGGGCTTGTTTTCGCGAAGGATTCCCGTGGCGCTGGCGATGGCCGGCGCCTTGCTCATGACCGCTCCAGCCACGGCAGACGACATGGCCACTGCAAACCCGGCCTCGTGGCCCAAAGCCGCGTCGCCGTTGCCACGCGATCCCGCAATCGAGTCTCGGATCCGCGATCTGCTCGCGAAGATGTCCGTCGAAGACAAGGTCGGCCAGATGATCCAGGCCGACATCAAGAGCGTCACGCCCGAGGACGTCCGCGAGTACCGACTGGGCTCGGTGCTCGCCGGTGGCAACTCGAAGCCCCGTGGGCATCCGTTCCCGGACGCGTCGCACTGGCAGGCGCTATCGGACGCGTTCTACCGCGCATCCATGGATACCTCGCAGGGACGCCTGGCCATACCCGTGCTCTTCGGCATCGACGCCGTGCATGGGCACAACAACCTCGTCGGTAGCACGCTCTTTCCGCAGAACTCCGCGCTGGGCGCGACGCGTGACCCGGCGTTGATCCACGAGATCGGCGAGGTCACCGCAAGAGAGCTGCGCGCGAGCGGCATCAGCTGGACCTTCGCGCCGACGCTCACCGTGCCGCAGGACGTGCGCTGGGGGCGCGCCTATGAAGGCTATTCGCAGGACCCGGCGCTGGTCGCGAAGTACGCTGCGGCGGTGATCGGTGGTCTCGAAGGCCAGCCAGGCACGCCGCAGTTCCTCGACGCCGCCCATGTCATCGCCACGGCCAAACACTTCCTCGGCGATGGCGGCACCCACGAGGGCAAGGACCAGGGCGATGCCCGGATCAGCGAGGCCACGCTGCGCGACATCCATGGGGCAGGCTATCCGCCCGCGATCAACGCTGGCGTGCAGGTAGTCATGGTCTCGTTCTCCAGCTGGAACGGGGTCAAGATGGCGGGCAACACGTCGCTGATCAGCGGTGTCCTGAAGGAGCGCATGGGTTTCGATGGGATCGTGCTGGGTGACTGGAACGCCCACGGCCAGGTGCCGGGCTGCACCAACGAGAGCTGCGCTCCTGCGTACAACGCCGGACTCGACATGCTCGAGGCACCTGACTCGTGGAAAGGGCTCTACAAAAACACCCTGGCCCAGGTGAAAGCCGGCCTGATACCGATGAGCCGCGTGGACGATGCCGTCACCCGCATCCTGCGCGTCAAGCTGCGCCTGGGTATGTTCGAAGCCGGACTGCCTTCAGCCAACGCACTGGCGGTGCGATCGGCCGAGGTGGTCGGAAGTCACTCGCACCGCGCGGTGGCTCGTCGCGCCGTGCGCGAATCGCTCGTCCTGCTGAAGAACAACGGCAGCGTCCTGCCTATCGATCCGCGCAAGCGCGTCCTGGTCGCCGGCGATGGCGCCGACAACATCTCCAGGCAGAACGGTGGATGGACGCTGGGATGGCAGGGAACGGGCCTTACCAACGCAAATTTCCCGGGAGCGACCTCCATCTGGGCTGGCCTGCGCGCCCAGATTGAGACCGCCGGTGGACACGCCGAACTCGCTCCGGAAGGCGACTACACGCAGAAACCCGACGTCGCCATCGTGGTGTTCGGCGAAGACCCATACGCCGAGTTCCAGGGCGACCTGCCGAACCTCGCCTACCGTCCGGGCAACGATCGCGACCTCGATCTGCTCCGCAAGCTCCGTGGGCAGGGCATACCCGTGGTGGCCGTGTTCCTGACAGGCAGGCCGCTGTGGATGAATCGCGAGATCAACGCCGCCGATGCGTTCGTCGTGGCGTGGCTCCCGGGCAGCGAAGGGGAGGGCATTGCCGATGTCCTGCTACGCACTCGCGACGGCCGCGTCGCACACGACTTCCACGGCAAGCTTGCCTATACGTGGCCGCGCAACGCGCTGCAGGTCACGGGTGCCATTGCCCAGGGCGATCGACCGCAGTTTCCCTACGGCTTCGGGCTGACGTACGCCGCCACCAAGCCGACCCCGCCGCTGCCCGAGGATCCCGGCGTCGAACTGAGTTCCGCCCAGGCGGGCGTGTACTTCACGAGGGGCAAGCCGGCCCACGATTTCGCGGTGAGCCTCATCGGCGCCAATGGCATTGCCACGCAGGCGACCGCGATGCCGGCCGCTACCGCCGATGGCAGTCTTCGCGTCAATGCGCTCGATTACAAGGCGCAGGAGGATGCGCGCAGCCTCAACTGGTCCGGTGCCGGCAGCGCCCCCTCAAGCATCGCGCTGGTGGCGCCCGCGCCGCTCGATGTGGATCGTGAGACGAATGGCGACGTACTCCTGGTCACGACCCTGAAGGTGGGCCAGGTTTCGGCGGACGATACATCGACCATTGGCGTTGGCTGCGGCACCGGCTGCGTCGGCCTTGTGCCGGTCGGCAAGCAGCTCGCAGCCTTGCCGCGTGGACAGTGGTTGCGCGTGGGGATCCCGTTGAAGTGCTTTCGCGACGCCGGCGCGAACATGAGCAAGGTCGAGCGGCCTTTCGAATGGGCGAGCCACTCCGCGGCGCAGATCGCGATCACGGATGTGTCGTTGGGCACCGTGGTGGATCGTACGCTTGATTGCCCGGCGCAAGGCGGTAAACCGTGACGTGGTTCCGCCATGTCACTGCGACACGTACCGGATGAGCGATCTGGGCGCCCAGACGTCCATTTGCCCTGCAACATTGGCAGGGTAGTGAAGGGTTGGAAACGCGCCACAGGGCGCTGTGCGAAGGGGTTTGGATGACACGGTAAGCTTGCTGCCATGCGGCAAGCTTTCCCGGCAACAGAGTTCTATGATCGAGCAATGACAGCGCTGTCATTTCGACACGGGATGGCGCCGGGGGGCATGGGGAAATCGTGTCATGGCCGTCGCGCACGACGGACCACACAGATCCAGGTGATCGAGGGAGAGCCAGATGAATCTGCGTCACAAGCTGATGTATGTCGCCGTATCGCTCGCATTCGCTCCCGGCACGCTGCTCGCGGCGGACCAGGACACAACGGCGCAAGCGCCGTCATCCAGCAACCAGCAAGCCGCCGATAAGGCGGACAAAAAGGTCCAGAACCTGGATGCCATCTCCGTGTCCGCCACCAAGCGCGATACGCCGCTGCAGAAGACGCCCGTCGCGGTAACGGCGATCGCCGTGGACACGCTCGACAGGGAGCGGGTCATGACGGTGCAGGACCTGACTAAACTGGTCCCGGGCCTGCAGGGCACCTCGCAGGGCGACCACGGCGTCGTGACGCTCACGCTGCGCGGCATCGGCAACGACAGCGCCAAGACCGAGTACGCCGATCCCGAAGTCGCCACGTTTGTCGACGGCATCTATGCACCACGCGCCGAGGCGGCATCGGGCTTGCTGCTGGACATGGATGGCGTCGAAATCCTGCGTGGCCCGCAGGGCACGCTGTGGGGCCGCAACTCGACCGCGGGCGCGATCAGCTTCCAGACCGCCAAGCCGGAGATCGGCGCGGGCTTCTACGGCAATGCGCAGCTGGGTGCGGGTAACTATCACCAATTCGGCTCGCGCGCCGCCTTCAACCTGCCCATCAGCGATACCTTCGCGATGCGTGTCGCCGTGGTTCATGAGCAGCACGACGGCTATGTCGATTACCAGAAACCCTCAGGTCAGCTGCCCAGCCTCGCCGACCAGCAGGCGGCCTATCTCGCTTCGCCGGTTTCCGGCGGAACACTGGCCGGCTTCAAGCCCATCGACCCGGGCCAGTACGTGCAGGGCGGTGACAAATACAACTCGCAGGACCAGTCGGCAGCGCGTGTCAGCGCGCTGTGGCAGCCCAGCGATGCGTTCAAGTGGAATCTGTCGTACGAGTACTTCATTGATCGCGGCACGCCCAGCATGAGCCTGATGCAGACGCCACGCGACGGGCAGAAGTTCTGGTCGGCGCTGATCGATACCGCGCCGTACCTGCACCGCACCTCAAGCACGGTGCGCAGCCGCATGGACTGGAACATCAATGACGGGATGCAGCTCAGCTACATCGCCGGTTACAACCACTACTCCGGCCAGAGCGATTTCGACCAGGATGTGGGCGTCAGCGTACCGACCAGCTTCACGACCAACGGCGTGTACCAGGACGATCGTACCAACAGCTCCACGTACACGAACTGGAGCCAGGAGATCAACCTGAAATCCACCGGTCCGCAGACCGTCGACTGGATCCTCGGTGCGTACTATGGCTACGAAGACAACAGCATCCGCTTCGATATCCCCATCATGAACGGCACGCGCTACGGCACGGTGAGCTGGCAGGGATCGTTCATCCAGCCGAAGGAGACGGTCGAATCGTATGCCTTGTTCGGCCAGGCCACCTGGCATCTCAGCGATCACTGGCGCCTTACCGGCGGCGCGCGCTGGTCTCATGACGACAAGGAGAACAAGGGCGGCATCAACTGGGGCTGGGCGTATGACCCGGCCGTGCCGCAGGTGCCGATCTCCCCGGACGTCTATCCGGATCCGTCGAATGGCTTCAGCATCTCGCAGCGGAACACCGCCAAATACAGCAAGGGCAAGCCTACGTGGCTGGTCCGGGTGGATACCGATGTCAGTGAGAACGGGCTGCTCTACGCCAGCGTTTCCACCGGCTACAAGTCGGGCGGCACGCAGGATGCCGGCACGCTGTACAAACCCGAGACACTGACCAACTACGAGGTCGGCAGCAAGTTCGTCTTCCTCGAGGGCCACCTGACCTGGAACTCGGCCGTCTACTACGAGAACTTCAAGAACTTCCAGCTCTCTGCGCCCATCGTGTATCCCGATGGCAACCACGGCCTGGGCTTCTCCAACGTGGGCGGCAGCACCAAGGTCTTCGGCATCGAATCGGAACTGGCGTACCAGCAGAAGGGCGATCGCTTCAACCTGATCTTCTCGGCCATCCCAAAAAAGGAGCTCGGCAAGCTCGTCTACGCCGGCTCCAACGACTACCAGGGCCTGCCCGCATGCCCGCCGGAATCCAACCTCGCCAATTGCGCGAACGTCACCGGCAATGACCTGCCGCATGCACCGAACTTCTCGCTCACGGCCATCTACGAGCACGATTTCCAGCTCGGCAACGGCGGACGCCTGACGCCACGCCTCAGCGCGCAATACCAGAGCGCGCAGTGGCTGAGCTACTTCAACCTGGGTTCGGGCGACCGGCAGAAGACATACACACGTGGCGACGTGGCACTGCGTTACAGCGAGCCGGGCGACAAGTGGTGGGTCAATGGCTACGTGCAGAACGTCTCGAACGGGAAGATCCGGACCAGCGCCGGCCGCTTCCTGATGTCCGACGGCTCGCTGCAGTATGTGTCGCAGTACCTCGCGCCACGGACCTACGGTATCCAGCTGGGCGTGTGGCTCTGACGTCATGGCGCGCCTGAAGAAGATACTGGTCGTGGGTGGCGGTACGGCCGGCTGGTTGGCGGCGTGCTACCTCGCAAGGGCCGTTCGCGCCATCGATCCGCTCAGTGTCCAGGTGCATCTGCTGGAGTCCCCGGACATCGGCCTGCTCGGGGTGGGGGAGGCGACGTTTCCTTCCATCCGCGGCACGCTGGCGGCGATCGGACTCGATGAGCGCCGTTTCCTGGTCGGTGCTACCGCCACGTACAAACAGGGGATCCACTACCGCCACTGGGTGCGGCCACCTGGCACGCCGGGGGCCGCCCACTTCTTCCATCCGTTCAATGCCCCCAGCCAACGGCCCGGTGGCCCCGAGCTACTGCCGTACTGGCTGCTCGGCGCCGCCGCACCCGGCATGGCGTTTGCCGATGCGGTGTCGATGCAGGGGACGGTTGTGGATGGTTTCCGAGCTCCGAAGCGCGTGAAGGACGGCGACTACCAGGGCCCGATGAACCACGCGTTCCACTTCGATGCCGCGTGCTTCGCACGGGTATTGGCGGAGCACGGCCAGGAGACGCTCGGCGTTGTGCGGCATGTCGCCACGGTGGAGCGCGCCGAGCTCGACGAACATGGCGCCATCGCGCGCGTGGTCACGAAGGAGAAAGGGGAGTTCATCGCCGACCTCTACGTGGATTGCACCGGGCTGCGTGGGCTGCTGATCGGCAACGTGATGCAGTCCCCATTCCGCAGCCGGGCGGACGTGCTCTTCGCGGATCGCGCGGTCGCCATGCAGGTGCCGTATGACACGCCCGATGCTCCGATTCCGTCGTACACGATCTCCACCGCCCAGGAGGCCGGCTGGATCTGGGACATCGGCCTGCAGAAGCGGCGTGGGGTGGGCTATGTGTACTCGTCGCGACATACCAACGACGACCGGGCCGAAACGGTGTTCCGGGAATACCTGGGCAAGGCCGGGAAGGACGCCAGGGCCATGCACATCAAGTTCGAGACCGGCTACCGGCCGGAACACTGGCGCAAGAACTGCGTGGCGGTGGGGCTGGCTGGCGGCTTCGTCGAGCCGCTGGAATCCACCGGCATCGCCCTGATCGAACTGGCAACGTACCTGCTGACGCACCTGCTGCCGGGCGACACACATGACATGGAGGGCGCCGCGCGTCACTTCAACGACATGATGGTCGCGCGCTACGACCGCATCATCGACTTCATCAAGATGCATTACTGCCTGAGCCAGCGTCGCGATTCCGCGTTCTGGATCGAAAACAGCGACGCCGCGAGCATTCCGCCTACGTTGCAGGACAAGCTGGCGAAGTGGAAGTACCGGCCACCGCACCGCCTGGACTTCATCACCGACCTGGAGATGTTCATGCCTTGCAGCTGGCAGTACATCCTCTACGGTATGGAGTTCCAGACCGACCTCGAGCCCATGCGCAGCGCTTACCCCCACATGGAAATCGCGCGGGAAGAGTTCGCGATGATCCAGCAAGCGGCGATCCGGGCGCTCGCGGATCTGCCGGATCACCGATCGCTGGTGGAGCAATTGTGCGGCGAGCACGTGGCGCGCCATACGGGGCCAACCATGGCTGGCCGCATCGCCCTGTGACTCGAGTCAATCGCCTCAGTTAGCGGGTTCGATCTGGAGCTCTCCCAACGCAATCGTGACGTGGTCGATCTTGCCCGTGAAGGTGAACGGAAGCGTGTACGTGAAGTCGATCGGCGACCCGGCGTCGGTGCCGATATCCAGCCCTTCACCTAGTGAGAATTGAATGGGGATCGTGCGTTTGACCCGCGTCTTCGCCACGACGTGTCCGTTGACCGTCAAGGTGAACTCACCTCCCTTACCCATGCCACCACCGTCATAGCGGAAGTCGACGACCACGGTGGCACGTCCCGCGGGTAGCGCCAGGTCACCGGAAAGCGTTGTCCGTTCGACACTGAGGAAGTTGTAGACGAAGAAAGGCTTTCCGTCACGGAGATAAAGACCATAGCCGCCCTCGAGGCCGCCGTGCGTCACGATCATGCCGCTTGTCTCGGTGGACGGAAGGTCGACCTCCGCCGTAATGGTCCAGGAGCGGTTGCACATACGCGGGGATGCCGCGTCGGGTAGACCGAAGGTGCCAGGGTAGTAGGTCATCTCGGTCCGTTTGCCAGTGAGGCTGGGGCGTCCCATGAGCTCACTGTCCATCCGGATGACCGCCCGCCAGTCGAGAGGCAGGACATTATATTTCGCTGCCTCCACCCACCACATGTCCTGTAGCGCGCGCAGCTTTTCCGGGTGCACTGACGCAAGGTCGTTGGCCTGCGAGAAATCCTCGTCGAGGTTGTATAGCTCCCACACGGCCTTGTCCGGGTCCCACTGCTGTCTGTTGGGGTCCCACGGTACGAAAGACGGAGCGGAGGCCATCCAGCCATCGTGATACAGGCCGCGGTTGCATCCCAGTTCGAAGTACTGCGTTTTTCTTGGTGCGGTCGCGGCGCCGTCGTCCAGGACAGCCGCGAAGCTCCTGCCCTCGATGGGCTTCTGCGCCACACCGTTGAGCATGCTCGGTGCGTGGATTCCGCACAGTTCGTACAGCGTGGGCACGATATCGATCGTGTGGAGAAATTGATCGCGGAGAGCGCCCTTATCCCGGATCCGGGCTGGCCACGAAATGATCATGGGGTTGCGTGTTCCCCCGAAGTGGCTGGCGACCTGCTTTGTCCACTGGAAGGGCGTGTTCATGGCGTGCGCCCACGCCGACGGGAAATGGTTGAAGTGGCGCGGACCGCCGAGTTCGTCAATAGCCTTGATGTTGTCCTGCCATTTCTCGGGGAATCCGTTGAAGAACATGTTTTCACAGAGCGACCCTTCCAGCCCGCCTTCGGCGCTCGATCCGTTGTCGCCTGCGATATAGACGATGATGGTGTTATCCGATCCGGCAAGTGCCTTGCACGCCTCTATGACCCGGCCCATCTCGTGGTCGCAATGCGCTCCGTAACCCGCGAATACTTCCATCATGCGCGCGTAGAGACGCTTCTGATCGCTATTGAGTGAATCCCAGGCGGGCAATCCCTTTGAGCGGACGGTGAGTTCGGTGTCCGGGGGTACCACGCCAAGTTTCTTCTGGCGCTCGAGCACCGTCTCCCGATAAACATCCCACCCCCCATCGAACTGGCCTTTGAACTTCGCAATCCATTCCTCTGGCGTATGGTGCGGGGCGTGTGTCGCACCCGTCGCCACGTAGAGGAAGTACGGTTTGTCGGGCGCAATGCTCGCCGCCTGGCGCACCCATTCGATCGCCTTGTCGGCCAGGTCGGTGGTCAGGTGGTACTTCGGGTCGGTCGATGCCGGAACGAGGTCCCGATTCCTGTAGAGGATCGGGTTCCAGTGATTCATGTCGCCGCCATTGAAACCATAGAAGTAGTCGAAGCCCAAGCCATTCGCCCAGCGATCGAATGGCCCGGCGGCGCTGGTCTCCCATGTCGGCGTATTGTGGTTCTTGCCTATCCACGCGGTCATGTAGCCGTTCTGGCGAAGCACTTCCCCAATCGTGCCGCAGCTCCGTGGAAGAATGCAGGTATAGCCGTCATAGCCGGTGGCCAGCTCGGTAATGCCGGCGAATGCAGCCGAGTGGTGATTACGGCCGGTGATCAGGGCGGCACGCGTCGGACTGCACAAGGCCGTAGTGTGGAACCTGTTGAATCGCAGCCCCTCTTTTGCCAGTGCGTCCATCGTGGGCGACGGTACGCCGCCTCCGAACGTACTGAACTGCCCGAAGCCTGCATCATCCAGCAGGATGAGGAGGATGTTGGGCGCCCCGTCGGGTGCCGTATCCGGCTTGGGAAACCTCGCCGGGTCGGACTCCAGGAAGGTGCGGCCGATTTCGCCTGGAAAGTGGAAGTCAGGACGCGGGAGTACATCGGGTGTGTCCATCGCCACGTGGGGAGCAGGGGACTTACCGGCCATGACGCAGATCTCCAGACCAGAGATCCGAAGGGTCGCAATGGGCGCGCAGGTGCGCGACCGTAAAACTGCGCTCGTTCACCGAGTAAAAGTTCTGACCGCCCTTGGACGCGCCGAGCGCATACCTGGCCACGATACGCGTCACTAGCTATCCGCACCGGGCACTGCGGGGCCAATAATGCCGCGATATTCACAGGTCTTAACCCATAGTTCCTGACCATGGCCTTCCAGTGATGCAACTCGATGAATCAAGGCAAGTGCCTTTGCGGTGCCGTGACGTTCGCCGTCGAAGGGGAGCCATTGCGTTGTGGCCTTTGCCACTGCCTTGACTGCCGCCACCGCTCTGGCGCTCCGTTCGTTATGTTCGTGGTATTTCCGTCCGTTCGCGTCGAGCTAAACGGGCCACGTATCCCGGTCGAAAGCGTCACCGGCCGCAGGGAGGCTTGCGCACAGTGCGGCAGTGTCGTCCTTTGGGCGGACGATAAGGCTGGGGAGACTGAGCTCTATGCGGGCCACTTCGACATGCCGGGTTTGTTCGAACCTACCTACGAACTGTGGATAAAGCGACGTGAGCCCTGGCTGATGGCACTGCCGGTTCCCCAATACGCAGAAAATCGTCCGGCAAACGACTGACCGTCGGCTCCAGCGTGCCCACGGATTGGAACCCAGCCAGTACCGCTCATCACGTCGTGTCTCCCCGGGTTAGACGGGCAGGCACCAGCGCCATGACCGTCCAGCCAGGACGCGGCTCGAGAGGGCTCCGTCCCGTCGCTACACGCAAAACGCCACGTGCATCGATGCCGAAAAGCAGGATCGCATGGCTTTCGTTCTGCGCAACCAGCGCGTCCCAGTCGAAGGTCTCAGTCAGCCGCGTGGTGGCGATGCGCCACCCGTCCTGAAGCAGGTCGTCAAAGCGGGCATGGGTCATGTCCTCGGAAAAGAGGGCAGGGGCCACGAGGCTGCCGGCGAGGGAGGCCCGGCCATGGCTTTCCTCAGGAGACAGGTTGCGCAAACGGAACACCTTATCCCGCCCAAACTCCTCCCGATAATGGACGCTCACCAGGGAATTGAGCTCCCGATGGGTCGACATGGCCAACAAATGGCCGATGCCGGACAGGTCGAGGTTGCGGTCGGCTGCCTGCGAGACGGGATTTCCGAAGAAGGTGGGAATGCCTTCCATGCGGGCCGTACGAATCCCATGCCAGTCGTCGTCTGCCACCACCACACGCAGCGCGCCCGTCGCATGCAGCGCACGCGCGATCTCCAGGGCCACCCGATTGGCACCGTAGACCAGGATGCCATCCGGCTCCGGTTCGGCCACCCGCAGCCATCGCGCGAGCGGGCGGGCCGTCGCGCTCTGGAACACCACGGTTCCGATGATCATCAGGAAGACTAATGGCACGAGCCGGTCGGCCCCGGTCATGCCGGTCTTCTCCAGTCGCAGCGCGAAGAGCGCAGAGACCGAGGCGGCGACGATGCCTCGCGGCGCCACCCAGCCGATGAGTGCACGCTCCCGCCAGGTGAGGCCACTTCCCATACTTGATACAAGCACTGAAAGTGGGCGGATGAGCAGCTGGGCAAGGGCAAAGATGACAATGCCCGACAACAATGCGCCATCCGGCAACGGCCACGGGAGCCGAGCAGCGAGAAGAATGAAAAGCGAGGACACCAGGAGGGTCGTCAGGTGCTCCTTGAAGTCCATGATGTCTTCGATATGCACGTCCTTCATGTTGCCCAACGCGATACCCATGAGCGTCACGGCCAACAGCCCCGATTCGTGCGCGAGACTATTGGAGAGGCTGAAGGTCAGCAACACGGCGGCGAGGGTGCCGAAGTTCTGGAGATACTCCGGAATCCAGTGGCGGCGGAGGAGGTTGCCGTGGATCCAGGCGGCAACGCCACCCACCGTGGCGCCCGCGAGGACGGTGCCCAGGAAGACTCCCAGCGAGTGGCCCTCCCGATGGGACACGATGGCTTCAAACACGAGCACGGCGAACAATGCACCGATCGGGTCGATGACAATGCCCTCCCAGCGCAGCACGTTGGCAATACGGGCATTGGGCCGAACGGTACGCAGCATGGGCGCGATGACCGTAGGGCCGGTCACACAGGTCAGCGCTCCAAACAGGAACGAGAGTTCCCAGCCCAAGCCTCCAATGAAATGCGCTGCCGCCGCCAGCATAAGGAGGGCCAGGATCGCCCCATACGTGACGAGGCCGCGCACGGCCTTGCCGATGCCCTTCAGCTCATGAAAGCGAAGGGTCAGGCTGCCTTCGAAGAGAATGACGGCGACGGCCAGGGACACGACCGGAAAGAGAAGATCACCCAGGACGCGATCTGGCTGCAGGCTGCCAGTGACGGGACCGGCGATGATGCCGACCAGCAGCAGGAAAAGGATCGCTGGCAGCCGCACGCGCCAGGCAACCCACTGGCAGAGAAAGCCGATGCCAAGCATCAGCGTTAGCAGCATCCCAAGCTCGATACCCATCACACCCTGCTAATCAATGCACCGAAACGGATGCGGCGACGATCGTAACGGTAGCTTTGTGAAGGCGGCTCGTGGATATTGTCGGTTCAGGGGAGCCATAGGGGGTGCCATGAAAGTCAGGTCCGTTCTTTTCTGCGCGCTGAGCGCCGTAGCCTTCGTCGCCGGCGTCTCGGCTGAGACGCCAGCCGTCCCGGCCGCCCAGGCCATCCAGCAGACACTCGACGCGAGCGCAGCCGCCTGGTCGGCGGGGGATCTGAAGACCTTCATGGGGTGTTACGAGCACTCGCCGGCCACCCGCTTCGTGGGTGCCAGTGGCATGGTCGTTGGCTATGACGCGATCGAAGCCATGTATGCGTCGACCTATAAGAAGCCCGGCGCGAGTCTTGGCAAGCTCAGGCTCGAAGTGCTCGACGTCAAGAACCTCGGGAGCGAATACGCCTATGCGATTGCGCGCTACCACCTCAAGCCAGATACGGGCGCCGAGGTGACCGGCCTTTCGACGCTGCTATTCCACAAGGTGGGTGGTCACTGGCTTATCAACAGCGACCATAGTTCCTGACGATGGCGTCCACTGCAGGGACTGCAACGCATGTGGGCGCGAGGCTGCTGGCCTTCCTGATGCTTATGATGATAGGTGGCGGGAGCTATGCAGGTGAGCCCGCAAGGGAGGCCGCGCAGAACGCTTACCTTCAACCCAAGCAGGCGGGCCGGCTCGCGAGCGTGCCCTATGTTGTGGAACACCAGAGCGGCACGAAACATTTGATCGTGTTGGGCACCTATCATCTGCTCGATCCCCACGCGCCCATGTACCAGCGCATGGCCGCGATCTTCGAGGGGTTCAAACCACAGTTCGTGCTCCATGAAAGCCACGCACCGGACGATCTCGCCACCGAAACCCGTGACCAGGCCATCCGGCGCGGAGCGGATCTCGGCTTTACCGTGCAACTGGCGCGACAGCTGGGTATTCCCACGGAAAGCGCAGACGCGCCCTCATCGGTAGAAATACACGAGCTCCTGGCACACCATCCCGCGAAAGACGTGTTCGTCTATCTCGTCGCAACGCGCCTGGTGGGAAGTTATAGAAACCCTGACCTGAAAGAAGCGGCCTCCGAGTACCCATCGTTTTTCCGGACGCAGGTCATCGGGAATGGCGTGCCCGTGGAGCCGGGCTGGGACACCTGGGAAGGCTTCCTGCTCCAGTACCGCAACGTCACCGGACAGCCGGTCACTACGAAGACGTGGAATCCACAACGTCTTTCTCCGACCGTGCAGATGGGAACCCTCAACGAGGTTGCCCGGACCTCGGATTCACTCCGCGATCAATACGTACTCGCGGCCATACGCAAGTCGCTGCAAAAGTACGATCGGGTGCTCGTCGTTTTCGGGGGCGCGCACGTTATCGCGCTGGAGCCGGAGCTCGGGGGCGTGTTCAACGGCGAGCCTTGATCGCCTATGGTTCGATACGCGCGGAAATGTGCTGCGGATTCAGACCTGCAAGGATGAGATCGATCCCCGCCAGGAACTGCTGCCGATCGTCGTGCCCTGGAAGGTGGCCGGCGATTTCACGCAGGAACGGATATTGCTCAGCGTCCAACTCGCCCCACCTTTCGGCGATTTCCGTCAGAAGCCCTTCGCGAGTCGTTCCCTCGTGGACGCGGCGCGCATTGGCCGCGTTCTGGGTGGCGACGCCAAAGATGTAGTTCACCAGCGCCGACCAGGCATCGAAGCGATCCTGTTGTGGGATGCCCAGGGCGACGAGGCTGCCGCCGATCGCTTCGAACACTTGCATCATGCCCACGCGCCCGGGGGAGAGCGAAAGCTGGATGCCCACCCATGGATGCGCATCAAACGCGTCGAACACCGCCAGTGAAACTGCGCGAATGAACTCCCGGGGCTCGGTGGCCGTGAGCTGCGTCGTTTCCACGGCAGCCGACACGACATGGTCCGCGGCGGCCGCGAGCAGCGCTTCCTTATTGGCCACGTGCCAATAGATCGCCCCGAATCCGGTTGAAAGACGCGCCGCAAGTGCGCGGAACGTAAGGGCAGCCTCGCCCTGTCCGTCGAGGATCGCAATGGCGGCCTCGATGATCTGCAATCTCGACAGGGCTTCGGTGCGCCGTTCGGTACGGGGAGCTTTGTTGGCCATGCGCCATGTTGACACGAATGGAACGCTGATCCAATAATTCGCCCTCACTGGATCATTGTTCCATTCTTGGGAGTCGTGCATGACAGCGTCGGTTACGATCATCGGGGCAGGCCTTGGCGGGCTCGTGCTGGCCAGAGTCCTCCACGTCCACGGCATCCAAGCCACTGTTTTCGAGGCAGATGCGTCTCCGACCGCCCGGATGCAGGGCGGCATGCTCGACATCCATGCCGAGGATGGGCAGGTCGCGCTGGCGGCGGCTGGCCTGACGGGCGCCTTTGAGGCGCTGATCCTTGAGGGCCGGCAGGCGTTCCGCCTCCTGGATCCGGAGGGCAGGGTGCTGTTCGATAAGCCGGACGACGGCACAGGTTCCCGCCCTGAGGTGCAGCGGGGAGAGTTGCGCCAGATGCTGCTGGAGTCGCTGCCGGAAGACACGGTCCAGTGGAATCGGCGCGTCAGCGACGTACGCCGGCTTGCCGATGGCCGGCATGAAGTGCGATTCACGGACGGGACGACCATACATGCCAATCTGCTGGTGGGCGCCGATGGGGCCTGGTCGAAAGTCCGCCCGCTGGTTACCGACGTCGTTCCGACGTACACCGGTACCGGTTGCATCGAGACCTACCTGTTCAACGCCGACAGCAAGCACCCGGCGACAGCTCGGGCGGTCGGCGGTGGCTCGATGGGAGCTCCCGCGACGGGCAGGGCGATCATGGCGCACCGCGAACGGGGCGACACGCTGCACGCGTACGTCATGCTCGATCGGCCGAAAGAATGGTTCACGAGCGTCGACTTCGCTGATCCGGCCATGGCTGCAAATCGGGTCGCGGAAGAGTTCAAGGACTGGGCTCCTGCATTGACGGCACTCATCACCGACAGCGATACCGCCCCCGTTCTCAGGCTGTTCCATGCGCTGCCTGTCGACCATCGCTGGGAACGCGTACCCGGCGTCACCCTGATTGGCGATGCCGCCCACGTAACGGCACCCAACGGCGACGGCGCAAACCTCGCCATGCTCGATGGCGCGGAGTTGGGCCTGGCACTTGCGGCTCATCCCAATGATGTCGAACAGGCGCTTTGCGAGTTCGAACATGCCATGTTCGTGCGTAGCGCTAAGTCAGCCGGGCAGGGTGTCGGGTTCTACGAGATCCTTGCTAGTGAGGATCCAGCTCGGGGGTTGATCGGGATGCTGGATGAGGACGTCGCGGCTTCCTCATAGCGTCAATCAGTCCCAAAACGCCTGCACAATGCGATCGCCGGCACCGAGGACCAGCGTAAGGCGATTCGGATCGCTGTCGAGCTTTCGGATGCCTTCGTTCTCCCGAACAACGCGTGTTCCTTGCGGAAGGTCCTCCTCGCGTACGGCATCTTTACTGGACGCGGAACCGCCCTTAGCCACATACGTCTTTCCCACGCAGCTGGAGCAATCGATGCTGTGTTTGGACGCCTCGACATAGCCCGGAAGCTGCGTGAGCTTAAGGGTGTTGGCCACGCCCCTCACCCGGATGCCCTTGTAGGGGTGGCCGGGCTCGATGACGAAAATGGCTTCCATCGGCCCGTATTTGGTCACATTGGATGCATCGTCCGGTGCCCGCGCCACGAACATGAGGTCGAGCATGCCGTCGGCCGAGGGACCGCGGGAGATCGCCACCAGCTGGGGATCACTCCAGTTATCGGTACTGCTGAATCCCCGAGCCCGGACGATGTCGAGCTCCGGCGCATGGGTGCTCCGGATCAGTTCGACACTTGTCACTTCCAGCAACGGGCTCAGCGAGTCCGGACCTTCGCCCGACTGCGACGCCTCCGCGGGCTACGCGCCACTGGCATCTTGTGGCGGAGCGGCGGATTGAGCCGACGATGCCATGCTTACGCACCCGAACAGGACCAAGGCGCCCACTATGGCGGCGGCCAGGCGATTTTTGGCGTTCATACCGCACTCCTCAAAGGCACGTCATGTTCGATGGTTCGCTCAAGATCGCTCAGCGCATCAAGGATGATGTCGGTAGGGACTTTCTCGATGAGATCGCAGAAGCGAGTGCGCGTGGTTGAAAAGCTACCGTTCTCGGTAAGCTTGTTGATAGGTGAGCCGCCGCCGCATACGGAAAAATAAGCGCATTCCGCTTTGCAGGCTTCGACTCCCGCCGATATGTCACGCTGCATGGTGCGCATGGACGAGCTTTTGAGCATGTCTTCCAGCGAGTCATGGTGGACATTACCCACGATGAAGTTGTCGTAGTCGGCATGCTTCATCCCGAGCAGCTCCGGGGAGAAGCTCGACACGTTGCCCTTGCAGTCGACATTCACCATGCCAAACGGATTCACCTGTGCGTTCTCTACGCTCGCATTCGTCGGGTCCATGATCCGCTCAAGCATGCTGTCGATTTCGCGCAGGAACCGTACGCTTTCGTCATGCCGGGATCGGTGCCAGAACCTGGTGAGGAATTCACTGAACTGGCTCCTGGCGGAGCGTTCCGCGAGCAGGCTCGAGACGTGATCTCCTTCCGACTCCTCGACGTTGAAGCAAATGTCGGCGATGCCGTTTTCGACATAAAACGCGAGCATCCCCTCAGGGTCGGCGAGCGAAGGGGCCGACAGCACGGATATGACATGGAACGGGACGTCCTCCGCTTGCAGGCAAGCTATGCCTGCGAGCGTTTTATCGAACGTGCCTCGCCCCTTCCTGTTAACCCGATTCGCGTCGTGTATCTCACGCGGCCCGTCGATGCTTACACCAACGCCTACATCCCAGCGCCGAAAGAGGGCGCACCATTCGGGAGTGATCAACGTGCCATTCGTCTGGAATGCGTGTCTTACGCGTATGCCTTGCGGGCGTAGCGCGTCGATGAGCTCGAAGGCCTCCTGGTACCAGGCGGCTGGGACGACCAAAGGCTCTCCGGCGTGCCAGATGACGGTCAGGTCCGGGAGCGACCACCCGGATGCAAACACCGCTTCAAACGTGGCTCGCACGGTGTCGAGTGACATCCTCGCCGTACTGTCCCTGTCCGGCAGGTAGCAGTACCGGCAGGCGATATTGCAGAACGGCGTTGGCTGCACGACCACGGTGGTGATGCACGGCGTCCGGTCAGCGACTGGCGCTTCGGGCAGGGGCATGGCGCTCATGGCTGCCGGCCTTACCAGTTGTGCCAGAAGTTATGCCAACCCCCGTTCCCCCAGTTATGCCAGCCATTGCCCCAGTTGTGCCAACCGTTACCCCAGTTCCGCCAGCCGCCATTACGCCAGCCTCCGTTACGCCAGCCAAACCCGCCAAAGTTCATCCACGCGAGGATGAGCTTGGAGGCCTTGGTGCCGGCTGGCTTGGTCTCGGTCAGATCCGTAGCGAGGGTCGATCGGATATAGGCAAGGCGATTGGCGACGTCACGCTCAACGGCTGCGTCTCCCGTGGCGGTCGCCGCCGGTCGCACAGCGGTGGCGTGCGCTGAGGCGAGGATGGTCGAGGCGCCAATCAACCCCGCGGGAAGGAGCAGGGCGAGCGCGCGGTTAGTACGGTTCCGGCTGTGCATGAGGCTGCCCTTATCGGTCGCGGTGATCGTCCCCAGGCTCGCGTCCACGAAGGGACGCTGGAGCTCCGCTAACGACGCTACGCCTGTCCCGGGCAGCCACGGACCCGTAAAACTACTTAGGGCCGTCTCATGGTCGTTCGAATTGAAAAGCAACTGCGAATTGGAAATGAGGGGTGGCTTTAATTGACACCACCGAGCGCCCATGCTAAGACCCCAAGGGTCAAGTTGCGTCCTTTCAGGGAGGCATGTCGTTCATGGCACCTATCCATGAAGCGGGGCGACCTTCGCTGCAGCTTGCCGGCGTGCCTAAAACGCCACTGTTCTTCACTGGCCCCCCGCACGCGCTCACCGGCCTGATTCCCCTGGTCAACCACACCGACGCGAAGCTCAAGCTGCGCAGCATCGGGCTGTCCTCGTCGTCATTGAAGGGCTCTGCCAGGCTGCCCCTGGGGACGATGCCGTTCTATGCCAGGCTGCACCCCGGCCAGCAGGCAGATGTTCCCAGCACCTTGATGCTCGATTCGAGCACGCCTCCGGGCAAGCACCAGTTCGAGATCACCGTCGGTGACACCACGGTGGCGGCCGAGGCGCTTGTGGAGGAACTGGTCGACCTGCGGATGAGCCCCGGGCAGATCACGCTCCTGGCCGGCAGCGCGGCCAGCTTTACGCGCACGCTCGTTGTCGAGAACGCCGGTAATGTCGACCTTCCCACGGGCGAGTCGTGCGAGACCCCGATCATCGACTCGAACGATCTGATCACGGCGATGGTTGCCGGGATTAACGATACCGACAAGTCGACCGTCGAGACCATGGTCAAGGGCATCCTGCTGAAATGGGGAGAGATGACCGCCGGCATGCTCATCACCCGCCGCAAGGCGATGGTCCTGCACCCCGGCCAGAAGCTTGCCGTCGAGATCGAGTTCGAACTGCCAGCCACGTTGAAGCCGATGCGCCACTACTGGGCGAATCTCCAGCTGTACAGCGCAACGCTGTCGGTCGACATCTACACCACCGCCAACTACGGCCGTAAAGCGGAAAGTCGCGGCCGAAAGAGGGAGAACAGCAGATGAACAAGGGCGGATCGACCCCCACCATCCCGGATCCGTGGACGTTCCGGCTCGGCAGTGACGGCTCGACCATCTCTGTCGATGCCGACCTGGACAACATTCGCATCGCCGAGATCGCACCTATCACCACGACCTCGACGGTGAATAGCGATTCCAACGTCGGCTTGAAGGTCGAGCCGCTGACCGTCACGAGCAACTCCAACTCGACCTCCTCCGTCGACCTCAAACCGGTGGTCGTGGATTCGTGCCAGACGATCAAGATCGCGCCATTTCCGCCCACGCGTATGGAGCAGCCATACTCGCAGCACTTCGGATTCGTCGTCATGGGCGTGGAAGTATTCGGGTTCAACACTTCGGGCAACTACGAAACACTGCTGAACCATCCGGCGCGCGGCGCGTCGTGCTGCGGGCATCATGCCGAGGGCGAGCACGGGCGCTCAGGCGACCGATCCGAATCCACCGTGACTCGCAACGACCGAGGGCTTCGCGTTCGTATCGGTCGATAGCCGCGTGCGTCTTTCCGCCAGGAGTCCATCATGCAGTCCTATCGCTACGCCAACGATCCTGCGCCGGCCAAGGGACCGGAAGTCTTCTACGGCTACTGCCACGACAGCGGCAGGATGCGGATGATGGATTACAACGATTTCATGAGTAACCTCAACACGGGTTACTCCAGCCTGTACCAGCCCCCGGCAGGGATGGATGCAGTCCTCGGTACCGCGCGCCCCCACCACCACGGCTGCCACTGTCATGAGCAGGAGGATTGCAGCTGCAACTGCTGCATCCAGTGCGCCGATGTCGTCGAGTACGCTTACTGCGGCGAGACCCGCAAGGTGCCGATCACCTTCGACAATGACTCGAGGCGCGAACGCCAGCTCAGTCTGCAGATCAGCGGGTTCAATACCGAAAGCGGACGCGCGCTGCCGTGGAAAGCCTCGTTGTCTGATGCAACGTTCACCCTGGGTCCGTGCAACCAGAAGAACCTCCTGGTTACGATCGACATCGAGTGCGGGCAGGGCAACTCCAGTGACGCCGCAGCCAACGCCGCCGCCGCTCGCCAGGCCCGCGGCACGGTCGATTCGTGCACGGTGGGCTACGCGCGACTCGCCGCAGACGGCTGCCTCATCCGCCCGCTGATCATCGCGGTCGCGGTATTGCCCGACCACTGCCGGGCGCATAGGGTGAGCTGCCTTTGCGGATGCTGTTGACCGCTCAGGCGCGCTGCGCGCGCAAGATCCGGTACTGCCAGGCGCCGCTGTCCATCTGTTCGTAGACGGCGGAGCCTGGTACCGCCAGGAAGTTGTCGATCATGGCGTCGTGGCCACCGAACGCCTGCGCCCGCGTGGCCGCCACTTCGTCGCACGAGGCAATGACGTTGTGCGTGATATCGCGCTCGCTCAGGATGACGAATCCCAGCGGGGGCAGCATCGCGCGGACTTCCAGCCATCGTTCCACCGGCAGGAGGTCGGTGTACAGGAACACGCCGCCCTTCCGGATGACCCGGGCAACCTCGGCATAGAACGCGCGCAGGTTAGGGTAGGTATGGGACGACTCGACGTTGGTGACGACGTCGAACGTGCCTTCCTTGAACGGCATGTTCTCCGAATCGCCGACCTCGAACCGGGTGCCGTTCACGTGAGTGCCGCGGCAGAAGGCGATCGCCTCGGGCGACAGGTCCATGCCGACGGCCTTGGCGTTCATGGTCTCGGCCATCAGCGCCACCATCCCACCGCGCCCGCAACCCACATCGAGTACGTGCTTGCCCTTCAGCGCCGTCGCTCCGATCAGCTCGTGCACCAGCCGCACCGAATTACGATTGAACACCCGCTCCGGCACCTTGGTGCGCGACTCATCCTCGCCGGAATCCTTGCTGACATAGCCATAGTTGAGGAAGAACGAGGCCTCGCCCACACCGGACTGCCGCAGCCGCCGCGATACGTCGTCGTAGAAGTCGCGATAACCCTGCTTTGCCGCTATACCCGGGGCATCGCCCTTGAGCTCCGTGGCTTCCAGCTGTTCAAAGGGCAGACCCGCAGCCTTGTCGTCCACCTCGCCGGCCTGCGCCTTTGCAACGATGACGGCCAGCTCGGCGATCGTAGGCGCCTGGAAGATCTTCAGCACCGGTAGTTCGATCTGGAAGCGCTCGCAGATCTCCGCTGCCACCTGTGCCGCCAACAACGAGTGCCCGCCAAGATCAAAGAAGCGGTCGTGGATCCCCACCGCATCGATGCCCAACTGGCTGCCCCAGATCTGGGCAAGGGCGCGTTCCACCTCATTCCGCGGCTCGGTGTAGGTCGTCGCGAGACTCGGCCGCGGATGCAACTCGGTGCCCGCGCCACCGGTCGGTGTGGCCTGCTTGTGCTGGACCCATGCCTGCAGACGCTCCTCGAGGTTCACCGCGACAATCACGCGCGAGCCTACGGGCGAGGCCAGGAGGCGCAGCAATGCATCGCCTCCTTCAGGCGGGTTGATCGCGGACCCGATGCTCGAGCTCTGTGCCTCAGCGGCGTTGTCCCACGCATCCCAGTCGATGCTAAGCCATTGCTTGCCGTGCTTCAGTGCAAGCAAGTCCAGTAGCGCATTGACGCCCGAGTACGCCGCGAGACCAAGGCCGCCCAGGATCGAGGAGACCGACGAATGCAGTACCCATCGCGCCGGTTCCCGGCCGCGCATCGCCGCCATCATGTGGTAGAGACCACGGACCTTCGGCGAGTACTGCGCTTCGACTACTTCAGGGCCAGTATCGGCGGCAGATGCAAACGCAGCCGCATCGATGCGCGCCGCGCCGTGGATGACCATGTCGATCTTGCCGAAGCGTTGAACGGCGAGGTCGACGGCCTCCATCACATCGGACGCTTTGTTCAGGTCGGCTCGCAGCACCATGACGTCGTCGCGCGTTTCGCGCATCGCCGCAAGCCGCTTCAGCATGGCCTGCTGGTCTGCCGAGACGGACGAATCCTCGCTCGCTGCGGCCCATTCCGCGGGGATCGGCAACGTTGTCCGGCCGACCAGCGCCAGGCGCGCGCCGATGCCAGCGAACATGGCTTCGGCAAGATGGAGCCCCATGTGGCCGAGGCCGCCTGTGATCAGCACCACTGGTGACTCTGGCAGATCCAGCGGCGTTCCCGGCGGCCTGGTTGCCACGCTGGCGAAGGCCTCGACGAACCGCTGGCCGTTACGCATGGCGATGGCCGGATCCGGCAGCCCCGCCGCCAGTTCCGCCACGAGCATCCCGGCCGTCGTTGGGTTCGCATCGATATCCACGTGCGCAACGCGCAAGCCGGGATGTTCCTGCGGTAGCACGCGAGCCACCCCGGCAACGAGGCCCCGCGCTGGATCGATGGCATCCTCCGGGTCCAGCGACGCCGTTCCCCGCGCCACGAACAATAAGGGCAGGGGGCGCACGGTCTGCTGACGGCTGAGCGCGTGCGCCAGTTGCATCGGGCCAAGCAAGGCCACTGCCGTCGCATCGTCCAGCGCGGTGTCCGCCGGGGGTGTCGCGTTCCAGCAATACACCACGCCCGACAGCTTATCCTCGCCGGCACACACCTTGTCCGCCAGCCGGTGGTAGTCGTCGACGTTCGCCGCGTTGATCACATAGCCGCCCCGCGTCGACTTGAATTGATCGCCCCGGCGCACCGCTATCGGCTGCGCACCCGCGGCCCGGAGCGCGGCGAGCACCGCCGATCCGGGCGTCTGCGCGTCATCGAAAACCAGGATCTTCCTGCCGGCGAGGACGCCTGATTCCAGCTTCGGGGCAGGGGCGGCCTTCCACGTCGCCGTGTACATCCACTTCGAGGTGTCGCGTAGCTCCGCCGCATTGGCCTTCGCGTCGGGCAATGCGCCCACCCAGTAGCTATCCCGCTCGAACGGATAGGTCGGCAGGCTCAACCGCCGGCGCTGCTCGGTTTCGTGGAACCCGTTCCAATCAACGTGGACGCCAACGCTCCAGAGCTTCGCTAGCGCTGTCAGGATGGTCCGCACGTCCGGCGTCGAGCTCTCCGCGGCCGGCAGTGAATTCAGGCACTCAATCTTCCTGCTCGCGGCTTTGGCCGCGGCGCTGGCAAACGTCGTCAGCGCATTGCCCGGACCCACCTCGATGTAGGCCGGCTCCTTGCCGGCGAACGCATTGTCTTCGGCGACTGTCCTCAGCCCGTCGCCGAAACGCACCGCGTGGCGTAACTGTGCGATCCAGTATTCCGGCTGCGCTACATCGTCGCCCGCAAGCGTTCCCGTCAGGGTCGCCACGTAGGGCGCCGTCGGCGCGTGCAGCTTCACGCCGTCGAACGCAGACCGGAACTTCGCGAGGATCGGATCCATCATCGACGAATGGAACGCGTGGGAAGTGTGCAGCCGGCGGGCGGGAATCGATTCCTTCGCCAAGGCCTTCTCGACGCGAGCGATCGATTCGGTTGGGCCGGAGAGCACCGAGAACCCGGGCGCATTGATCGCCGCGAGCGATACCTTGCCCTTGGCGAACCTGCCCACCACGTCCTCGCCCGCCATCACGCCGAGCATGGATCCGCCCGGCAAGGCGGAGATGAGCTGCCCTCGCGTGGCAATGATGCCCAACGCATCCTCAAGCGCTATCACGCCGGCAAGGGTCGCCGCGACATACTCGCCGACGCTGTGGCCAATCATCATTGAAGGACGGATACCCCAGGACATCCACAGCTTCGCCAGCGCGTAGCTGGTGGTGAACAGCGCCGGCTGGGCCCACCGCGTGTCCTTGAGCGCCTCCGCCGCATCGGTGCGGGAACGCTTGATCGGGAAGATGAACTTCCTGATGTCCTGGCCAAGGCGCTTCTTCAGGTGCCTCGCGCAGCGATCGATGGCCTCGCGGACGACGGGCTCACTGTCATACAGGCCCCTGGCCATGCCCGGATACTGTGAGCCCTGTCCGGGAAACATGAAGACCACGGGACGCTCGGAGGGGCAGGTCGTGGCTGGTTGCTTCGCCGTGGATCTCAATGCGGAAATCGCACCGGCGAAATCATTCGTCGCCACGACCACGGCCTTGCGAAAGACGAACGCCCTGCGCCCAAGGTGCAGCGTGGCGGCGGCATCGGCGAGCTCGATCTCAGGATGCCGCTCCAGGTGGTCCGCCAGCCGTTCCACCGCTTTCGACAGCGCCAACTCGCTGCGTGCGGACACCGTCATGGCCTGGAATGGCCGGGCGCCGCTAACCTCGGCGGGCGCCGGCGCCTCCTCGATCACGACATGCGCATTCGTGCCGCCGACCCCGAACGAGCTCACGCCCGCCCGCCTCGGGGTTCCGTTTCTTTCCCAGCGGGTCAACTCCTGCGTTACGTAGAAGGGGCTTCCGGCAAGGTCGATGGCGGGATTGGGGGACGTGTAATGCACGGTCGGCGGGATCGCCCCGCGCTGTATCGTCAGGACAGCCTTGATCAGGCCCGCGACACCTGCCGCACAGGACAGGTGCCCGAAGTTCGACTTCACCGAACCGATGCCGCAATAACCGCGCCGTTGGCTCGCTTCCCGGAAGACCTCTGTCAGCGCAGTGATTTCGATCGGATCGCCGAGGATCGTCCCGGTTCCGTGCGCCTCGACATAACCGACTGTCGCGGCGGAGATGCCCGCCCTGCGGTAGGCAGCGCGGATCGCCGCGGACTGCCCGTTGATGCTCGGCGCGGTGTAACCAACCTTGTCGTGACCATCATTGTTGATGCCCGTGCCGAGGATCAGCGCACGGATGTTGTCGCGGTCGCGCAGCGCATCGCTCAGTCGCTTGAGCACGACCAGGCCCACGCCGCTGCCGACGATGGTGCCTTGCGCGCTCGCATCGAACGGCCTGCAGTGCCCGTCGGGGGACAGGATCGAGCCTGCGGTGTAGAAGTAGCCTCCGCGCTGCGGAACACGGACCGTCACACCGCCGGCCAGGGCCATGTCGCAACGGCCGCTATGCAGGCTTTCGCAGGCCATCGACACCGCCACCAGCGAGGTGGAACACGTCGTCTGCACGACAACGCTCGGACCCTTCAGGTCCAGCCGATACGACACCTGGGTGCACAGATGGTCCTTGTCGTTGGTCACCATCAGCTGCATGCCATCGACGTAATTCAGGGCTTCCTGGTTCTGGTAGAGGTTGTAGAGGTAGGTGCTCTGCTCGCACCCGCCAAACACGCCGATCGGCTTTCCGAAACCGTCCGGGTGGTATCCGGCATCTTCCAGTGCTTCCCATGCGGCTTCGAGGAATAGCCGGTGCTGCGGATCGGTCAGCGTGGCGTCGCGCGCGGAGAATCCGAAGAACTGCGCATCGAACTTGTCCACGTCGTCCAATGTCGGCGATGCGTTCACATAGCCGGGCAATCGCGAGATGTGGTCGGGCACGCCTGCAGCGCGCATGTCTTCCGGGTCGAGCACCGAAATCGATTCGATGCCCCCGGCAAGGTTGTTCCAGTACTCGTCGAGGCTATTGGCGCCGGGGAAACGTCCGCGCATGCCGACGATGGCAATCGGCTCCGCGTGCGCGTTGCTGCCGTCCGGAGCGGCGGTTGACCCCTTGGCGGCACGTGCGCGGGTCATCGCAGCGGCGCCTCATTCTTCCTGTTTCGCGGCCGCCGCGCTCGCGACGATCCGCAATTGCAGGTCGACCCGGCGCTCACCCTCGTCCATGACGTAGAGGAAGCCCACATAGGGGACATCCACCTCGAAGCGATCTGCCTCCAGGAGCATCGAGAGCCTGATCGTCGCCGCTTCTCCCGGCGCGAGTTCGAGCACTTCCGGGGCGATCGTCACCCTGGGTGCGAACGCCTGGCCAACGCCATCCATGCGGCGCACTTCGGTCGCCAGGTATCGCACCGGCATCGGCGCGTCCGTGGTGTTTTCTATGATGAATGACTGGAATGCGACGCCACCGGCGGGCCCCTCCAGAACGACTGCCGTCACCTCGGCCTTCGACGGGTCGGCGGCGAGCGCGAGGATCCCGGCCAGGTACTCCGCCTCGAAACTGCCCCGCAGGCCATCGAGTTCCAGCAGCAGGTGGAGATAGAGCTGCCCGGCGTCGCGCAGGGAATGCTCAAGCCCGCGCGACATATCCTCGGAAACCTTGTGCTGGACTTCCTCGGGAGACAGTGCGCCCTCGGCGACCTGATCCAGTTGCCGCCGGTAGGCCTTGACCGCCTTTGCGTTGAGCTTGCCGGCGTACTCGGCATACTGTTCAAGCCAGCGCGCGGGGTCTCGCGCATCAAACACAGGCGGCGAAACCGGGTCATCGCCATCCGCAGGGAACGCCGCATTGCGTTTGTTCAACTCGGCGAACCGGCCCATGAAACCAGCGAAAAGCTGCGACAGGCGTTCACCGTACGCGGCGCCGTGGCGCTGCACGAAGCGTGGGTAGTATTCCTGGAAGATCGTGGTCGGCAATCGCCCGGCGGCGACGCATTCCAGCGACTGCTGGTAGAGCTGCAACGTCTTCTGGGCGTTCGAAAGCGAACCGGAAAGAAACCGGGCATAGGCGTCCGACCAGCCGGGATCGCTGCCGTCAGGGCCTTGGGCCGCATAGTCGGCCCGCCGCGTGGCGCTTGTCGTCACGGTTCACCTCCACCCCGAAGAGTCGGCTACCGACTGCAACCAGCTACGAAAATCCGCCCCCCCTGGTCGAGCTTGGTGACGGTAGCAAAAGGGCGGTCGGCAGGCAAACGGGGGGACGGGGGCAGGGACCCGTAAGACTACTTAGAGCCGTCTCAGGGTCGTTCGAACTGGGCCATTTTTCACGTCGTAGGGTTCGCCCTACAACCAATGGCCAAGTTCCCTCGACACAACCTCATGTTTAGATAAGCAACGGAACTGGAGGAGGACGAATGCGCCGCTTTATCGCGGATAGGCTTACGCGCCCCCCATGGATAAACACGCATACGGATTTGAGACGACTGAAACAAATGGCCAGGCGCGGAGAGCAAGGCCGATCCTCCTGGCCGGAGTACACCCATCCTTCGACGGCGCTCGGCTAGGCTAGCCCCGGAACTTCCTTTTCGCGAGCCGGTTCACTCTTCAATTTAGTACGTTGTAAGAGGGGTAGTCGTCATGGACTTCAAGCAGGACTTTTTTATCTCGCATGCTAGCGCTGATAAAGACGAGTTCATACAGCCTCTCGCCGAGTCCCTTTCTACAAAAGAAGTCACTTACTGGCTAGACTCCGTAGACCTGTCATGGGGAGATAATTTGGCGACAAAGATAAATGATGGGTTGCGCGAGAGTCGCCACGCGGTGATCTGCCTTTCTCCTTCATACATCTCGCGCCAATGGACAGAGCTTGAACTGAGCGCAGCATTCGCTAGACGAACGGACGGAAGTTCCCGAAAGGTTTTGCCACTTATCCTGAAAGAGACAGCTTATGTCTTGGACCACTACCCGATAATGGCTGGCGTCTTTTATAAGGAGTACGACACTCCAGATAACGTTGCAAATTCATTGCGCGCGATAGCCGGAAAGGTGGATGTGCCACCTGATCACATCAGAATTTCTGTCGAGTCGGCGCACTCGAGAAAACTGTCTAACATTGTGGCGTCGCGCAAAGCAAGCGTCGGCTGGCTTGCGGCACAGGCTAGACTGGGTGCCGGACTCAAAGACAAACTTGATACGGGGGGATTCCAAGAATTTCCGATTCGCTGGGTTCTGGTAGACACAAGGGCAGAGCCTGAATGGCTGCAAATGGATCAACGTTCGAGAAGCCAGATTAGGGCACTTGTTCAAACCAACTATGGCATCCACCGGGTCACGAATGATTTCGCAGGCTTGGGTGAATCGTTCATCAAGGACGGAATCGTGTTCCATCTGTATGCGGTGCAGGACGACCAAAGAGGCCCAGAAGGCGGGCGCGGAGGTCACGTCGTATATCACACCCGGTGAATTTCGCTGATGTTCATTCCACATATTTGCGCATTGGAAGGAGCTGACCTATGCATGCGGCGAGCAACCTCGGTGCAGGTATTGAGTATTTCGCTACTTTGTCGCGCAGCGAACAGAACTGGGTTACAGCAAAGCTTGTGTCCAGCTTGACCGAATATGAGCTGAGTGCGCTTGATGATTTCATGGCTTCGATGTCCGCAGCTCGGAACGCCCGCCTGGGTGGCTTGACCGTGTTCCTTAGCCACAGCAGCAAGGACAAGCCCTTCGTTCGATCTCTAAGCAATCAACTTAAACGGCACGGCATCAGCACGTGGCTAGATGAAGCCGATCTTTTGGCCGGCCAGCCCCTCGCCGAAAGGCTCTCGTCGTCAATTACCACCTCATCACTGCTTTTGGCAGTCCTCTCCAAGCACTCGGTTCGATCCGAGTGGGTAAGGAAAGAGCTAGCACAAGCCATGAGCCAGGAAATAGACGACCACAGGGTTAAAGTCATACCAATTGTCAAAGACGACTGCACAATACCCGTAGGACTCCAGCATAAACTTTGGATGGATTTCCGCAGCCCCCACGCACGACGCAAGAACCTTCCAGTCCTCACAGACACACTATTCAAACTTGCGCCGCAAAGTCCGCGCACGATCAACCCTGGACACCCAACCCCGTCGCTTCATCCGTGGCTTTGAGAGATGAGTTCTGCCCGCGCTCTATGGCTCACATATGCGCTACGACCCGATCGATGTGAAAGCACTATGAGGCTTGGATTCGGAGTTTAAAATGATGATTGAAGAGTCGCAGCACGAGATCACTGCCGAAGTGCAGAACGCAGCTAAGACAAATCCGAATGGATGCCGTGGATAGTGGCATCAGCGGCGATGCCCGGCTTCGCGAGCTGTTCCGGAAGGCCGTCATCAGCCTGCGATCGGCATAAGGCGCTTGGCATCATTGCAGGGTATGAGGCGGTTGAGTATTTCTACTGAGCCGGTTCGCGTGTTTTGTCCATAGCTTTCCGTGGCAGAAGATTCTGTACTTCTGGTGGAACCCGGTGTCCACATCACCAGAAGAAGGAATGTCATGTCGAAGCGACTGTTCGCCGAATTCTTTGGAACCTTCTGGCTCGTACTTGGCGGCTGCGGAAGCGCAGTACTCGCCGCGGCGTTCCCAACGCTTGGCATCGGCTTCCTGGGAGTCGCACTGGCCTTCGGGTTGACCGTGCTCACGATGGCGTACGCCGTGGGCTACATCTCCGGGGCGCACTTTAATCCGGCGGTGACCGTGGGCTGCTTCGCCGCCGGCCGATTCCCAGCGCGCGACGTGGTCCCCTATATCGTTGTCCAGGTGCTCGGCGGCATCGCGGCCGGCGGCGTGTTACTGATCATCGCGAGCGGTAAGCCGGGCTTTGACGTTGCGTTGGGTTTCGCGACCAACGGTTACGGTGAGCATTCACCGGGCGGATTCTCGCTCGGTGCGGCGGCGGTGACCGAGTTCGTGCTGACAGCCTTCTTCCTCGTTGTGATCCTTGGCGTCACCCATAAGCGCGCACCTGTCGGTTTTGCGCCGCTAGCCATCGGCATGGCGCTGACCCTGATCCACCTGATATCGATCCCTGTCACCAATACCTCGGTAAACCCCGCACGGAGCACCGGCGTAGCCGTGTTTCAGGGTGGATGGGCACTGAGCCAGCTATGGCTGTTCTGGGTAGTGCCGCTGCTCGGAGGCATCGCGGGCGGGCTGGCCCATCGGGCATTTCTGGAACTGGCGCCCGAGCCGCGCGAGAACATCGAGGGGACGGACGAAAGGCCGCGTTGAGCGAGCAAGGTTGGGAAAGGTCTGCACTTCAACGTTCAACGGATGCGCACGCAAGTGACGGCCGCCTGGTCTGAAGGACGGCTCCGGACATCACCGCTTCAAAGTGAACATCATAATTCGTATCGCTGCGAAGCTGGTCTAATGGCAAGATCTCCCATGCGTAGCATGAGACTTGACCATCCGCAGACGACATCGCCGGACGTGCGACGTACTTCGTTTCCGCAAGGGCAGGGTGCTTCAGGGCCACATTCCAATCGACAAGCTCCGGCGACGGAAGATGTAACGAAAGAAGATTAGTCATCATCCGCTGCACTTCAAACTCCGCCAAATGGCCTCGTAAGCCCTGGGCGGAATCGATGATTTGCGCCAGTGCACGATGTGGGATCTCGTGGACAAGTAGCTGAATGACGCGAAGCCGATAGGCATTGGCTTCAAGTGCCGGCATAGACCAGCTCCCCAGGCGAAACCTTGAAGAAGGATTCCGGCACATGGCATAGGTCGGCGATCTGGCGGACCTTAAGGTAGCTCCAGGCAGGACTATCGCCGTGAAATCTGACATACGCGAAGGTCTCATCCCCGCCGAGGCTGGTGCCGGCTGGGTAATGCTCAATCCAGGCGAGACGCTCGTACACGTTATAGGGATAAGGCGTTTGCCTTGGCGAAGCCACGCCCTTGAATTGCGCGAGCTCGCCGGACGCCTTCAAGTCCGTAATCAGGGAATCCCGGATAGCTTCGAGACCGTTGGTTATCGACGTTCCGTGATAGTCGATCAGCTGTGCGCAGAGGACCACGATGGAATCTGGGCGGATTCGCGCCTTGAGGTAACAATGCCCGGTCGACCCGAACCCCGGAAAAGAATATCGCGGGCGCTCGACGTCGATATATGGCGATGAATCGTCCATGCTGGCCTCTGTCCAAGAAGAGAGGCGCATCATAGGGGAGTCGCCTGTCGGCGTGCTCTTAATGGCGTCGCGAACGCTCCGTCCTCGCCAACCGCATGAGACCCTTGGAAAATTAAGCTAACTGAGTCGCGAACCGCAGGGGTGGCCTTGCATGTTCGCGACACTATTAAGCGTTCACCCGACGGTTCGCGACGCGATTACTACCGCGAGCAGCCAGGCCATGTGACACCCGGTCCGGCGCCTTACCTGCCGCTCCGAGGTCCGCGAGGCGAGCGTGTCCGGTGCTCGCGACGAACGCTCACGTGTTGAGCACGAGCTAGATGACTGAGCCCAAAGCCGCAAAGCTAATTGCGGGAGCGTCCATATCGCGTGCCACGAAACGCGTGTTACTTCTAGTGGCGCCTAGGCGGCTGGTACCTAGAGATGAACACACTTATTCTTTTTCGGTGCCGTGATGGGGCGCCCAAAGCTCCCTGCGGCCATAGACGGACCGCTCGCCATCCCGCCCTACGACGTCAAGGGATACCGGTGCCGCCGGCAGCACCGATCACTTGGCCTGTCTCGTAGCTCGCCTCGGTCGATGCGAGGTGTACGTAGATTGGTGCGATTTCTGCGGGCTGGCCGGGGCGGCCCATGGGCGTGTCGCCACCAAATTTCTTCAGATTCTCGGCAGTCTGCCCACCGGACACCTGCAAGGGCGTCCAGAATGGGCCAGGCGCCACTGCGTTTACACGGATGCCCTTCTCCACCAGCTGTTTCGCCAGACCCTTGGTGAAGATCATGATCCCACCCTTCGTCATGGCGTAGTCGAGCAGGTACTTCGAGGGGTTGTATGCATTCACTGACGCGGTGTTGATGATGGTTGCGCCCGGCGCCAGATGAGGCACCGCAGCTTTCGTGATCCAGAACATCGCGTAGAGGTTGGTCTTCACCGTCCAGTCGAAGTATTCGGTGGTGATATCGAGGATCGAATCGAAGCTGTGCTGTCGCCCGGCGTTGTTCACCAAGATATCGAGGCCGCCGAGCCCCTCGACGGTTTTCTGAACCAGCGACTGGCACCAGGCCTCATTGCGAATGTCTCCAGGCAACGCTAATGCCTTGCGGCCCGCAGCGCGGATGAGCTCGATCACCTCCTTTGCATCGGCTTCTTCATCCGGCAAATAGCTAATGGCGACATCGGCGCCTTCGCGGGCGTAGGCGATGGCGACTGCACGGCCGATGCCAGAGTCACCGCCTGTAATCAGCGCCTTCCGCCCGGCGAGTCGCCCGGTTCCCTTGTAGCTCGTCTCGCCGTGATCCGGCCGCGGGTTCATTTTGCTGGCCAAACCGGGCCACGGCTGGCTTTGTGCGGAGAAAGGCGGTTTTGGATGACCTTGGCGCGGATCGCCTAAGGGTCGGACGGGTGCGTCATCGGCGGCGGCCGCGCTGGGCGTGAAAAACGTGGAGCCGGCGATCGCCGCGGCGGTGACGCCGAGCGATACGTTCTGCACCAGGCGGCGGCGTGCCGGGGAGAAGTCGACGGGCATAGGAGGCTTCCTCGAGTTCGACGAGGGGTCAAGACTGCCTCCCGATAAGTCGACGAGGCGTTTTCGTCACGCGAAATATGTGAAGGCGGCGTCGGCCCGTGATCGGTAGCGCCAAGGGGACGTGGTGGGCAGCGCTGTCATGCCGGAGCCCATCGGTGCGGGATCATGATGCGCGTGGAAAGGTAGTCGCCCCAGACATGGAAACGCCTGTCTTGGCGGCTAGCCCTGCGTCGCGGCCGCCTGAGGCCGATGCGGTCCTCGCGACGGTTCGCTGCGCGTTGCACGCCGGGATGCACGAGGACATTGCTCTGCCAGAACGGGTCCGAAAGGCGACCACCGCCGCACCTGAAACCCTGGACGATTTTCTGGCACTCGCCGATTTTTGCCGACACGCTCAGCGCCTGGCTGAAGGGCAGGGTGCGTGGGCAGCCTCGTGGTGTCGTGATGGGACGCAGGCGCGCCGCTCGCGGAGGTCATGGGCGAGGACGCGTCGTAAAGCTCGCCATTGTCCATCTTGGCCAAGACACCTCTTACCTTAAGCACGCCGACGGACTCCGGTCGCCCACTCGCTGCGCAGGTATACGACGGATGCGGGCGTCGGCGGCACGTGGCCGATCCTGGCGCGTGCTGCATGGTCCCCCGCTGGGTCAGTACCTCGCCGGTCCCGCGCAGCTGACGTACAAGTAACACTCATGGCGTATGACCCGTGGGCATGGCAATCCGAGGCAGAACTGCGACTGAGGGCCAGTCCCGTGCTGCCTAGATGAGGCAACCATCTCTATTTGACTACGGTGATGGCCCGCTCCCTGAAGTGCGAGGCGAATCTTGGCCCCAATACGCGTGCTGGTCTTGCTCGCCCCCCCCTTACGGCTCGACGGGTACATGCCGTGATAACCCGCTGGACGATCGAGCGCGGGCCTACTTCGCGGATTGCGGTCGGAACCGTTTGCTTTGCGAACAGCGTCTCTTTTCCCCACCGCCAAGGCTGTGAGACGCTTTCCGCGTTCCCGGCTTTCGCTGTTTTCCCGTCGATCCCGGGGGCAAGCTGGTCCGCTTCGCCGAGAGGCGTGGGCGGCTGGTGACTTACTTAGGGCACGTCCGCCATGCGGTCGTTCGCGCGGTCGTGTGGGTGTCCGAAGGACCGGCTGACATCAGCGGGGGCGGGGACCGGTTTGCAGCCGATCCTCGCCAGTTCGGAGCCTCGCTGCGGGGTTCAATGAACACTGCGCCGACGCCAACAACGGTGCCGTCGCGCGGTTAATGCGGTCCGCGTCTGCATATCGTGCCTGTGAATGGGTCGCGACCCGATGGCGCCCGGCGATCTGTTTGCCGACCAACTAGATTCACGCTTAAGTGAGCGCGCCATTAGGTCTCGTTGACAGGGACATCATACGGCCAATGCGATTTGAACGGTTTTCCGACACGGGGAAGGCCATGACGATGCGGGAGTACGCGAGGAAGCGCGATTTCGGCCGCACGCCCGAGCCGCAACCGGACGATATCGCCAGAACGTCCGGTTGCGCCATTTTTGTCGTTCAATTGCACCATGCATCGCGGCGACATTACGATTTCCGATTGCAGGTCGGCGGCGTGCTTCGATCATGGGCCGTTCCCAAGGGCCCTAGCTTCGATCCGTCGGTGAAGCGGCTTGCGGTTGAGGTCGAGGGCCATCCCCTGTCCTACGCGTCGTTCGAAGGCGACATACCCGACGGTTATGGAGCGGGTCATGTCGACCTGTTCGATACGGGCACGTGGGTGTGCCTGGGCGACCCGGAGGCCGCAATCGTGAAGGGACACCTGCAATTTGAGCTCTTCGGAGGACGCCTGCGCGGCCGGTGGCATTTAATTCGGGGACATAAGAAGGAGCGGCAACCCAACTGGTTTCTCGTCAAGGCCAAGGACGCTTATGCTGGCGACGTTGAAGCGGATGACCTTCTCAGCGCAAAAATGATCCGCAGCACGCAGCGCGCGGCAGGCACAAGCGGTGGCGCCAGGGCAGTGGCTCAGAAACTGGCCGGCTCGTCCAAGTCGCCGCCGAGCGCAAAAGCGTACCGCGCGCCGTCGCAGGCCACGCCCGATCGCCCGAAGCGCGCGACTAAGAAAACGCCCAGCGCCGGCCCCCGGTGATTGCACACCCGAGCGCCTGGTGTTCGATTTCGATCCGGGTCCGCCGGTGGGCGGGGCGCGGGTTAAGAGCCACTTTGCGTTCGAGGCGCGATACTAGCAAAGCTAAACCTAGAGGGCTTCATGCGCTCCACCGGGGCTAAGGGCTGCACGTGGTCGTGCCCTCGACCGGGCGGGGTTCGCGGACGGGCTGAAGGTGCTTCACCCCTCGAATTTGCTTCGGCGACCTCGAAGGCCGGTCGGGTCGGTCTGGCCGGCCGGGTCGATGTCGGTCACCCGCCCAACGGCTGCGTGGCCACGGCGGTGGCATTCTATTCCCTGGCCGGACGGTCCAGCGCATCAGTAGCGATGCCGGTCGGCAGGACTAAGTTGGACCAGGGTCCCGCCTGCCTGTCAGGGCAGGCGGGAGGACCTGTCGTCCGCGATTACAGGGACAACAGCGCAATCGGGGGGAGGTACCGGGGCCGTGCGATGCTCACGCATGCCGACGCGAGGGCAGCGGAGACTGTGAGATCTGCCAACGTGATCCCGGCCAATCTGCCGCTCCGCTGCAGATGAGATCGGAATTTTAGCCTTCCTCGTCGGGGTCGTGCGCGACGTCGATCAGCAGCGCGATCTCGTCGGCGAGCACGATCATGGCCAGGCCCAGGTCGCCCTGTTCAGTCGGGTCTTCCGATAAGGCATCAACCACGCGCTGCGCCGCCTGCGCTACCGTTTGGAGTTCGGCGCTCCCAGCGAACTTAGCGACGTCGACGGCCAGCCGGCGCGCGTTCCTATGGTCGCCCGCTTCGACCGCGGCGGCCAGGTGCGTCGCGGTAGCAATCACATCTTCGAGCGTCATGACCGAGTCCCGGTGCCAAGTCCCAATCCTAGTCCGCAACGTGGACCGCGGCCACCGCGCCCCGAAAAGGCTTGCCTTTCCAGGCGCCGGCCTTGTTCCCACTCGACGGCGCACCCACGGTCCAGTTCGCGCGGAAGCCGCGTCGTTGACGAGCACGTGACGGCGCATGCGCGACGTTAGGAGGTAACGATGCTTCGACCGCCACCGGAGTCATGAGCATGCCGGAGAAAAAGATCAGGACGAAATCCCACGCCGCCAAGCGAGCTGGAAAATCAGGCAGTACCCAGGCCGGCGAATATGTCCATGAGGAAATCGAGCACGTCAGGAAGGGCAAGCACGGCGCCAAGTCCGCCAAGCAGGCCATCGCCATCGGTCTCTCGAAGGCTCGCCGGGACGGTGTGAAGGCCCCGGCGAAGAAGACCGCGAAGAAAGCGACACGGAAGAAGGCCGCGCAGGATACGGCCGCCTCCCATCGCAAAGCCGCTGCGAAGAAGGCTTCCAGGAAACGCTCGACGGCGACCAAAAAGGCCCTGAAGAGTGCCAGCAAGACATCGACGAGCAAGACCGCCTTGTCGCGTCAGGGAAAGTCGGCCGCACGCAAGCGGCCCGCCGCATCGAAGAGTGCAGCGGCGAAGAAGGCCGCGCGGACGAAAGGCGCCGCCGGTCGGAAGACCGCTGCGAAGAAAGCGGCACGGACGCGCGCAAAATCCTGATCGAGCGGAGCTAGGCGCGTTACTCGCGCCGGATTCGATCATTTCCCTTTACCGGGGACGGGGGCCGGTCGAGCTGCCCGTTCCATGTTGAGCTGACCTATGAAAGCTATCGTTTTCCACGGCCCAGGCGATATTCGGCTGGACGAGGTATCCGAACCGACGCTTGAGGCGGACACCGACGCGATCGTTCGCCTCACGAGTTCGGCGATCTGCGGCACGGACCTGCATTTCATCCGCGGGACCATGGCCGGTGTCGAGCCGGGCACGATTCTCGGCCATGAGGGTGTCGGCGTTGTCGAAGCTGTTGGCCCGGGTGTCCGTAACCTGAAGGTGGGCGACCGTGTCGTCATTCCATCGACCATCGCCTGCGGCTATTGCGCGTATTGCCGGGAGGGCTATTACGCGCAGTGCGACAACGCGAACCCGAACGGGCCGGGCACGGCCTTTTACGGTGGACCAAAGGACGCTGGCGGATTCCATGGGATGCAGGCCGAAAAGGTCCGTGTGCCTTTCGCGAACGTCAATCTGGTGGGACTGCCGGACGAAGTCAGCGACGATGAGGCGATCCTGATTTCCGATATATTCCCGACCGGCTACTTCGGTGCCGACCTCGCAGGAATCAAACTGGGCCATTCCGTGGCGGTGTTTGGATGCGGCCCGGTCGGCCAGTTCGCCATCACCTCCGCCAAACTGCTCGGAGCCGGGCGCGTGTTCGCCATCGATCAACACGAGGACCGGCTGGAAATGGCACGCAATCAGGGCGCCGAGGTCATCAATTTCGCCAAGGAGGACCCGGTCGCGACCCTCAAGGAGCTGACCGGCGGCATCGGCGTGGATTCGGTGATCGATGCCGTGGGCGTGGACGCGGAGCATGCCCATAGCGGTCCCGCGCAGGGGACGAACACGCGTGAAACCGCCCACGACGCGTCGCCCGGGGCGCGTGATCATGCCGGTCGCTTCCAGGCCGGCGATGGCCCCATGCAGTCGTTGGCGTGGGCGGTCGATGCGGTGGCGAAGGCCGGCACGGTCGCGATCATTGGAGTCTATCCGCCGTCCGATAACCTGTTCCCGATTGGCGCGGCGATGAATAAGAACCTCACGATCCGCATGGGTAATTGCAACCACCGGAAGTACGTGCCCATGCTCGTGGAACTGGTGCGCAGCGGCCAGGTCACGCCCACCCTTATCCTCACTGACCGGGAGCCACTTAGCGACGCGATCAGCGCGTATGAGCAGTTCGACAAGCGCCAACCGGGATGGATCAAGGTGGAACTCGAGCCTGCGCAGTGAGGGTGTCGCCGCTGACGAAGAGAAAGGGAAGGGGGGACGAGACGCCCACGGCAGTCGGCGTTTCGGTTCTGGGCAAGTTAGCGGTCGCAGTGTTGATTGTCGCCCTCATCGCCGCGGCGGCGATTGGCGTGGCGTTCTGGGCCGCGAGGGCCTAGCCGTTGACACATCGGAGGTCCAGCTGGCTTAGGCGGACGGCGCAAAGCGGCGTCGGGGCAAGGACGGGACCCGGTCGTAACTGCTTGTCGGCAGCGTGGCGGCGTCGGGAGAGGTATAGCTTGCTTATCACCCGGCCGCGCGGCTCTTACAACTCGACTTAACACGGCGTGCCTGCACACGCATCTCGCGTGGCCCGCGCCTCGGGACGGCTACGGACGACGCGTCGGCTCCCGCGACGACCGCCCTCACGAAACGATGACCTTGCGATTGTAACGATGATGGCGTGGTACGGCCCCTCCCACCCCCCGCCGTTCCACACTCATGCCCCTGTCCATCAGGGGCTTTTTTCTGTGCAGGGTCCCTCGCGCTTGGGCCTTGAGCTTCGGAGTGTTTCATGGCGCAGGTACGCATTTACATCATGTATCCCGCCCACAACTCGCGGTCCTGGCATGTGTCGATCAACGGCATGGATGGCGAGTCGTACACCGACGGTCTGCTTGCGCTGCATGCGGCCTGCAACCGCGCACGGATCATGGAGGACATGGGCGACGAGGTCACCGTCCTTCAGGAAGATGCGGCTGGCAGCTGGCACGTGGTCCGCGAATAACTCACCGGCCCGGAGGAAGATCGGGTCGCACAGCGACCTTTACGGACCAGTGCGGGATGGCGTCCGTATCCAATTGCCTCGGCGCTGGACGCCGAAGCGGCGCTCGCGCGAACCCGTTCCCAGCCGTACCGGCGGATGTCGACCCATCCCTCGCGTCGGCGGTGTGTCGCTCGCGAGCGGGGTGGCCGCACACGAAGGTGGTGCTCATCCCGCGCCGCCATCGCGCCGGACTGCCAAGCTGAGGGAGCGCAACGCGCCGCTGGCCTCCCCGGGCGAGCGCCGATAGCTGCTCGCGGTCCACGACCGCCTCTGTTGAACGAGGACGCTGGCTAGACGTCAGGCTCGTTGGCTCCCCGGTCGAGCCAACCACCGGGCCGGTGCATGGCCCATTCGAGTTCCCGAGCCATCGCATCGGAGATCTCCGCCCCTTTATGCAGTTTTGTCAGGACGCCTGCGCGAAGGCCGAGCACCTGGTGGATCATCAGGGTGGATTCGATACCGTCCGCTTCGAGTTCGGCGAGAAGCCGACGCAGATTGGCCCAACGGCGGGCCTGCAGGGTAACGGACACCGAGTCAGAGGGGACGGGGCCTGATGTTGCCCTCACAGCTGCACCGCGAGCGCTTGCTCGATGGCCAACTCCAGTTCCCCCGCCGTGAACGGTTTCAGCAGACGGATGGCGCCTAGAGGCGCCTCGGTGGCATCCTCGTCGGGATCGGAGAGCATCACCACAGTGCGCAAGGCAGGGTTGATCCGGCGGGCATCGGCAAGGTAAGCCCCGGACCGGTCTTCGCCTGGGGCGGGGACGGCGGCGATCAGGAAATCGACGGCAGCGTGGGCAAGCGCGGAGTGGGCACCGCCGGTGTGCGTGGTGGCGACCAGCACCTCGTAGCCGCGCCGCCGGAGGGCGTCGGCCACGGTGTCGGCCAGGACCGCATGTGGTTCGACGACAATAGCGAGCGGAGCAGCTGGGTCGGTCATGGGTCTTTGATACGCTCAACCTCGTCGGGGGGCAACCTTGAGCCGCTTCCTGCCGACGAGCCCGGGGGCCGGAGGTCAGCTATCCGCATGGCTTGCCCGCCAATCCCCATCCCTGGAGCAAGCTCATGGAACAGCGTATCGAAGTCGTCGACGAGCACGGGAAGCGGTTGGTGGCCATCGTCACCCATGCGTGGTTCGGCCGCGAGATTGTGTGGTCCGCGGAAATCGAAGGCATGGTGCTGTCCGTCCCTATCACCGGAACCGCCGGCGATGAGCGGAGCATCACGGCTGCGCTTCAGGCCACTGTTTTACGCTGGGGCATCGCAGCGAGCCCGGCGCGGCCTTAGGCGCTTCCGTGGCGCACGTCGGGACTGCGGAGCGCGTACAAAGCATCCGCATCGACGCATGGGCGCGATGGCTCACCGCTCGGGCAGGAGCGGGGCTTCGACGAGCACCTCGGCCGCCTCCGCGGCATGACGAGGGATCTCCGTCCGTAGGGCCTTCTCGACCAGCAGATGACGGGCCGCTTCCCGCACGTCCGCTTGCCGCTCATCGAGCCAGTGCCAGGGGACGCACATGACGTGTTCCAACGAACGGGCCAGATAGTCCGGCATCACACCACCGCCCAGGATCAGGCCCACGCGTTCGGGGCGCATGGACGGACCGAACGCGGCGGCGAGGCGGTGGGGATCGCGAAGCCCTTGCTGCTCAAGCACCCGGCAGAGCGCTCGGAAATTGGCAACGCGGGCCGTTAGGGCAGGTGTTTCAGCATCGGTCATGGCACAGGAGAGCTTTCGATTCGCTACGGCCCTTTATCGGCGCGAGGCTCTGTTTCTTGAAGTGGGCCACGCCACACACACGCCACGAAACGGCTGTGCGAGTCTGGCTGCCGCCTTGCGGCCACAGCCTTGCCGGAAGCCGCCCAGGGCGGCTGGACCTTTCCACCGGCTGGCGTCGGAGGCTGGCGGCCGCGACGGAGACCTCCGAGGTTGGCGACGCGTCTGGTTTTCGCCAACGAATCTCCGGGGCGTTCGCCCTCCGCACGGCGCGAAGCGGAAGGCGGGATGGCTACATAGGCCATCCCGCCAGTCTTTGGGGCCGGTCGACAGAAACTCTCGGGACTCGCGGGAACGGACACCCTGCCGTCCAGGCCAAGACGGGATAGGAGGCGCGGAGGCTTGCCAGGAATGCGGACACAGCCGAGGCGACACGTTCGGGCGCGTCGTAGGGCATACCGTGGCCCGCGCCAGAAAGGTGCTCGATGCTCAACAGGGGATTGGAGGCTTGGAGTTCGCCCGCGGTCTCGGGCGATACCACGCCACGCTCGCCGATCAACAGCAGGGTGGGAACGCAGAGCTCACGTACCAACTCTCGCCAGTCCGGGTTTGGAGGGGTGAGCACCTCAAAAGCGTTTGGGCTGGTACTTAGCCGCGCGTGGACCAGATATTCGATAAGCGCAGCACTACGTGCCGGATGCTTTTTGCGTGCCGCAGCCAACAAGCTTTCCCTGCTCGACTCGAGCGACTTGCGGTGTTCCGCCGCAACATCGCTTTCGAACACCTCTTGCTGCCATGCCGGGCTGATAAACGTGGGATCGATCAGCACCAGTGCAGTAAGGCTCGAGCCCAGGGCACGAGCCGCCACCGCTGCGGTCAGGCCGCCCATGGAATGTCCCACCAGCACGGGGGCTTCCAACGCCAGGGCGCCGAGCAGGCCGACGACGTCGCCGGCCAGGTCGTCATACGCGTAACCGTATGCCGGCGCAGACGACGCGCCGTGACCGCGCGCATCTGGAAGGATGACGTCGTACCCGTCCAGCATGCGGGCCGTCGGCAAGAGGCAATCGCCGCTCCCCGTAAGGCCGTGCAGGCCGACGAGCGGCGGCTTCGGGCCGCCCGATCGCCAGAAATGGATCTGTAGCTGGCCGACGAGGCATGTACCGCGCTGCCAACCCCGGCCTGTTTCTGATGGGGTCATCGGCACATCATGTCATACAGGACCCTGGGCAGGGCGCGCAGCCCATGTCGCCGCGTGCGACGTAACAGTGACAAACCAGAGCGCTTTATTCCCCGAGGCAAAGAGATCGCAAAGCAAGCCTCCGGCTAGGGTGGGCGGAGGCCTATGGCTCACGCCGACACAAGGCAACGCCTCTCCGATCACATTTGTGAATTCGTCACTCGCCAGTAACGCCGGTGAGGCGGCGCCCTCACGCTCCGCGGCGAAGGATGGATTCTCCACCTCCGGAGACGCGCTATGAGCACTCAGAATGAACGCGATACCTCGTCCGCGAATGCGGCCCAACAGGGTACGGACGAGGGGCAGAAGAAATCGAATCAGCCCGGTTCCCCCCAGACGCAGCCGGGCAAAGAGGACCCATCCCGGAAATCGGGCGGTGACCAACCGGGGCAGCCCGGCAAGGGGGCTGCGAGCCAGCCGGACAAGTCACGTCAAGACGATAATGAACGGCAGGGCCAACCCGGCCAGGGCGGTAATGATCAACGCGGCAAGCAGCAAGAATCCCAGGGCGGCCATCAGTAGCCGTGCGTTGCTTTTGGCCTGCTCCAGGCAACCAGCGGCTCTGCGGGAAGGGTAGAGTCGCTGGCCTTTTTATCCCCGAGGCGGTTCCGACTCGCGCCCCGTCGCCCGGGAGATACGGTTCCGACGGAACGCGACCGGGCCGGGCCCATCGGCCCGCACTACGGCGGCCCGCGATAGGCCAACGAGTCAATGCGGCCACGTAGGCTCCCCACCTCACAAGCCGTCCACGGGCTTCTTGAGCCGCTGAATAGGATCGTCGTTCGCCAACGATGCGACGCCACGCGACGCGAACTGCTCTCCACGCCGCTTATCACATCGCTGATACCGCTTGTCACACCGATGCCGCCGGGCGTACCGGCACGCGCGACGGGGTGCGCGCGCGCGGATACATTGGATCCACCAAAGCCCTGGAGAGACAACCCGTGAAACGTATCCTGTTGCTTATCTCGCTCGCCATCGCCGGTTTCTCATCGGCCGCCAGCGCCCACGATGCGTCTTCTGCGGATGTCGCAGCGTGCATAGGCGTGCGCCTGAATGCGAGTCACGCGGTTCACGTGGCCATCCTTCACGACGAAAGCGGATGGGACCTCGACTTTGGCATGGGCAAGGGCCCTGCATGCAGCTAAAAAGGCCAAAAAGGGCAGGAATTCACCTACCCATACCGGTGTCACCGCCTCAGACTTGGCGGTGAGGCCACATCGGCCGGACAGAGACAACCAACATGGCAGTGCGCGCAAGGGCGTTCCTCGGAAGAGGACGGTGGACGATTTTCGGTGCGTGGACGGCCCTCGCCCTGTTTTACGTGCTCACCAGTGCGTTTACCTCGGTTCTGGAGGGGGAATCGCCCTCGTGGCGCCGCAGCCTGGTCTGGAGCCTGACCAACGGCTACCTGTGGATGGCCATCACCCCGGTGGTGAACTGGGTGTCATCCCGCTTCGGACAGACGCGCAGACGCTTCTGGTCGGCGCATTTTGTTTCTAGCATTATCATCAGTCTGCTTCAGGTGAGCGTCGTTCTTGCGGTTTATTGGTGGTTGTGTGGTCCACCCCAGGTCCGTGCCGACATGTCCATCGCCGAATATATCCGGACGCAGTTCGCCTACAACGCACGGCTGAGTTGGTTCACGTACTGGGTGTTGCTGGCGATCGTGCGGTCGATCGAGTTCCAGAGGGGCCTGCGCGAAGAGCGGCTGCGCTCCTCGCGCCTGGAAACTCAACTCGCGCAATCGCATCTTCAAACTCTGAGGATGCAACTCCAGCCTCACTTCCTCTTCAACACGCTCAACGCGATCTCTGCGTTGACGCTGGCCGATCCGATGAAGGCGCGCGTGATGGTCTCACGCCTGAGCGATTTCTTCCGCTTGACGCTCAAGGAGCGCCACGCCCAGACGGTCCCCCTGGTGAGCGAGTTGGAATTGCTTAAATGCTACCTGGGTATCCAGGAGGTGCGGTTCGAGGACCGCCTCACGACAGAGTTGTCCGCCGCAGACGACACCCTGTACGCAGCGGTTCCGAGCATGATCCTTCAGCCCATCGTCGAAAACGCCCTGCAGCACGGTCTGCTCGCCAAGCTCGACCGCGGCACGCTGCAGATCGCATCGCGTCGACTGGGGGACGTTCTCGTGCTGACCGTGGACGACGATGGCGTCGGGTTACCGGCAGGTGGACCTAGTGAGGGCGTGGGGCTGTCGACTACCCGCGCGCGCCTGAGCGCACTGTTCGGGGACGAAGGGACGATGCGGTTAGCACGGCGGGCGTCCGGCGGCACGCGCGTCGAACTGACCTTTCCGTTCGTGGAGGTGAGCGCGTGAGCTCGCCGGTCATCCGGGCCGTCCTGGTCGACGACGAAGTGTTGGCGCGCTTGGCGGTTCGCCAGGCGCTTGCAAGCCACCCTGACGTGCAAATCGTCGGCGAATGCGGAAGCGCCATGGATGCCAGGCATGTCGTCTCCGCACTCGAGCCCGATCTGGTCTTTCTCGACATCGGCATGCCGGGCATGACGGGCTTTGAGTACTTGCAGGAGCTGGATCCGTCATGCATGCCCATGGTGATCTTTACCACGGCGGACAATGGTCAAGCCCTGCAGGCCTTTGACGCGAACGCCCTGGATTATCTGCTCAAACCCCTTGACCAGGCCCGCTTCGATCACGCCATGCGCAAGGTTCGGCAACACCGCGGCGTGGGACCGGGCGCCCACGCGATGCAGGCGCCCGCTTTGGAACGCATCAGCGTCCAGATGCGCGAAGGCATCCGCGTCATCGCTGTGCCGGATATCGATTGGGTCCGGGCGGATGGAAACTATGTCCGGATCCACGCAAATGGAGCCGAAGCGCTCCATCGGGAGACCCTTTCGCAACTCGCCATCGCGCTGGACTCCAGGCAGTTTCTTCGTATTCATCGCGGCACCCTGGTCAATATCGATCGCATCCGCGAGCTTCACCCGACGTTCCACGGCGGCGCGGAGGTCGTCTTGCAGGACGGTACGCGCTTACAGTTGAGTCGGCGGTTCAGCGGCCAGGCGCGGCGAGCCTTGGGGATGGGTTGACCGTGCATCTCCCAACAGGCGTCCCTGTGTCAAGGTGCAGCGTTAAGGAAAGGATTCACGTTGGCCGACAGCCGAGTGCCTGCCTTGCGCTCGCCTCCTGGCCTTCAATCCGACCGCCTGTAAAAAACCTTCATGTACTTCACGGAATGCGCCGGCAACGTTCCTGCAGCTGGGAGCCCGTGAGAGGGTGGCCAAATGGCCAAGCGTGCATCGCGTCTATGGCCGGCCACGAGAAGAGCCACGAACGAAGGACAGCCGTCTCCGGTTTTTTTTCGCGCCGTGACGTGGAGCGCCTGCCGCCATCAACGCAGGTCGGGATTTGGCTGAAACGATTTCGGTCCCCAGGGATGTGGTGCGCAAGGCTCAAGCGCGTGTCGCGGTTTTTGTTCAAGACGGTTTGAGCATGTCATGCGACGGTTGGAGCGTCTCCGTCCGGAAATTTGCGAGAGAGCGCCATGAAGACTTGCTCAGTGTGTGCTGCGGCGATTTCGTCTGACGAACGTTGTGGTCGTTGCGGCGCGATGGAGGGTTCCATGGATTCGCAATCGAAGGAAACACCCCGGCAGGATAGGCATCCTAGAGGCGCGGACGCCAAACTACACGTCGCGTTAGGGGTATCGGCGGCCATCGGCGCCATCATCGCTTGGTTCTTTCGGCCGGAATCCATTCTTATCCCTGCCGTAGTGCTCGCCATCACCGCGCTGCTGTATTTTCGCAACAGCGGCCGCAAACCGGCGCGAGTGGCGAAATCCGATTGGGTGGCGCTTCTCGGCGAAAGCACGCTTGCGCTGCTATGCGCGGCCGCCGGTGCTCCTGCATTCGAAGCCATCTTGCTGGCGATCGTCGCGGCGAGTGCTTTTCTTTTGCACGTGCGCGCCCACACGACCGCGTAGCGTCCCACCTGCGTGACGTTTCGTTGCTGACCGTCCGTCATCCACGTGCTATACGGTTGGCTGTCGCAGCCCGGAGCGGCCCAGTCGCACACTCCGTCCAGTCCGAAGTCGTATAACTGCATAGCCCCGGGGACATGGCGCCGACAACGGCCGTACTCAGCGATTCAGCGGGGCAGGGCGAAAGCCTGCACCGCATCGCCGCTGCGGGTGCGTAATCCGCCATGCCCTCCGGCGGCGATGACCACGTACTGACGGCCGTCGGCACCGATGTAGGTGATGGGCGTGGCTTGGCCGCCCGCGTCCAGGCGACCCTTCCACAGCTCCTTGCCGTCCCGGACGTCGAATGCGCGCAGGTAGTCGTCGGCGGTCGCCCCCATGAAGATGAGTCCGCCAGCGGTGGCGATATTGCCGCCCATGGAAAAAATGCCTGTCGGAAGCGGTGCATTGGTATGCAGGCCAAGCACGTTCATGTCACGCGTGGTCCCCACCGGCCGCTCCCAGACGATGCGGCGGGTCGACAGGTCGATCGCAATGAGTTTGCCCCACGGCGGCGCGGCGCATGGCGCATCGAGCGCGGAGAGCCACGGTTTGACCACCGTGACAAACGGCGTGCCGTGCTGCGGGCCGACCGAAAAATCCTTGGGCTTTGGATACGGTCCGTCGTTGTCCCAGCCCTTCCAGTCTGGAATCAACTTCCTGGCCAGCGCATCGGCACGAGGCATTGTCTCCATGGTGAACGGGATATAGCTGGTGTTGGCGATCAAGAGGTGTCGCGTGGGATCGACGGTCGCGCCATACCAGTCGACGACGCCGTCGAAGGCAGGGTAGGCGATGGCCGTGCCCAGGGCCGGCGGGGTGAACTGGCCCTGGTAGCGCGCGCGTCGGAAGGCCAGGCGGCAGAGCAGGTGGTCCACCGGAGTCGCGCCCCAAGCGTCGGACTCCTTCAGATCCGGCGGCGCGAGGCTTGGAAAGCCGGTGACGTACGGCTGCGTCGCGGACAACCGGTCGCCGGCAAGATGGGGCTCCGTCGGTACAGGTTTTTCAGTGATGCCGGTCAGCGGGCGACCGTCGCGACGGTCCAGCACAAAGAGCTGGCCCATCTTGGTGGTCTGCACCAACGCAGGGACCGAACCGCCCGGCGTGGGCAGGTCGACAAGGGTTGGGCCGATCGGCACGTCGTAATCCCAGACATCGTGGTGCACGGTCTGGAAATGCCAGCGCTCCGCCCCCGTGGCGAGGTCGAGCGCTACGATGCTACTGGAGTACGTCTCATCGAACGGGCGGCGTTTTGCGCCGTAGTAGTCCGGCGTGGCGTTGCCCAAGGGGAGGTAGACCAGGCCGAGCGCGGGGTCGGCGGTGTACGTGCCCCACGCATTGGGGGTCCCGCGGGTATAGGTCTGTCCCTCGGCAAGCGGCGCATTCGCCGGCGAACGTCCCAGGTCCCACGCCCAGGCGAGGCTTCCATCGTGCGGATCGTAGGCGCGGACCACGCCCGAGGGTTCCCCTTCGGCCTGGTTGTCGTAGATCCATCCGCCCAGCAGCAAGCGGTTACCCACGACCAGGGGCTGGGAGGTGATGAAGTGGAATCCGGCCGGCACCTTGCCCAGATGGTCGGTCAGTGACACGTAGCCCCGGTCGCCGAAGTCCTGACACAGTGCGCCGGTGCGGGCGTCGAGCGCAAACAGGCGGGCGTCTGCGGTTGTGGAGATCACGCGCAGCGGGCAGATGCTCGAATCGGCATCCGTGTAGACGGCCACGCCGCGGCAGGCCAGATACTCGTTGGCGTCGGTGTCGTTCTTCGGATCGAAACGCCACAGCTCCTTGCCCGTGGTGGCATCCAGAGCGATGACCTGACGATGGGGTGTGCACAGAAAGAGCTGGTTGCCCACCTTCGTCGGCGTGACCTCGTCGTTGAATTCGCGTCCTTTCCGATCCTCGCCCTCCCGCATGACATCACCGGTGTGATAGGTCCATGCCGGTGCGAGTTGGGCGACATTGGCCGGCGTCAGCTGCGCCGCGGGCGAATAGCGCTGACCGGCGGGCGTGCGCCCGTAGTAACGCCAGTCGTTGTCCGCATCGCTCGCGGGCGACGCGGCAGCGACAGTGGCGTCCTGGTGGAACCGCTCGCGGGTAATGCGCCAACCCAAGCCGAACATGACGACGATGAGCACGACCGAGGCGCCGCCGCAGATGCTGGCCAACCGCCAATGCCCGGTTCCAGCACCTGCCGTCCATGCCAGCCAGATTCCCAGCACGGCAAAGCCGAGCAGCCGTGGCATCCACTGCCAGCCATCCCACCGCACCTCGGCGATCGTCCAGAGCAGCGTGGCGATCAGAAACAGTTGGAACACCGCTAGCGCTAAACGCGGCCAGGACAGTGTTGTCAGGGCGACAACGATCAGTGCCAGGCCGGCGGCCGCGTAATACCAGCTGCCGCCGAGCGCGCCCAGCCAGAATCCCAAGCCCAAGTAGGCCACACCAAGGATTGCGGCCACTACCGCGGCGATCCACCCCATCCACCGGAATTCGCGCATGGTTCGCCCTCACGTTCACCTGGTCCCATTCGAGCGCATGACGCGTCGCGCGTTCGTGCACGTACCCGACGGCGTAAATCCTTGCGATCACGGACGGCGTGGGAACGCGACTGAGCCGATGACTCATCGTCGCGATGTACGGCGAGGCAATTTAACGGGCGAGCATGCCAAGACGCCGTCGAACCGGGGTGCTTGGGAGGTGGGTCAAGGGTGGCATCGCCCGGTAAGATCAGCGCGCCCAGCCTGCTATCGCCCTCCTGCGAGCGCATTGAGGCGATATTCGGCCAACGCGCGCGGTCCACTGACGGGATACGCTCGAGCGTAATCCGCAAGAAGACGTCGACGGCCTAGAGCGTGGCGTTCCACCGCTCAGCAGCGAGTTCTTTCACCATCGCTGCAAAGGTCGCGATCTGCAGTCGGAAGTCGCTCGGCGCTTCAAGCGGGAGCAAATGCCCGACCTGCTCCATGACCATGGTAGCGACGATCGTAGACTTCACCGGCTCGGCGATCAGACGCTTGTGGGGCGACCGCTCGCCGAACACGAGGCCGGTGGGTACCTCACGAGTGACGGTGGTGACCGCTAACGCATAATTGGGCGTCACGCTCTCCAGGAGCACGGACCTGGCCATACGATGCAAGGCCTCGGCCTCCTGATGGTGCAGCCAGCTATGCATCCGTGTCAGGGTCGTCGCGTTGACCGGCACCCCGTCGGCGGCGAGCAGGCGCGCCGGATCGGCCTGCATGGTGTCTAACCAATGTTCGACCTGAGCCACGCTCATCGGTCCGAGCCGTGCGGCCAGGAAGGCATCGCTGGCGGCAAGGTTGCCCTCGGCGATCAGCAGGCCGCCGATACGCGCCGGATAGCGCTGCGCCAGACGGATCGCCACCGTGGCACCGGCGGAATGCGCCACGAGCAGGACCGGTTGCCTGGGCCCTACCCATGCGTTGATTTCGGTGATGAGGTGATCGACCTGCCCGAGCACCGTGATGGCTTGAGCATCGCAGTCGCGACGCTGGCCGTAACCCAGCAGATCGGGCGCCAATATTGCGCCATCGCCGGTGAGTTCGGCGAACTGCAAGTGACCGATGAACCCGTGGATGAGCACGATCGGCAGGGGTGGCGCGGAGACGGTCATACCGCTGTATCGGCAGCGCTGCGCGCACTTTAACCAGCATCGGGAAATTCGGCGGTCGCCGCCCCAGGCGCCTACGTACCGCCGAAGCGCCACTGGCGGTGGGGCATGCCCGATCAATACAGGCCGAAGGAGGGCAAACGGTCCATGGCCAACGCGAGCTCGTTCAGGCAGCTGTCCAGCCGGGCGGCGCCCGGAGCGACCAGACACAGACAGCGTGCGGCCTGCTTCGCCGCGCGGGTCACCTCGCCATGTCCGAGGGCTTCGGCCACCGACGCAATCCGCGTGGCTCGGAACAGGGCTTCCTCACTGTCACCAGCGCGTACGGACGTCGCCAGCATGCCGGCCTCGTGGACAATACTTTCTAACGACACGCGCCTGCTCCCGATGAGATTCCAGGTCACCGGACACCCCCAAGCCACTCTAGTCGCCGACGAGCCGGCCGATGTGTATCCGGGTTTCACGGACGTGAGGTCGCAAGGCACGGCGACGATGGGCGTCTGGCGACGACCGATCCCGGCTGGCCCACCCAGCTCGCGAATGACGTTATTGCTGAAAGCGGCAGATTCAACGCGCGGGAATGCAACCACCGTCCGCCGGCGCGTACATGCGCCCTGCAAGGCGCGACGGCGGTGTACGCTCCGTCGTACGGCGAGCCGGCGTATGGTCGATGGGTCGGGAGCGCGATGTTTTCAGAGGAACTCCAGCGGTGCCGGCATCGGCAGCTTGCGCGAGTCCTGGACGACCTCCGCGCATCTGGCATCGGCGGAACCGGCGAGCAAGCCCGCGCCCTGCATGTGGGTAGCCGGTTTCTTCGCGACATGAGCGATGGCGTGCCGATCCCGGACATCTTTGCCCGGGAAGTCGAACACGTCATGCGTAAACCTGCCGGCTGGATGGACCGCGCGGAGGAATAGCTCGCCGCACCGCAGCGAACGTCTCGCGTCACGCCGCCGCCTGACGCCCAGCACTCAGGGCGGGAGGGCGATGTAGCTTACGCCCCGGGGCAGGTCACTTGGCGCGAACGCGCGGTTTCGAGAGGCCCACATGATGGAGCATTTCTGCGCGCGGCCGGTCGATCACGGCGAAGCGCACGCTCGCACCGTCGTCAGTGGGTGTGCAATGAATTCGGAATGGACGCGCGCCCGGATGCGCGGGGATCACGATGGCGTTCGCGATCCCCTCGCCACTTTTTCGCGGCCATAGCTGGCAGTTAGTGAGTCCATTCCCGCCTTGACAGCGAAGTAGGGCAAGGCACCCACGTGGGTAACGACGCGGGGAAATGCCGTCTGAAGAAGGCGGCCACGGCGATCTTCGCAGCCAAAGGCGGACTTCGGCTGCCCTTGCACGACGGGTTAGGGCGGTATGGTCTGCCCGTACGACGCGCGGACGCATCGGCTCGCCCCGACGCTCTCCCGATGTCATTGCTCGAGGACGCAGCGGTGCGGTCGATCGAGCCAGCCGCAAGGACGATGCATGATCCACTCGATTTCTCGTGCAAGGCCATCGGCGAACGGTGCGCCGGCGAGCATCGTGTCCAGACGGCTTGCCGAGAGCACGCCCATGGCCTCCGCCTGAACGTCCCGGGTCTTAAGACCCTCGCGTCGCAGTTCGGCGATGAGCCGTCGGAGGTTCATCTGGCGATGCAACTGCGAAGAGCAGGGGACGAGAGCATAGGAGGAGGCCGCGCGCATCCGTCCGTTTTACGTGGGGCATGGTGCCCGCGCTGCCGCAAAAACGGCACGAGCGTCTTGCCGCTGGGCATAGGCCGTTCGGCATCGGTGATCCATCTTCGCCTGCGCCCGAGCGAAACGACGGCGCACGAGCTTCGACGCGCCCTGTCCGTGATAGCGCAGGCGCGTTAGGGTAGTGACCGAGTAACTTGCTCGTTCGCCCGTTCGTTTACGATTAGTCAGGTGGCCGGAGTCCTGCGCGATGACCCTGGCGTTTTTTGCAGCGTTTTCCGGTGTATCGAGCGTAGATAAGCCGACGCCCCGGAAAGGCGGCCTCCTGTTCGGACAGGGCCGCTCGATATCGTGAAGTCGGAGGTGGTCACCATGAAGCGAGGCAAGTGCCGATGTGGCGGGGTGTCGTTTGTCGTGCATCGGGATCCGATCCGATGTGGGTTGTGCCACTGCACCGACTGTCGGCGGCGGTCTGGGGCACCATTTGTGATGTTCATGGTGTTCGCCGCCGAGCATGTTGAAATTCGCGGTGGGCGGGTCGCGGTCGACAGCGCCACCGGGCGGCGCGAAGCCTGTGCCACGTGCGGCGCGGTGGTCCTATGGGCGGATGATGCGGCGCAGGAAATTGAACTGTACGCCGGTCATTTCGACTCGCCCGGTCTATTTGCCCCAACGTACGAGCTATGGGTCAAGCGACGCGAACCGTGGATGGTGGCGCTGCCGGTGCCCCAATACGCCGAGAATCGCCCCGTACAACAGGCGCTTTGAGCCGGCCACGTGAGCCTCGGTGCTCCTCGACGGATCGATGTTGTCTTGCAGGCGTCGCAGCAGCTGGCCGTTAGCGCGTCGAGGTCGTTAGTACGTGGCGAAGCGCCTCTTCCAGCGCTCCACGGTCAAAGGGTTTGGCCAGCCGCACAACGCCCAGTGCGGGGTCGATCGCGGCCTCCGCGTAGCCACTGGCCAGGACGGCGGCGAGCTGCGGGACGCGCTCGCGCGCGCGGGCGATGAGTTCGGTGCCAGTCATCCCGGGCATGGCGTAATCGGTCACTAGTACATCGTAGGGCGTACCCTCGTCGAGGCGGGCCAGGGCGTCGGGCCCCGAGTCGGCCGAGACGACCCAATGGCCCATATCTTCCAGAAGCGCCGCGACCGTCACGCGCACGAGCGGATCGTCGTCGACAAAAAGAATGCGTAGCCGCAGACCAGATACCGCGAGTGGCGTCTGGGCCGGCGCGCCACTGGCCATCGCGTTGTTCGCGGCCGGCAGCCAGATGGTGGCCGTGGTCCCGCGGCCTTCGACGCTTTCCATGACCAGACGCCCGCCGGATTGTTCGGCCAGCCCATGGACCATGGACAGGCCCAAGCCGGTACCTTTCCCGATGCCCTTGGTGGTGAAGAAGGGCTCGGTGGCCCGCGCCAGGGCTTCCGGGCTCATGCCATGGCCTTTGTCGCGCACCGAGACGCCGAGGTACGTGCCGGGGCGCAGCCCGAGCGCGTTGTCGCGCTGGTAGGTGACGGACGTGGCGGCGACGTCGATACGTCCGCCCTCCGGGGTCGCGTCGCGCGCATTCACGATGAGGTTAAGCACGGCCAGTTCCAGTTGGTTGGCGTCCACCAGGGCCGGTGGCAGGCCGGAAGGAAGCGACCCAACGAGATTAACTGACGCGCCGAGCATCGGCTGGATCAGATCCGAGAGGCCGTGGACGAGAGCGGTGATGTCCACGGCCGTCGGCGACAACTCCTGACGGCGTGCAAAGGCGAGAAGGCGTTGGGTAAGCCGCGCGCCGCGGGCAACGCCGGCAAGGGTCGTATCAAAAATGGTTCGCGTGCGCTCGTCGTCCGGCAGGCGCGTACGCAGCAGCTCCACCCCACTTTGAATGGTCATCAGAAGGTTGTTGAAGTCGTGCGCGATGCCGCCGGTAAGTTGTCCGATCGCTTCCATCTTCTGAGACTGCGCCAGTTGCTCTTTGGCCTCTGCCAGTTCGCGCTCGGTCTGGCGTTGTTCGGTCACATCGCGGGTGACCTTGGCGAATCCCAGTAGCGTGCCGTCCTCGTCGACGATGCGGTCGATGATCACGTGCGCCCAGAAAGGCGTGCCGTCGCGCCGGATGCGCCAACCTTCATCCTCCACGCGGCCATCCCGTGCCGCGCGGGCGAGGTTGCGCTCGGGAATACCCGCGGCGCGGTCTTCGTCGCTGTAGAAACGCGAGAAATGCGAGCCGATGATCTCACCGGCCTCGTAGCCCTTGATCCGCTGGGCGCCCGAATTCCAGGTCTCGATGATCCCTTCGGGATTGAGCATATAGATGGCGTAGTCGGCGACGCCCTGAACCAGCCTTTCAAACTGGGCGGCGCTTCCGCGTAAGGGATCAGGCTCGCCGGGCGACCGGCGCGGGGAGGGAACATTCATGAGGGGTCGCAGAAAGGTCGGACAAAAACGTCGGTTTATACACCGGCGAGGCTTCGACGGTACATCGACAGAGACGGGTCAGGGTGCACTATAGCGATGTGGGTGGCTCCGGATTTCCTCCCAAAGATGCCACACATTCGGCCCAACCCGTGCCGCAGCTCGCCGCAGCGCAGGCGAGTCCACCTGCATGACCAGCGCCCACATCGCCGTATCGTGCTCGTCGGCTAGGTTCACAATAGCGTCGGCCGGTGGGCGGTGGTCGTCGAAAGTAGCCATCGAACGGGGGGTGAGGTGGAAAGGTGGCCGCGGCCAGAGTTGATCAGGCTATGTATGGTTTCAGTGGAGATTTCGCCGACACACTGCATACCACCGTGAATGCCCGCGGCTCTTTGCGGGTTAGCGCCAACTCCGCAGCTGCCACGCCAAGCGATGTGCAAGCACTCGCCGCCCCTGATCGAGCCCCGTGCGTGCCTGGCGGAGGCGATCACCGAGTGCCTGGGCTTAGGCAGGTTTAGCTAGCTCGTGGCCAGTAGCCACGTGCACGCGGCGCGCCAACCCCGGCATGCCCATCGTCGTCATGTTATTCGACCGGGCTGAGCCGACCGGACAGGCAGCGCCCGACGCGCGCCGGCGATGTAAGCCGCCCGCTTACATCACGCGGGCGGAGGCCATGGGTTGCGCTAGCCTAGGCGGCGCCCGGCACCTACCGATCTGACCGTCCGCCCACGGGGATCGGCGCGATCTGGGCGTCGTGCCTCACGTGCCTGTCTTGCTGTCGGGCTCGTCAACGGCTTTGGACTGCGGCGAATCCTTCTGGCGCAGAAAAATCGACAGCACGACCAGGGAAAACACGGCGAGGAATTCGCTCTGCCAGTTCTGGAAGGATTCGAACCAGAACGACGGATCCTGCGCGTAGTCGGCCAAGGTCGGGGCGAGTTGGTGGTGCATCGCGGCCTCGGCCAGCACCTTATGCCAACTGCCGATAAGGTGGCCGGTGAAACACAGGGCGAACAGCAGCAGGAAGGCGATGGACAGGGAGTTGGCGTAGAGCCGACGCGCCACGCCGCCGAGGCGGCCGGCGGTTGGGCAGTGGGCGTGGGCGTGGGCGAGGGACCTGCCTCTTCCTCACCGGGCATCGGACGCGATTCGGCCGACCCCTTTTGCCGAAGCCATACGGTCAGGAGGACATACACACCCATTTGCAGGAATTCGCTTTCCCAGTTCTCGAAGGTCGCCGACCAGAAGTCACCGCCGGTCAGGTAATCCCCCCATCCCTGGGAGGCCAAACCGTGCTCGAGCAACGTATCATTGTAGACGGCGTGACCGGTGATCGCCTGCGCGGTCCAGGCGGCGATCATCATCGCGAGCACCGCGATGCTCAGTCCGTTGCGAAAGAAGAAGGCGCGCATGGGGTCCTCATCGGCGGCGGCGGACACAGCGGGTCGTCCGCATTCCGCGCAAGGCTACGGGGCAGGGTCGTGACGACGATGCCAAGGATCACCGCGACTGCCGGGCGGCGCTATCTTTCCAGCGGGTCGTGGCTTGGCACGTCCATCCAGCCAGACGGACGCTGCACGGCCCACTCCATCTCCCTGGCCAGCACGTCGCTAATCCGGCCATCGCGGGTAGCCGCGCGCAGTGCCGGCCCACTCAGATTGCACAAGGTGTGCGCCATGGCCGGCCACGTGCCAAGCCCCTCGCCGACCAGCTGATCGATCAGGCGCAAGAGGTTGCGCCGGCGCACCCATTGAACGTTTGGTATCGGCAAAGGACTTAGGGGCAAGAGCATGGCCCGGACCTCCGGATCGGACGATAACCGGGCATGCTACGCCCCCACCGGGGTGCGAACGTTAAACAGCCGGCGGTGACCGGGCGTGCGGAAAGGGCGCGTGTTCGTTCCTCGACCTCGTTCGGGTGGAACTGAAGCTGGAGCAGCCATCCGGGGAATGGGATTCGGTGGTGGGCTACGATCCGGTGGCGGACCGGAACCGCGTTGGTGGATAGAGCCGCGTCGGCAGAAGCGCGGCGGCCGGGGCCTTTGCAGTGGTTTGACGCCGGCGGTGAGAGCCTCCGTGTTGGTCTTAACCGGAGTAGCCATGTCATGAGTGATGACACGAAGCAGCGCGGCCCGGCCGACGGCAAGCGGATCAGCCTGTCGGAAGATTACGAAGTGCGTTACTGGACCGAGGCGCTCGGTGTAACCGAAGAGAGGCTGCGCGCCGTGGTCGATCGGGTCGGTCCGATGGCCGAGGACGTCCGTCGCGCGCTCGACAAATCCTAGGCCAGCTCGCGCAGGATGAGACGCCCAGTCGCTTGACGGATTCGGAACGCGCAAGTACGCGCTTAGCATGGATCGCCGATCGTGACCAAAGAGGCGCCGACCGGCGCCCTCGACGTCGGCGGCCGGGGCATGCCGGGGACTTTTCCAATGACGCCATTCCTCGTTCACACCCGCTCGGCGAACGTGGGCTTAGGGTCGAAGTCTCACGATCGAGGGCTGCCCTATGAAAGTCGCGTTCCTGGTGCCGTGTCTGAATGAGGAGCGCGCCCTCGCGCGAGTGCTTGCCGATCTGGCGAGTTTCGGGCTGCCGATCGTTGTGGTCGACGATGGTTCGACCGACCGCACCCTGGACATCGCGCTGGCCAGCCACGTCAGGGTGCTGAGCCATCCGGAGCGCCAAGGCAAGGGCAGAGCGCTGCGCACGGGATGGGAGGCGCTTCGCGCCGCGGGTTACGACGGATTGATCACGCTCGATGGGGATGGACAGCATCGGGCCGAGGACGTCGCGGTTGTGCTCCACGCCGCTGAGCAGCAACCACGCGCGCTGGTCGTCGGAGCGCGCCTGAAGGATCGTGACTCCCAACCCGCGCTGCGCCGCGCGGCGAATCGGCTGGCGGACTGGTCGGTTTCGCTGGCCGCCGGCCAGCCACTGCCCGATACCCAGAGCGGACTTCGTTACTACCCGGCCGCGGTGCTGAACCTCGACGGCGTACCCGCGGACCACTTCGTCTTCGAGACCGCCACGCTGGTGGAGGCATCGCGACGCCTGGGCACGCGCATTACCTTCGCGCCCATCCGCGCGCGCTATCAGCCGACCCTGCGGGCTAGTCACTTTCGTCCCGTGCGTGATCTGTTACCGATTGTGGGCTACGTGGTCGGCGCGATGGTTCGCTTCGGCGTCCGCCGTCGGCCCGACGAGCCGCCACCCTCCACGCCCGAGCGGGGCGCCCGTCCTGGACCGGCCGTGGAGCGAACCCGGTGACCCCGGGAAGTGGTTCATTGCTGCCGGCGGCGCCGTCGCACGTAGATCACCTGCCCGGTGACGCCGGCGATCAGCAGCGCCGCGTTGCTGGCGATGAACACCGGGTTTGCAACGAGGACGCTGTAGGTGAGGTACAGCGCTGACGCCGTCATCTGGCCGATGAAGAGCCATTTGGACACACCCTCGACAGTGGGGGCGTGGGCCTGTCGCCAGATCTGTCGGGCAATCGTCGATAACAGAATCACCGAGGCGATCCAGCCCAGCGGCTCGGGACTGCGCAGCTGCGCCATCAGATCCATGTGCAGGTCTTTCCGTCAAACTGGAGGCTACAGCTTCGACGACGGGCGATCATGGCAATGTGGAGGCAGGGGATTGAGCGCGACACCCTCGTTGCCGCGGTCTTGTGTCATCATCGCTTGAGGCCTGCCTCGCGGCACACTTCGCTTTCCTGATGCTTGTCTCGCCTCTGCCTCGCCCGAGCTACCCATGCCTTCTGCCTCCGCCCCGCGCATCCTCGGTTTCGACGTGCCGGTGCTCAAGTCTGCCGTCGACACCGTGACGGATGCGCCGCTGAGCGCCCTGCTGGAAGGCGTGCCTGACGACGCATGGATTGCCGCCGTGGCGGACGAGGTGGTGCGGTCCGGAGAGTCCCTGCGGCGTTCCCGCCTGAGCGTCGAAGGCGGGCGCATCCTGTTCTTCGCTTCCGCCGATGAGGCGCGGGACCTGTGCAACCAGGTGCGCGCGCTGGTCGACCGGGTCAACCTGCGTCCGGCCGGCGACAGGCTGCAAGCCCCCGTGGCGCCGGCTGCTGATGAAGCGGTCCAGCCGATCCGGAGAGTACTGGTCGTCGAAGATGATCCGGTCTTGCGCGAGGTGGTGTGCGAGTTGCTCGAGGGCTCGCAGTGGACAGCCGTCCCTGCGGCGGACGCGGTCGAGGCCATCGCCGTACTGGAGAGGGACCTGCCCGTGTGCGCGGTCTTCACCGACATCCACATGCCCGGCGCGCTCGATGGCGACGAGCTCGTGCGCCTCGTGCGCGAGCGTTGGCCGCAGCTGGGCGTCGTGACGACCTCCGGCCACCATATAAGCCCGTCGTTGGGGTTACCCGAGGGCGTTGCGCTGCTGCAGAAGCCCTACCAGAGCCGGCAGTTGATCGCGTTGCTGGAACGCTCTTGCGCCGGTAAATAAGCGAGCGCCGCCCCAACCCTGGGGTGGCTGACGGGCCGTGGCCGCCCGTTCCGGTGTGTCCCTAGCTTTCGTCCAGCGGGGGAGGGGGCGTAGACGGCAGATCACGCAGGGCCTGGGCGTGCCGGCGGATGAACGCCATGGCCTCACCGCGGAAGCGGATGGCTTCCGCCGGCAGGTTCAGTCCCAGCTGACGGGCGATATCCGTGGCGTAGCTCAATTGCGCCGCCGTGGGCGGTTTCAGGTCCGCGTCCAGGCACTCGACCAGGCTGATGGCAAAACGTTGCGCCAGACGGTGCTTCAGCCGCTCCAGCGCGCCGGCGCCCTCGGCGCGTCCGCACTGGACCAGCCAGGCCTCGCGCGTCGGGGCATCCAACGGCAGCGGCACGTCCGAATCATCGTCCAGTAGGAGTTGCAAGGCGGCTCTGAGCCTCGGCGCAGCGGTGGTTGCGTCCGATACTACGAAACTCGTAGTATCGGACGCAAGGCAAAGTTACGAGTCTCGTAGTCCCATTGGACTGCCGGCTCGCCACCATGCCCCGACCCCTTGCCCTGCATGAGGTGTTCCCACACCGCCTGAAGGCCGCCCGCCAGATGAAAGAGCTATCGCAAAAGCAACTGGGGCTGGACGCCGGACTCGATCCCTTCGTTGCCAGTACCCGGATCAATCGCTACGAGCAGGGAATCCATCAGCCGGATCTGGGGACGGTCGAGCGGCTGGCCGCGGCGCTGGATGTACCCCCTGCATACCTGTTCGCCGGGGAGGAGCGTCTGGCCCGGATGATCCTGGCCTTTGCCAAGTTGCCGGTCAGCGAAAAAGACCGTTTGCTGCGCGAAGCCGACGGCTAACCTCAAGGAGACGTATGCACGCAGTGCCAGCGGACGATGAACTGGCCTTGGCGCTTGCGGGCGCGCAGGCGGATCCCATGCAGCGCGAGCCCTTTTTGGCCCGTCTGGCGGTGGCGCCGATACGCGCATTGCTCTACCGACCGCCGGGCGAAGGCGCGGCGGCACCGTGGCTTAACCTGGTGCGATGGCAACGCTCGGTCACGGGGCAGGCGTGCGTGCCGCTATTCACCCATCCGGGCCAGTTCCCTCACGTGCTGCCGCCGCCTGCGGTGATGGTGCGGGTGGCCATGCGTGAACTGCTATCGATCACGCCGGCACTGCCCTTCGTGGTCAATCCCATGACCGCGAAGGGATGGGACATCACCGCGGCCGATCATGCGCTCATGCGTGACGTGCTGTGGGCAAAGGGGCTGGCCCGTGAGCAACCCAGTCTGACGGCGCCCTGGGCCTTTCGCGCCGCTTTGGATGAGACCGCGCCGCTTGCGCGCGCCTTGACGCCCTGGTGCGACCTTCATGGCATCGCCCAAGCGTACCTGTACCGGCTGGACCGGAATGATGACAGTGGTGAGCAGATGGTGCTTGGCCTCGTGCACCCGGCCAACGCCGTGTTGCGTGCCTCGGCCATCGCCTGTGCGCAACACGCCGGATGGCCCGTGCCGCTGGTGCGATTCCTGCCGGACGAACCGTCCCATACCGCCGGGGTGGCCAGTATGTCGCTCGTCCCGTTTTACGACCGCGCCCTACCTCGGCGTTAGCGCGAGGCGGCCCATGGGTCGCCGGGAAGCCCGGAGGGCCTACGGTGTCGGCGCGCGAGGCAACACGTCGCAGCGGTAATACGGTGTACGTCGACACGTCCAATGCGCTGACGGCACCCGTGATCGAAAGCCCTCGGCCGCCGCATCCCCGGAGAGCGGATAATTGGTCATGCCGGTCCAGTGAACCAGGACCAGGTCCGCCTGCGGCGCGCACCGCTGCAGACGATCGGCCAGTTCATCAATGGCGGGCAGGGTGAGGTAGTAGAGCACTTCCGATAGCACCACCGCGTCGTAGGCCGCCTCCCAGGGTCCGCCGGGCAGGTGGGCCTGCACGAAGTGCACGTGGGGATAAGCCGCGCAACGCGCCCGGGCGATGTCGAGGGCGACGGCAGAGGTTTCCACGCCCGTCAGCCGGTCCGCGCAGGGGGCCAAGAGCGCGGTCAGTTCGCCGATCGAGCAGCCGAGTTCGAGGAGGTGGCGGTAGCGCCCAAGCGGCAGGGCCTGCACCGTGGCGGCGTACTTGGCACGCTCATAGGCGCTCGTACGGAAATCCCATGGATCGGCGTTGTCACGATACAGCGCGTCGAAATGCGCGGCGTCGAAGTTCACCGGGGCCACAGCAGCGTCTCGGTCGGGCCGGTAAAATGGTCGAGAAACGCCGGATCGAGCACGAAGGCCTCGCTCGCATCATGGATCAGCTGGCCATGCTGGGAGCGATGCGCGGCGATAGCGGCGCGCTTGCAGGGCGAGTGCGGGTCGATGGCGACGCGCACGCCGAGGGGTGGCGTAGCGGGCAGTTCGTGTACGGGGCGCGTCCACGTCCATACCGGGTAATGCATGATCTCGACGCCCGCCGGCCACGGTGCCTCTTGGACCAAGGCCGCCGCGATCTGGTGGTCGCTGTGCGGATCAGTGGGGGCGGTAACGCACACCAGCGTGTCGGAGGTGGCGAATGCGGCGAGCTGCCAGGCGGCGGCTTTGCATTGGTGGCTGTCGAGGTCCGCCAACTGGGTGTCGCCTAGACCCAGAAAGTGCGCGCCCGCCTCATCGACGCCCAGTATCGCCAGGGCGGCGAACGCCTCGGCTCGGCGCTGTGCGGCCAGTCGCGCGACCGGCCAGGTGGGTGAGTCGACGTGCGAACGCTCCCCATCGGTCAGGAAGACAACGACCACCGGCAGGCCGAGGGTTCGCGTGGCCGCGATCAACCCGCCCAGGCCCAGGCTTTCGTCATCCGGATGCGGCGCGACCACCATCAATCGCCGGCGCCTCAGCAGCGCCTCAGGGGTCACCCGGGGCAGGTGCGCCAGGGCGCTATGGTAGTCCTCCAGGGGGCGCACCGGCCCTTCCGCCCTCACGACCAACGGTCCAGCTGGGCGCCCTTGGCATCGAGCGCGGCCTGTGCACTGGCGTCGCGGATGGCATCCGGCACCGGCTGGCGAAGATAGGTCGCAAGGTCGCGGCAGATGCGCTCGGCCGGGTGAGCCTCATGCAGGGCGCGCAGGCCGATCGAGCGCTGCACGAGGGCGATGATGGCCATCGCGGCCTCTTCGACAACCAGGCGTGTCATGCCAACGTAAGCGACCACATCATCCGGTGTCTGGCTGGGATCTTCGGCGCGATGCGCGGCCGCATAGGTCCACAGGCGCGCCGTCTCCAGGCGCATCGTGGCTTCGGCCAGTCGCGCGCGCTGGTGCGGATCGCCATCGCGTTGGGTATCCACCAACGACTGCCGCAAGGCATCCACCAAGGCCCCGGCGGCGCCCAACTGCGCGGCGACGAAGCGCCATGCGCCACCGGCGAAGGCCGGCTGCCGATGATAGTCCTGATCGCTGCCGAACAGCTCGTCGGCGGCGACGATCACGCCGTCAAGCCGTACGGTCCCGGTCGCCGTCGCGCGCATGCCATGCACTCGCCAGCCGGACAGGTCCACCGCCGCCGCGCTGACATCGCACCAGAGCATCAGCAAGCGGCCATCATCGGTCGTCGCGGTCAGCAACGGCCGCCGGATCGCACCGGCTCCCGAGGCATAGGCCTTGCTCCCGAGCAGCCGGAAGTGCTCGCCATCGGCCGTCAGCTGCAAGGGTGCACCGGGCAGGGGCGCGTTCCACACGCCGAGTAGCCCGCCCTCGCGAATGTAGCGCATGACGCGCACGCGCTGGCTCGAGGTGCCGTACTGCCATAGCAGGGCGAACGCGTTGACGTGCCCTTCGAACAAGCGCGCAAGCGAAAGATGCACCGCGCCCAGCCGGATCAACACCGTCAACAGGGTAACGGTCGCATGGCGCTCGACCCCGAGGCCCGCCCCGCCTTCATCGACCGGCAGCACGCTGGTCAAAAGGCCGCCTGCGCGCAGCCGTCCCATCGCTGTCGATGGGAAACATCCAGCTGCATCATCTTCCCCCGCCAACAATGCCAGCTCGGCCATCGCCCCATCGAGCACGCGAAGCACGTTCTCGCGCGCCGTGGATCCATCGCTATGCAGCGCATGTACGCTCATGCGGCCGCTCCGCAGGGGCCGGCGCTAAGGCGCGAAGCCGCCAGCCAGGCCTGGGCCGCTTCGATTTCCGCAGGCAGCGCATCGGCGCACAGCGGGCACCGCGCCAGAGCGGGGACGAGTCTCTCCAGCCTCTGCCATGCCTGACCAAAATAGTGACACGGTCCACCGGCGGCTGCGGGGCCATCCAGTTCCAAAGCCTGCCCGAGCGAAAACGCGGACATGCCTGGGCGAAAGAGGCCTCGCGCCCGGGCGCGTCGTTGCGCGCGGAGGATATGCGCCGACACCGGTTCCAGCGCCATGTCGCAGGGCTGTGCCGGATCATGCACCTGGTGCCACAGCGTGTCGGCCATGCCGCCGCTTGCCCGACCGTGCAGGCGCGCCGAGGTCGTCACCCGCATCGTCAACTCGTGACGCACGCGTAGGTCCTGCGCGTGGCACGCCTGAATCAACGCGCGATCCTCGCCGCAGGAAGGCATCGGCAGTGTGGGCAGGCAGCGCAGCGCGGAGGCGCGGAAGGCGAGATTGGCACCCGATGCCTGACGATGCGTTGGCCACGGATTGTGGGTTATCGGATCGCAGAGGGCATCGATTTCATCCAGCAGCCGATGCAGCCGGCGCTCGATTGCCTGACGTTGTCGGACGTGGACGGGCCAATGGCGGGGCGATGCGACGTGGGTCATGCCCGCCACGGCATCGTTACCCTCGTCCAGCGCGCGGTGGGCCCGGATGAACCAGTCCGGCGCCACCTGCGTGTCGGCGTCAGTCGTGAAGATCCGCGCCGCCGGCCGGTCGCCGCCGGACTCCAGGGCAAGCCGTAACGCCGCAGCGCGTGCGCCGCCGGCGTGGTTGGCCGACGGTACCAGAGCAATGTCGGCGACGGTTACCGGCAGGGGGTAGCGTTCCGCATGACGGTTGGCCACGGCCCAGGTGCCGTCGGTGCAGCCGTTCAAGGCCAGGATAATGTGTGCTCGCATGCCGTGGGCCTGCGCGGCCCCCGCCAAGGCATCCAGACACCTCGTGATGCGCCGCGCCTCGTTGCGTACCGGAATAGCCACGGCAGCGAATGACGCACCGCGCGTCGCCAGAGGGACGCCATGGGTGCGGACCCGCAAGGTGCAGAAAGGTTCCAAGGCGGCCTCCTGACAGGTCCGGTAGCTAACCTCGCCGCCCGTGAACGCGCCGCATCGGGCGGGTCCTCGGCGTTACGACCCTAGTCACGCTGCCTCACCAGCGTGATCTTCCCGTTCGGCTCGAGACGACCCAGGACGATGTCGCGCTCGTCCTCCAGGCCAACGGCGTGCAGCGCGCGGTCCAGCGCGGCGTCGGTCAGGTTTTGCCGCCGAAGCGCCTTCGGATCGCGCTGCCCTTCGCGAATGAGGACGGTGGGGAAGCCCTCCATCACGCGATTGAACCAAGGGGCGCGGGCTGACGCCCAGGCGATGGCCTTGTCGGCCAGCAAGATGCCGATCACGCCAAGAAACGGTCCAGCCAGACCGTGATCGTCGCCAATGATGGCCGTGCGTAGCGTGCCGCCGGCCAGTGCGATGACCACGACATCGAAGGCGGACAATTCGCCGAAACTGCGCTTGCCGGCCAGGCGCATAAGGATCAGCAATCCGAGGTAGGTGATCGCGCCGCGCACGAGAAATGTCCACCACGGCGCCGAAAGAGTAAAAACGTCTTGCATCGTGAGACCCTGAACAGTCCGAAGGCCACCACAGTGCACACGACCGTGCCGGCAACGCAACCGCGAGGCGCGGGTCCGACCGTAACCGCGCCTTGGGCACGCCGCGTGCGCCGTGGGAGACGCAGACGGTCGTCAGGGCTTCCGACGCGACGGTGCCCGCACCGGATCGCGATGTCCGAGCGCACGGCGGGAGCGGCGGGGCCGCTTATCGGGCGTCCGCGCCACGCCGGTCCAGCGTGCTCCCTCGCTGTCAACGAGCCGTGAAAGCATGCGCGGCCAGGCTAGGGCAGGCTAGCGCCCGGTATGTGTCACGGCGATCTCGTGAGTAGGCTTCCCCGGCTGGACGGCCACCGCATCCCGGTGGCGGAAGATAACGACATCATGGCCGAGCTTGGGGCATCCGTCCTTGAAGGCGAAGGGGCCCAGATCGTGGCCCCGGTGACCGGGATCACACAGGCGATGAGAGCGATCGAGCAGCATGTCCCCCATGCAGCCGTGCTCGACGTTCAGTTATCCGACGGCCTGTCGTTTCCTGTGGCTAGCGCGTTGTTGGCACGCTCGATCCCTTATGCGTTCGTCGCATCCTTCGACAGCCGTGACTTGCCAGCGGACCTTGACCGAAGCGTAATGCGGCCTAAGCCGACGTCGGTGGCGTCCCTGATCGACGCCGTGGAAGGCCTGATTCGCGGGAGTTGCGCATCGGGTGCGCCAGACACCTCGGACGCCATACGCTGCGCACACCCGCCACAGCGCCAGTGCCCCGGAAGGGATTATCAGGGCCAGGGAGTCGGTCAAGCTGCGAAACCGCAGCGGTTGCGCTGTGCGTTGTGCTGCGCTTCCCACGCCGAGTTCACGGGATGACCGGGATCCTGAGCCGGTCAAGGCGACGCTGGAACGATCATGCAGGAAAAAGCGGGCAAGCTTTACATCGTCCGGCACGGGCAAAGTGCGGGGAATGTGTTGCGCGATCACGCTGAAGCGGCTGGCGACGAGCTGATTGCGTTGAACAACCGCGATGCGGACACACCGCTGTCGCCGTTGGGCCACGCGCAGGCGCAAGCCCTGGGCGAATGGCTGGCAAGCTTGCCGGCCAACGAGCGTCCCGACACCATCCTGTCCTCGCCGTTCGTGCGCGCCCATCAGACCGCGGCGGCGCTCGCACAAGCCCTGGCGCTCGACGCGTCCGCTATCGAGGTCGATGAACGCTTACGCGAGAAGGAGTTCGGCATCCTTGATCGCTACACCCGCAAGGGCATCGAGACGAAGTACCCGGAGCTGGCCGCCCAGCGCGGCCTGGTTGGCAAGTTTTACTTCCGGCCGCCAGGCGGGGAGAGCTGGTGCGACGTCATCCTTCGCCTGCGCAGCGTGGTCGACGGCATTCGCCTGACACGGCCGGATTGCCGCGTGGTCGTGGTCGGCCACCAGGTCATCGTCAACTGTTTTCGTTACCTGCTCGAGGGTATGCGTGAGTCGGACATTCTGGCGATTGACCGTGAAGGTGACTTTCCCAACTGCGGCTATGCCGAATATGACGTCGTGAAAGACCCCGCGGTGACCTTTCGCCTGCGGCACGGACGCGTCGTCCCGCCGCCGGTGCGCGAGGTCGCCGTCACCGGCGAAGCCGACGTTCCGGCGGGGCCGCGTTGATGGACGCGGCACGGCTTACCCGCGCGACCCTGCGCCGCTGGCCGCTGCCGTCGGCCGCGGATAGCACGAGCAAGGAAGACCGGGGCAGGGTGGCGGTCGTCGGCGGCTCACGCGCCGTACCTGGCGCCGTGCTCCTGGCCGGTGAGGCGGCCTTGCGCGCCGGTGCAGGCAAGCTGGTGACGCTGACGGCGATGTCGCTGAGCGAAACCATGGCTCTGGTGATGCCTGAGTCGGCGGTCATCGGGGTAGCCCTCGATGCATCGGGTGAGCTCGGCGCGCTGGACAGCGGGGCGGTCGACCGCCTGCGCGATGCGGCGGTCGTGCTTGTGGGGCCCGGCATGGCGACGGGCGCGTCGCCCGCCTCGGCGCAGGTCGCCCGAGCGGCCCGCGTCGTCGTCGCGGATGCCGGGAGCCTGCATGCCGACGCCTTAAAGCCAGCGCACGGGCGGCTGGTGATTACGCCGCACGCGGCCGAGATGGCTGACTTGCTCAACCTGCGCCCGGATGAAGTCGTGCGGCACAGCCCCGAGCTCGCCTGCGAAGCGGCGGTCGAATTCGGCGCGGTGGTAGTACTGAAGGGCGTCACGACGTGGATTGCGACGCCCGCCGGCGAGCTGTGGCGGCACGAGGTTGACGCGCCGGGGCTGGGCACCTCGGGGTCGGGCGATGTGTTGGCTGGCGTCCTCACCGGACTCGTTGCGCGCGGGGCGAGCCTGGCGCAAGCGGCGTGCTGGGCCGTGGCGGTGCATGCGCGCGCCGGCGTGATGGCGTCGCGCCAGATCGCCCCGGTCGGCTTTCTCGCGCGGGAACTCCTGCCGCGCATTCCCCAGATACTGGCTCGGCTCGAGGCGCGTTGACTATGACCGGTCCGACCGCGCCGACGGTGTATGACTGCGTCATCGTCGGAGCCGGGCCGGCGGGGCTGACGGCTGCCACCTATCTGGCGCGTTACCACCGGCGCATCCTGATCATCGACGCTGGCCAGTCACGTGCCCGCTGGATCCCTATCAGTCACAACTGTCCGGGCTATCCGTTCGGCGTCGCCGGCAGCGAACTGCTGTCGCACTTCCGCGCCCAGGCCGAACACTACGGCACCCGCGTGCGCGAGGCCGAGGTGACGACGGTCGAGCGCCATGACTCAGGCTTTGTAGTGCGGACGACCCATGAAGCGTTGGTCGCGCGCACCGTCCTGGTGGCCAGTGGCATTGTCGACACCTTGCCGGAAATCTCGGACGCCGCCGCGGCGATCGCCTCGGGCGCCATGCGCCTGTGCGCCGTGTGTGACGGCTATGAGGCGCGCGACGAGGCGATCGCGGTGCATGGGCCAATTGACCAGGCACTTCAGCACGCCCGCTTCCTGCGGACCTTTTCATCGCAGGTCACGGTCATCGGTGGCCCGGGCGACAAGGCAACCGAACGACAGATCGACGATGGCGCGCGGATGGGCGTGGCGGTCCTTCCACCCCTGGCACGTCTGGCCTTCGACGACAGCGGATGCACCGCGCACACGCGCGATGGCGGCACCCACCGATTCGACACGCTGTATCCGGTACTGGGCTGTACGCCGTCGACTCGGTTCTTGCACGCGCTTGCGCCGCGCCTCGACGAGGATGGCAAGCTCGTCACCGACGCGACGATGCAAACTAGTGTGCCCGGCCTCTACGCCGCTGGCGACGTAGTGGCGGGACTGAATCAGGTCAGCGTGGCGGTCGGCCAAGGCGCGATCGCCGCCACGCGCATCCACCACTGCCTGCCGAGCAACCTGCGCGAAGCCAGCGCAGATGCCAAACCGGTCTCGCGCTAACGTCGTTGGACAACGTGGGGCGGGGCGCCGATGCTGCGAATGTGCGCGCCGCCTGCGGGCGTTCCGTGCGCCCCGGCGGGGTCAGAAGGCCTTATTCCACCCCAGCGTCAGCCATCGATCATGGCGGGCCAGACTGTTGGCTCCGCCCAGCAGATCGATGCTGCTCTTGCCTGCGATCCAGCGAATGCCCGCCTGAGAGACCGACGGGCCCTGGGACGAGCGCAGGTGTTCAATCAGCAAGGTGATGACCTCGCTGGCTTTCCACTCCACACCCACTCCCGCCAGCGGGCGGAAGTGGCTTCCTTGCCGTCGCAGTTCGCCCAACTCCGCGTTGAGGCTCCAACGTTTGGCCGCATCCAGGACGAAGGTGGCCGCGCCGTAGGTGCTTTGAGTCAGTACATGCCCGTTGCTGTAGGTGACATTGGCCTGCAGGGCCAGGCCCCACGACGCCTTGTCCGGATCGCGGAGCATCCATTTGACTGCCGGGGCTTCCTGGTGCTGGAACGGATGCGCTTGTGCTGCGACGCCCACGGTCCATTCAACGGGCCCGATGCTGCATGCCGGATTCGCGGTCAGCAGCGACTGGCCACCGGCCAGGGCCTGGACCCAGGACTCCAGCTGACAATGCCCGGCCGGCGTGACCGAGGCGTCATCCACCAGATAGGCGCCGCCGGCCCCCCGCGCCGGCATACCGACGCCCCCGCAGAGGCCGGCGATCGCGATGAGCCTGAGATATCCGGCGGATCGATGAACGGCCCGCGGCGGCTTGCGCACTAGCTCCCCTTGCCCATGGTCGCGAACATCACGACCGCCGCCGCCAACATCACGAGCGTGGCGATCCATCCGAGGATCTGCAGCCCGCGGCCTGGGCAATGCTCGCCCATGGTGGCGGGCCGACCGGCGATGATCATGATGGCCACCATCATCGGCACGGCGCAGACGCCATTGACCACCGCGCTCCAGTACAACGCCCGCACCGGATCGATCGGGGTGAGGTTGAGCAGGGCACCGAACAGCATGGCGCCCACAAGCACCCCATAGAACACCTTCGCCTTGCCCGGCCTGTGCTCCAGCCCGTACGGCGCATGCAGGGCACCGGCGACCGTGAAGGCGGTAGCACCGGCCAGTACCGGTACGGCGAGCATGCCGGTGCCGACAATGCCCATGGAGAAGAGGGCGAACGCGAAGCGCCCGGCGACGGGTTTGAGCGCCTGGGCCGCTTCCGAGGACGACTTGATATCGGTCTTGCCGTGCGCGTGCAGGACCACGGCCGCGGTGAGGATGATGAAAAAGGCCACCACATTGGAGACCACCATGCCCACGGAGGTATCGAAGGCGATCCGCCGCAGTGCGTCGGGCGCCTGGTGGCCGGCCTGCTTCAATGGCTCCCGCTCGTCGCTCTCGCGGATCTCCTCCACCTCCTGAGCGGCCTGCCAGCTGAAGAGGTAGGGGCTGATCGTCGTGCCCAGGATGGCCACGATCGCGGTGGCGTATGCGGCGGTGCCCTGGAAGGCCGGCACAATGGTGCCTTTGAGCGCCTCGTCCCAGGGCACCTTAACTGCGAAGACCGTGGCGACATAAGTGAGCAAGCTCAAGGCCAGGAATTTAAGGATCGGCGCGTAGCGACCGAAGGGGACATAGACCTGCAAAACGGTCGATACGACGGCCAGGACACAGGCGTACACCAGGGTAGGCCCGCCGACCAGCAGGTTGACCGCCGCACCCATCGCGCCCAAATCGGCGCCGATGTTGATGACGTTGGCCACGACTAACAAGACCGCGAGGATCCAGACCCAGAAGGCCGGGAAATTTCGCGTCATGTTGTCCGCCAGTCCACGCCCGGTGACCCGGCCGATCCGCGCGCTGATGAGCTGAATGCCGATCATCAAGGGCAGGGCGAGTAACAGCGTCCACAGCGTGGCGAAACCATACTTCGCACCGACCTGCGAATAAGTCGCCACGCCGCTGGGATCATCGTCGGCCGCCCCCGTGACCAGTCCCGCACCCAGACGTTTCCACCACGGCGTGTTCGACGAAGAAGAGGTCTGGGTCATGGCACGCTCGATCCGAAATCAGGCGGAGCAGGAAGGGGTAATCGGCATAGCCGTGCCGAGCAAAGCCAGGATCCCGGCACGACAGCGTGCCGGGCGTTTCGTCAACCTACTGCGAAGGGCTCCTGTCGCTGGTCGCTTGCACCGCGGTGTCCTTGCCCACGCCGCCGCGTGCGTTCGCCGCCTTGCGTACATAGGCCTTGCGCAGTTTGTCGAGCGTGGCCTGGTCCAGCCCCTCCAGGTCCATTACCTCATTGTTGGCGTGTTGCAACGCGCCGATGATTTCGTCCAGCTTCAGATGCACGGCGCACGCGTCGCGGTTTTGCGAGCTCTGGATGAGAAACACCATGAGGAAGGTGACGATCGTCGTGCCGGTATTGATGACCAGTTGCCAGGTTTCGCTGTAATGGAACAACGGACCGCAGGCAGCCCACACAGCGACCAGCGCAGCCGCACCAATCGACGCGGTCGGAGAACCCGCGGCGCTTGCTGCCCAGGTGGTCAAACGATTGAAAAGTGAACCCTTGGCCACGCGCCATCTCCCAATAAACATCTAGTGTATAGACGCCTTGTACCTTTCTTGCACCTTTCATGCCCCCCCCCCTGCACGGCGGAGCGTGGTCGATTTTTTGCCACCGGCCGTCGCGTGGCGTGAGCTGGCGGTGCGCGGACAATCGAGCCACCGATAGCCCACTGAGCACGTGGTACCGTAAGGGGTTGCCCTTGCTAGCGATCCTCATGAGCTCCTCAACGACGACCTTCTCCCGCACGTCACGCGCCGATGGCCGCACCTGGCTGGCTCTGGGTACGGTGATCCTGTTTTTTGTCGCCAGTGGCTGGCTGGCGGGCAGCAACGTGCAAGCCATCCAGATCGGCAACGCCAACGTCATGCGCTCGCGCGAGGCGATCGCGGCACTGACCAACGTGCTGTCCAGCTTGCAGGATGCCGAAACCGGCCAGCGGGGGTATCTGCTGACAGGCAACGAGGCCTACCTGGAACCCTACCGCGCCGCGATCGACGTCATCCCCGGCCGCCTGGACGTCGCGCGCGCGGCGCTGGCGGACGATCCCGCGCAACTGGCCCGGCTGGTGGAGTTGAAGGCCCGTGCCGAGGACAAGCTGGCCGAACTGGCCCAGACCATCGCCCTTCGCCGCGACCAGGGCCTGGACGCCGCGCTGGCCGTGGTCAATTCCGACCGCGGCAAGGCGGCGATGGACGATATCCGGACGCGGCTCGGCGCGATGGGTGCGGCCGAAGCTGAGCAGCGCGCTCGGCGATTGAATGAGATGGAGCGCGCGTACACTACCGCTTTGGTCTCCGGTGGCGCGAGTGCGTTGCTTGGCATTGGCCTTACCGTGTTCGTTGGCGTGCTCATCCGGCGTACCAGCCGTGCTCGCCAGCGTGAGGCGTGGCTACAGGCAGGACGGCTGGAGCTGGCCAACGTGCTGGCGGGTGAGCAATCGGCCGAGCAACTCGGCCACGCCGTGGTATCGCTGCTAACCCGGCTCACCGGCGCGCAGGCCGCCATAGCCTTCGCCACTGATCGAGCACGGCTGGTCCCGCTTGCGAGTGCCGGCCTGGCGAACGCCGCCGCCCTCCACGATATGAGCACTGATGCCAGCCTGCTCGGTCGCGCATTGGCCGACCAACGCCCGCTGCTGATCCATGACGTGCCTGAAACGTACTTCAAGATCGGATCGGGGCTCGGCGAGGCGGTGCCGCGCCATCTGGTGATCGCCCCGGCGGCAAGCGATGGTCAGGTCCTGGGCGCGGTTGAGCTTGGCTTCTTCCAGGCCGTGGGCGAGGAAGTCATGGACTTGCTTACCCAGGCGTCAGCCGCTATTGCGGTGGCGCTGCGCTCAGCCGCATACCGTGCCGACCTGGCGCGCCTGCTGGAGGAAACCCAGCGCCAGGCCGAAGAGCTGCAGACCCAGAGTGAGGAACTGCGCGTCTCCAACGAGGAGCTCGAAGAACAGAGTCAGGCCTTGCGCACCTCGCAGGCCGAACTGGAAAGCCAGCAAGCCGAACTGGAACAGACCAACGTCCAGCTTGCCGAACAAGCCGACGAGCTGGAAGCGCAACGTGATGCGCTGGCCGCGGCGAATCTGGCAATGGACGCCAAGGCCCAGGAAGTACAGAAGGCCAGCCAGTACAAAAGCGAGTTCCTGGCCAACATGTCGCACGAGTTGCGCACGCCGCTGAACTCCGCGCTGATCCTCTCGCGGCTGCTGGCCGACAACCCAAAAGGCAATCTGACGGATGAGCAGGTGAAATTCGCCCAGACGATCCATGCCTCCGGTACCGATCTGCTGGTCCTGATCAACGACATCCTTGACCTGTCCAAGATCGAGGCCGGTCATGTGGAACTTCACGTGGAGCCGCTCACCGTCGAGCGCTTGCTCAGCGACCTCGTGGCACTGTTCGAGCCGATCGCCCAAGACAAAGGCCTGACCTTTTCCGTGGTCGCGGATCCGGACTGCCCACCGGTGATCGAGAGCGACCGCCAACGCATCGAGCAGGTCCTGAAGAACCTGCTCGCCAACGCGATCAAGTTCACCGAGACGGGCGCTGTGGGTGTACGAGTGCGGGCCGAGCGCGGCGGGCGAATCCGCTTCGATGTCACCGATACCGGCATCGGCATCCCCGTCGATCAGCAGGGCCGGATCTTCGGCGCCTTTCAGCAGGCGGATGGATCGATCAGCCGACGCTTCGGTGGCACCGGCCTGGGGCTGTCAATTTCACAGGAGCTCGCCCACCTCCTGGGCGGCGAGATCGCCGTAGCCAGTGAACCGGGACGCGGCAGCACCTTCAGCCTGTCGATCGCAACTCGTCTGGAGCCTCAGACCGCGCCGCGGGCCGCCGCGCCCAGCTCACCGCCGGAGCCAGCCATGCCGGCACCGGCGGTGTCTGTCCAGCCCACGCCGGCGGCCGGTACGCGACCGACCATGCGGCGAACGGACGAGCGACTGATCCTTATCGTCGAGGATGAGCCGGTGTTCGCCGATATCGTGGGCGAACGCGCGAAAGCGTTGGGCTTTGGTACGCTCGTCGCCGCTTCCGCGGCCGAGGGTATACGCCTGGCCCGCGAGCATCTGCCCGACGCGGTGGTGTTGGACATCGGGCTGCCGGATCAGTCGGGTCTTTACGTGCTGGATACCCTCAAGCACGACATGCGTACGCGGCATATTCCCGTACACATCGTTTCGGCGGCTGATCATACCCACGCGGCTCTGTCGCTGGGTGCGATGGGTTACCTGGTCAAGCCTGTCACGCCCGAAGCCCTGACTGAGGCGCTTACGTCGCTCGAACGCCGGCTGTCGCTGCGGCCGCGGCGCGTACTGGTGGTCGAAGACGATGCGGTGCAACTCGATGCGGTCCGCCGGCTGCTGAACTCGGCCGAGGTGGAGACCGTCGGCGCGCGCAACGCGGCCGAATGCCTGGAACAGTTGACCCACCACACGTTCGATTGCATGGTCCTGGACCTTTCGCTTCCGGACACGTCGGGCTTCGCGCTGCTGGAGACGTTGAGCACGAGCCAGACCCACGCGTTCCCGCCGGTCATCGTCTATACCGGCCGCGAGCTCTCGGCGGCCGACGAGCAGCGCCTGCGCCGGTATTCGCGCTCAATCATCATCAAGGGCGCCCGTTCGCCCGAGCGCCTGCTCGATGAGGTGACCCTGTTCCTGCATCGCGTGATCCAGGAACTGCCCGAGACCCAGCAGGGAATGATTCGCCTCGCCAAGGACCGCGACGCGGTTCTCGAGGGCAAGCGGATCCTGCTGGCCGAGGATGACGTGCGAAATGTGTTCGCCCTGATGAACGTACTCGAGCCGCATGGATGCACCGTGTCGATCGCCCGAAACGGGCAAGAGGCCGTCGATGCGCTAACCCACGCTCCGGCGGACGAGCCGGTCGACGTGGTGCTGATGGACATCATGATGCCCGTCAAGGACGGCTTCACGGCGATGCGGGAAATCCGGCAAAACCCGCGCTGGGCGAAGCTGCCCATCATTGCGCTGACAGCGAAGGCGATGGCCGACGACCAGGCCCAGTGCCTGGCCGCGGGGGCAAATGACTACATGGCAAAACCGCTGGATGTGGATAAGCTGCTGTCGCTTTTACGCGTATGGCTGACCGGCTAGATGTTGGCTGACCGCGCCCGTGCTATTTCATGGGCGCCGACGTGAGGGTCAGGGTCAGCCGCGCTTGAACTCGGCCAGAAGCTCTTGCTTGCGGGCGAGCATCGCCTCGCCCAGTTCCCCGAGCTGCGTTTTACTAAGCAATTTCTTTGCGTCCTTGAACATTTCCGACTCCTCTTCCTCAATGTGGTGTTCAATGAGCTCCTTGAGGACCTTGGCACGACCTGAGAATTGCTCCGTCGAGGGGTCGGTGTTGAGCAGATCCGGCAGGACAAGGTCCTCGGCAGCACGGTGCTCTTCGAGGGCCTCGAAATACATCTTGGCCTCCTCCTTCTGGCCCGCCGCCTTAAACGCCGGGTAGAAAATCTCTTCCTCGATAGTGGTATGCGCTTTCAGGTTCGTGGCAATCTGACGAAGCAGCTCGCCGCGTTTCTTGACGGCGCGCGTGGTCGACTCGGCAAGGCTGCCCAGCAATTCCTTCACGAGCACATGGTCCTGCTTCAAAAGAGCGATAGCGTCCATTGGGCATCTCCGGGCGGTGGCTGGGAGAGGCGAGGGTGGCAAGCGAGTCGTGACGCCCGTGTCGAGTAGATCGCTGCGGCCAAAGACAACGCGCGCCAGCGCGGCACGCTGCACGAGCCCGTGACCGTCCCGGCGACGCCAAGGCGGGGGGCTGGCGTGGCCGTCACTGCGTAGCCTCAGCCTTTTTCTGGTGGCTAAACGAAGGGTGAATCAGGCCCCTTGAAGACGCGTGGCAAAGCCCTATCTGCCTATCGCCGGCAGCTGCCGGCCTGGCCTGGACGACAGGCGAGCACCCATTCCATGTCCTTGCACTCTCGGAGGATCTGCCATGCGTACTCATTTCGACATCGCCCCGCTCAACCGTGCAGCCACGGGTCTTGACCGCGTCTTCGACCTGCTGGAGGCCACGGCACAGCGGCAGGGAGATGACTTCCCGCCCTTTGACTCCATCCGTCTTTCCGACGACCGCTTCCGCCTGACGATCGCCGTGCCCGGGTTCACCGACGACGAGGTAGCCGTGACCGTCCACAAGGGCGCACTCATCGTTAGCGGTGAGCGCAAGTCAGAACCCCAGGGCCACTACCTGCACCGAGGTATCGCCGCTCGGGTGTTCTGCCGCCGCTTCCAGCTCGCCGAACACATGGAGGTGACCGGAGCGACCCTTGCCCACGGCTTGCTTACCATCGATCTGGCGCGAGAGCTTCCCGAGGCCGAGAAGCCGCGGACCATTCCGGTGAGCGTCGCGCCGGAGCGGGGGGAATCATTGCGTCACATAGAGCGCAACGTTGCCTGATAGAGAGGCCCGCCTCCCGCCCGGGAGGCGGGATTTTTTGATGGCAAAACCGACGGACTCGAACCCGCAGTGGTGCGTCACCGCCGACGACCTCGCATGGGTGGATTCCCGGCGCCCCCCGCGTCGACCCACCCGCCGCGAGTGCGTGGCGTGTCGTCACTACCTGCCAGACACGGTGAATCCGCAAGGCGGCCTTGGCCGATGCCGGAAGCGAACCGGCCTGAGTGTTTTTCCGGGCGTCGATATGCACTGTGGGTTCTGGGCCCACGCTGCCGTGCAGCGTTCGGATGGCCCGGGAAGAGGTCCCCGAGACGGGCGAGCACCGCGAACCCCGTCCGAAGCGCAGTGACTGCGACGGAGGGGCCGTGGCCGCTACTCGGCGCTGGAGCCGACGATCACGCGCTTGATCGTAAACACGCCACCGATCAACAGGTCACCGTTCTGCATGATGGTGGTGATACCGCCCAGTGCATTCCAGCGCCGGCTATCGTTCGGAAACGGCCAGCGGGCCTTGATTCGGCCATTCATCCAGTCAATGCCGACATATTCGTACACACCATTTTCTTTGTGGGCGGCATACATGAGGCCGGTTGCGGCGGATACCACAGGGACCATGATGTCGGTATTGTCGATCCTGGGGTTGATCCATGCTTTCTCGAAGGCGTGCGTGGAGGGGTTCCAGGTAAACTTTTCGATGCCGAGCGGGGCAGGGCGCGTCACGCCACCGGTGAACGCGTTTCCCGGGCCGGCGGGCAATGGCTTGGGATAGGTGCTGTTGAGGAACGCCACGCCATAACCGAGCACGTTAGGCGATGGCTCGATTGTGAGCCTGCTGATCTCGATCCGTGCCTGATCGGCAATGCGCCGGGACTTCGTTCCAGGCTTTTGCTTAAAGTCGGTAGGGATCGCATCGCGCCAGAAGGCGACCGCATTTGCGCCGCCTTCGGCCGCGTCGGCGATAACCACGAGCTTGTCCGGGTCGTTGCCGAAGCCCATCAGGCTTGGCGTGGTTCCCGAGCCACGCGAGATGGCGCCCATCGCGAGGGCTTGCTCACCCGGCACGCTGTCATACTCGCTGGACCAGGCGCCATCCTTCTCGTCGGTCGATAACTTCTGACCATTCCAGACCACTTTAAGCATGCGCTTTGACGTGACCACGTAGATGCCATTCTTGTCGTCGATGACGATGCTGTTGTCGACGGCTTCGTCGCCAAAAACTACGTACGATTTCACGTTCAGGTCGCGATCGAGCATGATCAGTGCGCCTGGCGCGGCGGCCGCCAGGTAGCCGTCATAGGTCATGTTGAGGCCAATGATTCGAGTCACCCCCTTTGCCACATCCGCTGGCAAAGCCTTGGCCACGTCGGCGGTCTTGACCGTGCGGATCGGTCCCCGCACGACATTATCGTCCGTGCTCTTCAATACCTTCGTGCCACCGAACACGCAGTAATGAAAGCCGTCCTTGTCGAATAGGTTGTACACGCCGTTGATACCGCTTTGCATATTGAGTCCAGCCTCACCCAGGGACGTTAGGCCGCGGAGGATGGCCTTTTCATCTTTCGCCCGGTATGCGGCATCCAGCTTCGCCAAGGAACGCTCGAGCGCAGCGGGCGTCGCTTTCTGCGCCGCGGATTCAAAGCCAGGATACGGTTTCAACGTCCCGATAGGTTCAAATGCGTTTCCTGTCACCAGGATCTTTTGCACGCCGATCGCGCCGCTGGCAAAGGCAACAATATCCGTGCCTACGTGTTTCATCGTGGGGTTCGAGGTGATCAGTGTCGGCACGGTTTTGACATCCGACGCCGTGAGCTTCTTGCCGGCCGTCGGTCCGGCGATCCCTACCGCATCGGTGGCCGCCGGATTAAAGTGCGAAGTGGGATAGACGCTATCGGCGAGCCAAGGGTTCCTGGCGGGCATGTTGGGTGCGTTCTGGCCCATCGCTACCGGCGACCCGCCCAAGGCGCTCGTGCCCAACACCAGCAGCGCCGGCCATATCCGGAACATAGTCATAGCACTCTCCCGATATATTAGCGGCCAGGACCTTTCGCCGCCGCATCCATAATCTTCTCAACGACGTCGTCAACGTTGAAGCTCGCCGACTTCTGCCGAGGCGGAAATTCGTTAAACGACTGCAACCATCTGGCCACAACCGCTTGGGCGGGGACAATGAAAAACAGTTGATTGGACGTCTGGAACGGCAGACCGGTCTCGTCCGCTCGCTCGAAAGGATCCGAACGGAGGTTATAGGCGCGTGGGATGCGGTAGTTGGTGAATTCGCGCGTCCAGACGTCGAGCCCCTTGTGCAGCTGCTGAAGAAAGTTCAGTTTGATGTTCTTCAATCGTATGCCGCACAGTTGGCCATCGTCGTTCCAATAAATGAACTCCTGGCGCGGCCAGTGTTCCGAGAAACTCAGCCCTGTCGCGGCACCTTCTGCTTTTTTCACCGGGCCATTGCGGTGCGCCTGTAGCGCGTCCTTGAGGTTGTAGCCATCAAGGTGAACATGAAAGGATTTGTCGCCCAACGACGTGCCTTTGAGCAGACGCTCCTTCACCGTGGTGTCACCGGCCGCAGCGGCGAAGGTGGGCAGAAGATCTTCGTGTGCGCAAATATCATTGATGACCGAGCCGGGTTCGATCACGCCCGGCCAGCGGATCACCATCGGCACACGAAAGGCACCCTCCCAGTTCGTGGCTTTTTCACCGCGGAAGGGCGTTTGGCCACCATCGGGATAGCTGAGCACCTCAGCGCCGTTGTCGGTGGTGAACACGACGATGGTATCCTGCGTAATGCCAAGTGCATCCAGTTTGTCGAGGAACTGGCCGACGAATCCGTCCAGTTCGACCATGCCATCGGGATACAGACCCAGTCCCGTCACGCCCTGTGAAGATGGTTTCAGGTGCGTCCAAACGTGCATGCGCGTGGTGTTCATGTAGCAAAAGAACGGCGTCCCCGCTTTCGCCTGCCGCTCTATGAAATCCAGCGCACCGGCAACGAACTCCTCGTCGACCGTCTCCATGCGCTTTCTGGTCAACGGACCGGTGTCCTCGACGACTTGCTTTCCGACGGTGCCCCGCCGCGGCTCGTCGGTTGTATCCTCCTTGTCGGTGGCCCTCGCCCTCAGGACGCCGCGCGGTCCGAACAAACTCTTGAAACGCGGATCCTTTGGGTATTGCGGATCCTCAGGTTCTTCTTCGGCATTGAGGTGGTAGAGGTTGCCGAAGAATTCGGCGAAGCCGTGAACGGTGGGTAGGTACTTGTTCTTGTCGCCCAGATGATTCTTTCCAAACTGTCCGGACACGTATCCAAGCGGGCCGAGCACGTCGGCAATCGTTGGATCCTCTGCCTGGATGCCGATGTCGGCGCCCGGCAGTCCCACCTTGGTCAAGCCCGGGCGTATTGGACATTGCCCTGTAATAAATGCCGCGCGTCCCGCGGTGCAGCTTTGCTGACCGTACCAATCGGTGAACAGGGCGCCCTCATGGGCTATGCGGTCGATGTTGGGCGTCCAGTAGCCCATCATGCCGCGGTGATAGCAACTCGGGTTCATCCAGCCGATATCGTCACCCATGATGACCAGGATGTTGGGTTTGGACTTCGCTTCCATGAGAATATCTCTTCTGCGTGGTTGGAGACGCATGATCCATGGCGTCCGGGCCGCTACGCATCGGAAGACACAGCGGTAATTCGTAGGTAGAATTACGGTCCCGCGCGAACAGCGACGACTATTTGCGGGGTACGGGCGAGGCGGCAACGCGGCCGAAATTGTCTAAGTAAATGTTCGGCAGACGCGCCGGATGAACGCGAGGCACGCTAGCGCCCGTTGCGGCGCGAGCAGAGGGGGCGCATGTACTTCAATGGCGGGGAGCCGCAAATAGAGGCAGTTCTGCCGCGGGCCGTTCTTGCCGATCATCACCGAATGGTCAGTGAGGCATTGTCCCGACTCCTTGACCGCACCGTCCAGGTGGCCGCCCTGGCCAACTCGGTGCGGGCGCTCGCCGACGCGGTCAGTACGCATGTGCCGGATATTGTAGTCTCGGAGGTTGCAATGGCCGATGGCAGTGTCATCGACGCCTTGGCCAGCCTTCGCGATGCGGGGAACCAAACCCCGTTCGTGTTTGTGAGCGGACAGAGCGAACCGTCGCTGGTAGCAAAAGCGATCCGTTCCGGAGCCTCCGGCTACATAGTGAAAAGCGGCAGTAGCGCCGAATTGGTCGCGGGCGTCGCGCAGTGTCTTGCTGGCGGCGCATTCGTGAGCCCCTGCGTCCCCTCAGCGGTGGTGAAGGGGCAGATCAAAGACATCTACCAACTCTCTCGGCGCCAGTCTCAGGTGCTCGGGCTGCTTGCAAAAGGCCTCCGGAACAAGGTGGCTGCCGCGGAGCTAGGGGTATCGGTCCGAACGCTTGAATCCCACCGCTTTCAACTGTATCAGCTGTTCGACGTACACAACGCGATTGAACTCGTCCGCAAGGCCGAGGCCGTCGGTGCTCTCGTTCGCCATCCGGCGCCCAACGGGGGTAGCACTGCTTAGGGCAACACATACGTGCTTACCGGTTGCGGCGCATGGCGACGCTGCCCTCGCTAGCATCACAGCTCACGCCTAACCCGCATTGATATCACTGTGTGGCGTAAGCCGAGACGCCTAGGTCAAGTTGCCACCTTGTCGGCGAATGCGGGTACCGCTGATGGCCTGCAATGACCGGGGGCCGATCCGCGCTAGCCACCGCATGCATTTGGTGATCCAACGGATCAACGCGGGTAAAGTCGCCCACCCATCCGGTGTTCGCCGCTGTTTAGGTCTTGCTGCAGTGAGGAGAGAAAAGTGGACTGGCCGCTGGGGGAAGGCCCGCCCTGGCGTTGATGCGGAGCCATTGTGGACGGTCCATCTGGCACGCCGAGACCATTGCGACACCGGATCCTTCTTTCCGGCACGTGATTCTGACCCGCCAAACACAAAGCTCTTTCCGCCTTGGCCTAAGGGGAAATTCAGGCCGGACTACGGTAAAGTCAAACGGACCATTGCAGCACCCCAGGGGAGCCTTCCGGCCCTGCATTGCGCGATGGCGCGCGCTAGCTGCGAACCTCCCATGGTGCCGAGGATCCATCATGACGGACCACCCTGATAAAAATCGCGACGTTAGCCTGTCGGCAATGACCCAGCGCAACCGGCGGGCAAATCTTGAACTGCTTCTTCGCGAACTTGACGGCGACGGTATCGAGTCGAAGGTACTGGTCGATCAGTTCCTTGGCTTGCGCCTCGGTACCGTCGCCCTTATCCGCAAGGGAGAAGCCATGCCCGATAAGATGGCCCGGGAAATCGAGTGGGCGATGAATCGCCCCCATGGCTGGCTCGACCGCGGGCCGGAGGAGCGAGGCGTCTAGGCATCTAGGCGGCTATCTACCTCAGCCGTTGCCTGAACCTTTAGCTTGCTTCGTTCAGGCGCTCGGCGAGGAATTCAATGAGTGGCCGCGCAGCCGGGACCAAGCCGCGGCGCGACGGAAAGACCGCATACACGATGCCGACTTTCGGCGACGATCCTGGCAGAACATTTCAACTCGCCCCTTTGTAGCTGATCGGTCACGATTATATGGGGCAACGGCGACCAGGCAATTCCTACGCCACAGACGGCGGCTTTGCGTAGGGTGATCATATCTTCGGTGACCGTCCGGCCCCGAGTGTGGGACCCGAAAGCGCGGTGGGCGCGGTAGGCGCTGGGCCGAGTGAAGAGGGCCATCCATTTGCGCGGGACGCCGCTGGACATGACCATCAGGGCCGCTCGACGTGCGCAGGTCGTCCACGTCGATTCATGACGAAAACCAACCTGCGCATCGCATCAGGCGGGGCGTCCTTTGCATCCAAAAGAAGGAGCCCTGCGGCGGAAGACCGGAGAGCCAGGCAACGTGCATACATGAACACGTAGGTATTTATACGCAGACCTGTTGCCGCCCGACTACCGTGGCGCGCATCTGCTTTCCGCACGCTAATTGAGCGTCACGTCAGGGGAACTATGGAGCAGCGCTGATGGGCAGGCGACAGATCAAGGAGGCGTCCCGGAGCTATCGCCTGAACTCCGTCATGTCAGGTTGTCTGATCGCGTCCCTTGTGGGTCTTAACGCGACCGCGCAGACGACGGTAGGCCCTGGCAGTTACGACGCGACGCTCAATGTTAGTTCGGGTACGACGACGGTGGTCGGCAACACCACCATCGCAACGACAGGCGCGAGCCCTGCTGTCCAGGTAACCGCCGGAACCCTCGTCGTGAATATGCAAGCAGGGCCGCAGCCCGGCACCATCTATTTTGGTACCGTCAACGGTAATGGACTCTTCGTCAATGGTGGCACTGTCAATGTGCTCCGGGGCATCAACGTGTTTACCACGGGCGGCCACGCGGTCATTGCGAACGGCGCGAACAGCCTGGTGGACCTGACCGGCGGCAATCTCGGTACGACAGGGGTGGGCGCCGGGCTGGTCGCCATTGGCGGTGGGATCTTGAACGTGAATAGCACGCGCGTGACCAACATCGCGACGGCGTCGGCCAATGTTACCGCCGGCCATGGTGCGATCGCCGAATCCGACGGTGTGATTCATTTGTCCGGGGTCAACCGAATCAGCACGGCGGCGATCAACGCAGTGGCCTTGGGCGCGTCGGGGGCAGGCAGCCGCATTGACACAACCCTCGCCCCCTTCGTAACGATGACGGGGTCGGGCTCGATGGGTATGTATGTCTACAACGGTGGCCAGGTGGCGTTGGCGCCGTCCACCACGCTTCAGATGAACGGACCGAGCAGCATTGGCGTGACGGCCGACAACACCGTCATCGCGGCGGGCGTCCTCGGCTCCGGTCTCGTCGTGCGTTTCGACGGCACGCAGACGTCCGGGGCTTCCGGTACCGGCATCGTTGCCATCAAAGGCAGCAGCGTGGCGCTCGACAGCTTCTCCGTGTTGGGCAACGGCGCGGCCACCGGGGCATGGGCCCGTGACGGCAGTATCATCACGCTCACCGGCACCAACACCATCAACGTCGCCGCTTCGACGAATGCAGCGTTCTACACCCTGACCAGTGGCCGGCTTGTAAGCACGTCCGGTTCCGTCGGCTCCACCTTCAGTGTCACGGGCTCATCGCTCATCGCTGGCCTTAAGGCAGACGGCGGGTCTATCTCGAGTACGGGCACGACCGTTAACGTCAGCTCAACGAACGGTGTCGGCGCCTACGCTGGATTGAACGGTACCGTTCCCAGCCGCATTGACCTTTTCGGCAATACCATTACCACAACCGGACCCGGCTCGTTCGGGCTCGAAGCCTTTTCCAACGGCACGATTACCGGCGCGGATTCGACCGTGACGACCCAGGGCGGAAATGCTGCCGCATTGCTATACACTTTTGACAATCCGCCCACCTCGACCGCACTGACCCCGGCGACCATTGCACTGGCGCGGACGACGGTGACTGCCACCGGGAGCAGCACCTCCGGTGTGTTCTCGCGGAACTGGTCGACCGCGCTCACCAACCAGTTCTCAATGAGTGGCGGGGTGCTGTCGACCGAAGCCACCGCCATCGACGCTGAAGGCCCGCTCCGCGTGGATCTCGATGGGGGCGCACGAGTGAGCGGCCAGGACGCTTTGCTTTACGCGTATCGCTATCCGAACGCCGTGCAAAAACAGCCGACCGTGGCCGATGTATACGCGAACGGCGGCGTCGAACTCAATGGGCTCGCCGAGGCGGACAGCAACAGCACCGCCAACCTTCATCTGGCGGACCAATCGCACTGGACTGGGCAGGCCTACTACGCAAGCAATGTTGACGTCGATGGCACGAGCACCTGGACCATTCCCGCCGATTCCCTGTTAACCCAGCGGTTGACCAACGCCGGTCTCGTCGAGTTCACGACCCCGACTAACGATGTCTATAAGACGCTTTTTGTGCGCAATTATGAGGGCAACGGCGGCACGCTGAGTATCCATACCTTTCTGGGCCTGGACAATTCACCGTCCGACAAGCTCGTCATCATCGGTGGCACGGCCAGTGGGACGACCCACTTGAGCGTTACCAACGCCGGCGGCGCCGGCGCGTTGACCACGGCCGACGGCATTCCGGTGGTCGAAGTCGAATCCGGCGGAACCACCGCTCCGGGCGCGTTCTCCCTCGCGGGGCGCGTGGCTGCGGGCCCCTACGAGTATCGACTTGCACGTGGCGGTAGTACGGGCGACGTAGGGGATTTCTGGTTCCTGCGCAGTGCGCTTGACTGTTCGGCGGCGGGTGCGCCCTCGCCCCCGTGCCCCGGTCCCAATCCACCCGCCCCGCCCGAACCGCCCGCGCCCCCGGCGCCGCCTCCGCCGCCGACGCCCCCAGGGCCAATACCGGACCCGGATCCGGCAGCTCCCCCTGCGCCGACGCCGCCTGCGCCGACCCCGGACCCACCGGCGCCCGTTCCCACACCGCCGGGCCCCCAGCCGTCACCGCTTGCACCACCCGAGTACAGGGCGGAGGTCTCGCTGTACACCGCGCTGCCCGCTCTGGCGCTCCGCTACGGCTGGGCAACCCTCGGCAATATGCATGAGCGCATCGGCGAGGAGGAGCAGTTACGCGACCGCGATGACCTGCGCTCCCGGACCACCCTCAACGGTGCATGGGTCCGCGTCGTTGGGGAGAGCGGGGACGCGGACGGCGATCGTCGCGGCATTTATGGAACTGGGGGCCCGCACTACGACTACGATCTCCTCGCCCTGCAAGCGGGCCTGGACGTCTATGCCGAGGAGCATGACAACGAGCAGCGCGATCATGCCGGCTTCTATGCGGCGCAGGGGCGCATACAGAGTGACGTCACGCATTTCAACGGCGTGTATGCCGGCAGCGACGCCGTCAAGGCCACGTCACTGGGTCTGTACTGGACTCACTTCTGGCAGGAAGGACCGTACCTCGATGCCATCTGGCAGGGCACTTGGGCGAAGGCGACGGCGCGCTCGTTGGGCGATTACACGCTCCAGCGCCAGGGATTCGGCTGGGCTGCTTCATTGGAAGGCGGTTACCCGTTCCACGACGAGACTCGTGTCCTCGAGCCGCAGGCGCAAATCGTCTATCAAACAGTGGATAGCGATTCGGCATCGGACCCAGCGGCCAACGTTCGCTTTCGCAACATGGATTCACTGGCGGCACGCGTCGGTCTACGCTGGGCCAACACCTGGACGCTCGAGCCTGATCGCGGTGGCATAAGGCGCCTGTTCACCGGTTGGCTGCGGGCGAACCTGTGGCGAGAACTCCGCGGACAGCCGGTGACGGAATTCTCTTCAGCGGAGGGATACGTGCCTTTCAAAGCCGACCTCAAGGGCAACTGGTGGCAGCTCAACGCCGGCTTGACCTGGCAGCTCGACGCGAACTTCTCCGTCTATGCGAACGTCGGCTACCAGCGCGGCTTCAATGTGAGCTTCGATGCCTGGGATGGCAAGGTGGGACTTCGGTGGAACTGGTGATGCGACGGCAGTCTTCGCAGCACAATGGTCTACGCAGAATAGATTGTAGGCCAAGGCGCGAGATCGGCACCTAGACCTGTTCGGCGTCTACTGACGCGCCTTTCTCACCCTCCAGAAAGTGACCAAATGCCGCCAACGGCCGTATGCCATCACAGAGAATCTTCGTGATCGCCAGCATGGGCACCGCAAGGATCGCCCCTGGCACGCCCCACATCCAGTCCCAGAAAAGCAGCGATATGATCACAATCACTGGATTGAGGGTGAATCGTCGCGCCAAAAGCATCGGTGTGATTGTTTCGCCCTCCAAGATATGGATGGCCCCGTAAAGCACCATGGGCATGAAGGCCTTCCACAGCGGATCTAACGCGAGCATACCCACACCCAGGAAGGTCACTACGCCAACGAGGGGCCCGAGGATAGGAACGTAATTAAGAAGGAATGCCACCGATCCCCAGAGTAGTGGGTCCTGCAATCCGAGTGCCCACATCGACACTCCCGTGGCCACCCCCACCAGAAGGTTCATTACTGTGATGGTGACGAGATAAGACGACACATCGCCTTCGACCTTCCATGCGATGTCGATGACTTGGCGCTTGTCTCGAAAGCGGGGCATGACCTCGACCAAGCGGCGTAAAAACGTATCCCCTGAGTTGAGCAAAAAGAAAAGCACGAGAAACATCGTGAGGAACTCGGACGCGAATGTCTGGACGCCAGCAACTATGGCCCCTTGCATGTCTGCGCCCGAGAGCGCCGTGTTCGCCGCGGCTTCGGGCGATGATGCCCCGAGCATACCTTTCGCGTGCGTTAGCATGTCCTTCATGCTGTCTAGCGGGCCGCTGATGAACTTGACGCGTTCTTGGAGCCGGGGAAGACTCTCCGGGAGACGACTTGCCCAGTTCTGCGCGGGGCCGCTCAGGATACTGCCAACGCCTACTAGCAATGCCCATAACGCCAGGATCAACAAGAGCGCCGCAACGGGGCGAGGCACTCGCAATTGAGCGAGCAAGCGCATCAACGGCTGAAGCAGTAATTTGAGCACGAACGCTAAGACGATTGGTAAGAGGAACTCTCGCGCAACGTAGGCGCAAGCCAGAGCAGCCATGACCGTGAGAGCTCCAAGAAAAGCTGTCTTGGGGTCGGTTGGAAGCGGCATTTCCTCCGGCGCTGCTTCCGATCGTGGCGGAATATCCAATTTGGGCGTTGGCGGGGCATTTCCGGGCATGCGTAGCTCTCCCCTCCATCAGCCGGCCCAGCGGGTGCTCGGCCTTGACGTACTTTCTCCTCCCCTGCGTGACAGCGATGTCTGGGGCGTGAATTCATGTTTCACGCCGTGGTTCGTGCGTACATCGATGCAACGAGCAGGTCTCACGCATTCTTGCGGCTACGGCCGGCATCGGCGCGACTTTGACTGCCGCACTATGCCGACCGTTCTGATGGATCGAACTGGGGCTTAACAACCTCATGACCGGAACGCCTGGTAGGGCTCGCTACTCGAGATGCGGCCGCCGTTGGAGCGCGCGTTGTCGCCATATCATCAGCGGCGTGGTGGAGACTCCGTGGGTGACCACACTGAGGGCGACAGCCGTCAGGACAATGCCCGCGATAGTCGTTCCTATTGGACCGTCAAGGCCATGGGTCAGCGCGTAGGCCAGATAATTCAGGCTCCCAAGCCCGCGAATTCCGAACCACCCAATTAGCAAGCGACGTTCCCAAGGGATCATCAGTCCGACAGTCGAAATCCAAACGGAGAGCGGTCGTATGACGAGCAATAGGGACGAAGTAACGATGACGCCGACCCACGTGAATGCCGGGATGGCGGCTATACCGACGATGAAAACCAGCGCAGCGCCAATCAGACGCTCTACAGTATCTCCGATCGACAGTGCATCCGATACCATCCATCCGACGGTTTGTGCAGGGTCGGCATTGTGTGCACTGCTCCGTTCGTTCGGCCGCACCTTTTGCTCCGCCGGCGCTGCGGGATGCACCATAAGACCATGCTGGTCGCCGTCCTCCTCCATGTGGCTCGCCCGGACTTCGATCAGGCGCAGCCCAACCCCTGCGGCAAATGCAGCCAGAAATCCCGAGGCATGGGCCATCTCGCTCAACGCGTAGGCCATGGCGATGATCCCTAAGGCCAGCGAGTCACTCGGCGCTACGTCCTTGGCGGCATGCCTGAGATGTGTACCAATGAAGCCTACGGCCGCACCGACGGCGAACCCCACTACCGTACCCGCCAAGCACTCCCAAAGGACGTCGATGCCAATCCATTGCAGCCACGAAGTGGCCCGTTGACCAGGACCGCCCGCTAGTAGCGCGAGACCCAACACGAGAAACGGCAATGCCGTACCGTCGTTGAGCCCGGCTTCGCCGGAGAGACTGACTCTCATCGCGTCGTCGTCGCGGGCATCATCCACAGACACCAAGCTGGCGAGCACGGGGTCCGTCGGGGCAAGCATCGCCGCCAGGGTCAAGGCAGCACCCCATGACCATTCGAAGCCCAGGTGCAGCAGCACGGCGAGGGCCCCGACGGTCAACACCATCGCCGGCATGGCTAGGCACAAGGCTGTACGCCATCCGATGTGCCGAAAGGGCACACGGATTTTAAGCCCGGTTATAAATAACGAGACAACCAACCCTGTTTCCGTTGCAATGCGCAGCCAACCGGCATTGAAGGTGTCGAAGGTCAACCGAGCCACCCCGAGTAGGGCCGGCCCCGCTATCACCCCGGCGATGAGATAGACGGCGAACGCCGTAATTGGCCCGCGCCGTATCCACCCCGACGCTACCGAGGTAATGACCAGCAGAACACCGACGGCGAGGAACCATGGCATGAGACCCATGGGCTGATGGTCGGTATGTCGCGATGAACCGCGCGCGAAGTCCTGCGCATCGCACTGCAATACCAGGCGGTAGCGGCTCAACGGCTGCGGCGGATTATCCCGCTTTCACCGCCCCTTAACACCACGCGGTCAGTCGCGACCCACCTGACGTCAAAAGCGAAGTGATCCCTTCAGACAGAACGCCATTTCGCCGGCCTCCCAGGGCGTGGTCGCCGGGCAGTAAGTGCGCCGGCCTCCACGACCTTCGGACCATCGCCGAGGAACATTTGCTTGGCCAAGCGTACACGCGCGTCGCAAGTCGTCGCTGACATCGCGCAGGAGCCACGCGAAGTCTTGCCGTGGAATATTATCGAGAGGCATCCGCACCGTTGGATCGCGGGCAGGCATGACGAGAAAGTCTCCGGGCCGGTGCCGGAATGCGCGCTCCGCGGCACGGAGGCTTGGCTACATTCATGCCGAAGCCACCGGCGGCAGCGACAAAGCGCCCTGATCTTCTCAGCCGTCGCGAGCACTCGTCGTCGCTGACCGTATGGTCGACGTTGCGTGAACGGCAACCGCCTCAGACTCAACGCGATCCATGCGTCCCGAGGTCCATGGTCGCCGCTCAGTCTAAGGAGAAGGCCATGAACCGGGAAAACCCGAAGACGAAAACCGATAAGCCGGGCGCGGCCGACACGTCGCCCCTTCGCTACGACGAAGCCACGGCTAACCGCGTGGAAAAGAAGCCCGCGCCAAAGGAGTCGCCGCAGCAAGAGCATGACAACGAAGACCAGGGCTGAGGAGATAGACATGGCTGACCAGAAGCACAAGGTGCAATCGGGCGATCGCAATCTCAATTATGTCGCCAAGCAGGACAAGCCCCAGCAGGACAAACGCGACGCAAAGATTCAGAAAGGCGAGGAGAAAATGGACAAGGCATCCAAGCGCGACGAAGGCGTGCGCTAGGCAGGGGATGCCGATGACGTCCCGCACTGATGATGTCGCCGCCATCCCGCCCGAGGAAACTGCCGGCGGATGGGGTTCTGTGTCCGGCATGGGCAAGGTCTACGCCAGGGAACACCCAGACGGCGCTCTGGCGACCCTGCGGCGGCAAAACAAGCCGCGGGGCTTCATGTGCACCTCGTGCGCCTGGGGCAAGCCCGCCAGCCCGCACCTTTTCGAGTTTTGCGAGAATGGGGCTAAGTCGACGATATGGGAGCTGACCACCGATCGCTGCACGCCGGCGTTCTTCCAGGCTCACACCGTCAGCGAACTACGCACCTGGCACGACCATGACCTCGAAATGGTTGGCCGACTAACCGAGCCGCTACGCTACGACGCGTCGGCCGACCGGTACGTGGCCTGCACGTGGGATGAGGCCTTCCAAGGCATCGGTCAGGCACTCAAGCAGCTGTCGCCCCCGGAAGCGGTGTTTTATGCATCGGGGAAAGCGTCGCTCGAAGCATCGTACCTTTACGCGCTCATGGCGCGCGTCTATGGCAACAACAATCTTCCCGACAGCTCGAACATGTGCCACGAGACGACATCGGTGGGCCTCAAAAAGGTGACCGGCTCGCCCGTGGGGACGTGCGTCCTTGAAGATTTTGAACATTGCGATGCCATCTTCTACTTTGGGCAGAACCCTGGCTCCAATAGCCCACGCTTTCTTCATCCACTGCAGGACGCCGTGAGGCGAGGTTGCAAGATCATCACCTTCAATCCGGTCCGCGAAGCTGGCCTGCTGCATTTCATCAATCCGCAAAATCCACTGCAGATGGTGACCCAGACACCGACGGACCTGTCGCACATGTACCTACAGGTGCGGCCCGGCGGTGACATTTCTGCCCTGATGGGCATGTGCAAGCACGTGTTGGCGCGGGACGCTGCGCTACGTAATGCAGGCGGCGAAGGGCTTCTCGATCGCGCTTTCATCGAGGAACACACCTCAGGCTTTCATACCTTCGCCGAGGCCGCCGCGCAGGCCTCGTGGGACGACATCGAACGGCACTCGGGACTCAGTCGGTCCGACCTCGAGGCCGCGGCGGATGTCTACTGCGGGGCCCGGAACGTCATCGGTGTCTATGGCATGGGACTGACCCAGCATGTCCATGGCTCGCAAAGTATCGGCATGCTCGTCAATCTTTTGCTCCTGCGCGGGAACATCGGGCGCCAGGGCGCCGGGATCTGTCCCGTGCGCGGCCATTCCAATGTGCAGGGACAGCGCACGGTCGGCATTTCCGAAAAGCCCGAGCTGGTGCCGCTGGATCGCCTCGCGGAACTATTCGCGTTCGAGCCGCCGCGCGAAAAAGGGCGGACCACGGTCGAGGTGTGCGAGGGCGTGAAAGACGGGTCGGTCAAGGCGTTCGTCAGCCTCGGCGGCAACTTTGTGCGCGCGATCCCCGACCGAGATTGCATGGAACCGGCCTGGCGCGGCCTGGACCTTACCGTCTACGTCGCCACCAAGCTCAACCGTAGCCACGTGGTGCACGGCAAAGCCAGTTACCTGCTGCCGTGCCTCGCCCGCTCCGAGACCGACGTCCAGGCGGGTGTTCCGCAAGCCGTGTCCATCGAGGACAGTTTCAGTCACATCCACGGTTCCATGGGACACGCCACACCGGCCAGCCCACACCTGCGTTCCGAGACAGCCATCGTGGCCAGCATCGCGAACGCTGTGCTGCCTGCACATCCGAAGCGCCCCTGGCTGGACTGGAGCGGCGATTACGCGCGTATCCGGACGTTGATCGAGGCGACCTACCCGGATATGTTCCGCGATTACTCGGCGCGGATGTTTCACAACGGTGGCTTCTACCGGGGCAACCCCGCCCACGAGCGCCAATGGAAAACGGAAAGCGGCAAGGCGGAATTCACCACGCCCACTGTCCAGACTGCCCTGGGCATCGGTGATGCGGAAGGCAGGCTGCACCTCATCACCATGCGTTCAAACGACCAGTTCAACACCACGATCTATGGATTCAGCGATCGCCTGCGTGGGCTGGAAGGCTCACGCATGGTCCTTCTGATGTCGCCGGACGATATCGCCGGTCAGGGCCTGCGGCCCGGCGACCTAGTGACCCTGGTCACCGATGCGGGTGACGGCGTGACGAGGGAGGTGGAGGGCCTCACGGTGACGGCGTTCAATCTTCCCAGGGGCTGCGTCGGCGGCTACTACCCCGAGATGAATCCGCTGGTCCCGCTCTGGTATCACGACGAGGCGTCGAAGACGCCGGCGGCGAAGGGCGTGCCGGTACGGATTCGTCGCGCCGGCTAATTCGTCCGGAGCAGGAAGTCACTGAGCGTCAGCATGATCAGGATGCCGACCCAGGCGATGCCAAAGGCGAGCGCGAAGCGGGCGCTCGGCCCACCTTCGCCGGGGCGCATGAACACCATGACCACGATCGCAGCCTTCGCAACGGCGATCCCCACCGCCAGCACGGGATTCCATGGTCCCAACCGCATGCGTGAGAGCACGACGCTGGCCGTGAGCAGAGCCGCCAGCGCGAGAAGCGCGAAGACGAACCTCCGTTCTTTGGGCGCGGCCGCGCTCACGAGCGACCCACCTGGTAGTAGAGCGGGAAGACAAAGATCCACACGATGTCCACGAGGTGCCAGTACAAGCCCACCACTTCGAGCGGCGTGTAGTATCCGGGGCCGAAGGCGTTGCGCCGGACGCGGACTGCCATCACCGTCACCAGCACGACGCCGATGAAGACGTGCAACCCGTGGAAGAGGGTGGTCACGTAATACAAGAGGAAGAACAGTTTCTCGTGCGCGCCGGTGACACCGGGTTCGTCATAGCGCACACCCGGGATGACGCCCGCGTGGTAATCGTCGATGTACTCGACGCCGTGGATGACGAGGAAGGCCACCCCAAGCAGCGCGGTGGCGAGCAATAGCATCGATGCCCCACGCGGTTGCGCGAGCTGCACCGCCCGGATCGCCATCACCATGGTAAAGCTGCTCACCAGCAACATGCCGGTCTCGATGGTTCCTAGCCACAGGTCCGTATGCCGGCTCGCGGTGGCGAACGCTTCCCCCCACAGAAGGCGCATGACCGTGTAACCGGCGAAGAGCACCCCGAAGAAAAGGATTTCCGTTGCCAGGAACACCCACATGCCCAGCGTCGACGCCTCGCGTTGCTGCGAGGCGTCGTCGAACTGCTCGGCGAGGTGGCTGGGACGGGGTGTCATGGATGCGTATACGCATAGGGCCCGTCGGTAACGACGATCGGAATGTCGAAGTTGTGCGTGGGCGGCGGTGACGCTGTCTCCCACTCCAGACCCGCCGCCTCCCAGGGGTTCGCCGTGGCCTGCTCCCCGTAGCGCAACGACCACAGGAAATACCCAATCGGCAGAAGGTACGCCGCGGCCAGCAACACGGAGCCGGCGGACGAGAGCACGTTGAGCAGGGCATACTCGGGCGGGTACTGGTAGTAGCGCCGCGGCATCCCTTCGGCGCCCGCGATGAACTGCGGAAAGAACGTCAGGTTGAAGCCCAGGAACATCAGGATCGCGGCGAACCGGGCCCACGCCTCGGAATACATCCGACCGGTGATCTTTGGCCACCAGAAGTGGATGCCACCCAGGTAGGCCATCACCGCGCCACCGACCATGATGTAGTGAAAGTGGGCCACCACGAAGTAGGTGTCGGTCAAGGTGACGTCGAGCGCGGTGGCCGCCAGGAAGAGACCCGTGAGCCCGCCGATCATGAACAGGCCGACGAAGCCCAGGGCATAGATCATGGGCGCTCCAAAGGCGATATCGCCCTTGTAGAGCGTCGCCGTCCAGTTGAACACCTTGATGGCGGATGGCACGGCAATGATAAAACTGAGGATCGAAAACACGATGCTGGCATACATGGACTGGCCCGCAACGAACATGTGGTGTCCCCAGACGAGGAACCCGACTACGGCAATGCCGATGATCGAGTACACCATGAAACGGTAGCCGAAGATGCGGCGGCGCACGCTGGCGGTGATGAGTTCGCTCACCACGCCCATGGACGGCAGCACCATGATGTACACCGCCGGATGGGAGTAGAACCAGAAGAAGTGCTGAAAGAGGACCGGGTCACCCCCGAGGGACGGGTCGAATATCCCGACGCCGAACAGCCGCTCGGCCGCGAGCAGGGCCAGGGTCATGGCGAGCACGGGCGTGGCCAGCATCATGACCAGGGACACGCCGTACATCGACCAGACGAAGAGTGGCAGCCGGAACCAGGTCATGCCCCGGGTACGCATCGTATGGATGGTGACAATGAAATTCAGACCCGTGAGGATCGACGAGAACCCCACGATAAACACGCCGACGACGGCTAGAACGACATGGGAATTGGAGAACAGGGTCGAGAAGGGCGTGTAAAACGTCCAGCCGGTATCGACCCCGCCCAAGAGCAGACACGCGACGGTGAACAAGCCGCCGACCATATACAGGTACCAGCTGAACAGGTTCAACCTCGGGAAGGCGACATCGCGCGCACCGATCATCAGGGGCAGGAGAAAGTTTCCCAGCGTGTTGGGAATCGAGGGAATCAGGAAGAACCAGACCATCACCACACCGTGGAAGGTGAAGGTCTTGTTGTAGGTTTCCGCACTGATGACATCGCCCTGCGGCGTCGCCAGTTCCAGGCGAATCAGCGCGGCGGCCAGGCCACCGAGGATGAAGAAGAACGTAATCGCCACCGCATAGAGGATGGCGATGCGTTTGTGATCATGCGTAAAGAGCCACGAGCGCAAGGTCGATCCATCGACCAGGTAGCTAGGTGCAGCGTGTTCAGCGGGCATGGGCAGGCTCCTGGTCCGTGCCGCGGACTTTGAGGTACGCGATGAGGGCGAGGATGTCTGCCTCGCTGATGCGGTTCTGATAACTGGGCATGATAGGCGCATAGCCTGCCGCCACCTCGCTGGCAGGCAGGGTAATGCTGTCGTGCAGGTAACGGTCGTCGGCACGGACCTGGCGGCCATCGGCAAGCGGCACGGTGCTGCCGAACAGGCCGTTCAGTGCCGGCGCATGCACGGTTGCCCCTTCATCGTGGCAGCCGGCGCAGCCATAGCGCATGAACAGCGCGCGGCCCTGCATCGCCAACGTCTGTGATCCGTGGCCAGCCAGCCAGGCGGCGTGATCCTCGGGGCTTTGCACGACCACGGTCCCGCCCATGTGCGAATGGTCGGTCCCGCAATATTCGGCGCAGAACAGGTCGTAGGTTCCGGCGCGGGTGGGCGTGAACCACTGGTCCGTGTACCGCCCGGGCAGCACGTCCTGTTTGACGCGAAAGGCCGGAATGGACACGTCGTGGATCACGTCCTGCGAGGTCATCACCAAGCGGACCGGCTGGCCACTGGCCAGATGCAGCGTATTGATTTCCCGCTGGCCACCGGGATGTTCGAACTCCCACATCCACTGTTTGCCGATGACGTACACCACCTCGGCATCGCGGGGCGGTGTGCGCAAGTCGACCCAGAGCCGAATGCTCCAGACGAAAATACCGACGAACAGCGCGAAGGGGATCAGTGTCCAGGCCAGCTCGATGCCCAGCTGGCGGTGCGACTCGCCGCTTCGATCCACGTCACGGCCCCGTCGGAATCGTACGGTGAAGACGAGCATGGTGATGAACACAGCCAGGATGACGACGACGCTCAGCCCAAGCAAGGCATTAAACAGCGAATCGATCTCCGTGCCGAAGTTGGATGCACGCGGCAGCAGCATCATGCAGATCTCCTGCGCAACTGCCACCACAGCCGGGCCATGGCGATGACAAACCCGGAGCCCAGCAGCATCATCAACCGTGACACCAGCAGGCTATAGCGACCCGTCGCGGGGTCATACCCGCAGCAGAAGAGCACCAGCTGGTCGATGACCGTGCCGAGCTGGCCTTGCGAGGCTTCGATCAGAGCGAGCGACAGCGAACGCGGCGGGTAACTCACTCCGAAGAAGTACTGTGCAATGCGCCCCTGGCCTGTAAGGATGATGGCCCCCGCAGGGTGGGTGAACTGCTCGTTGCGTGCGTCGTAGAAATAGCGAACGCCGGCGGCATCGGTGAGCTGGCGGATCGCTGCGTCCCCTGCCGTGGCAAACGTCCAGTTCTCGACGTGACCACCGGGCCCCATGGCGGCGAGCATGTTCCGCGCCTTGCGCGCGTCAGTTGGCGTTTCACGGGGATCGATGCTGATGAAGACGATACGATAGTCCTCAGCCGGTGATAGCTGCATTCCTGCCACCGCGTGAGCGAGGGCATGCAAGGTGACATCGCACAAGTTCGGGCAGCGGTAGTAGCCGAAGGCCACGACAAGTGGCTTACCGTCCGCTATCGCGGCGAGATGAGTGGGGTGTCCATCGGCATCGACCAGTGGCGCATCGACGGGCATGCGGCTCCCAAGGTGCTGCTCGAAGGCGACGCGCTGTTTGAGGTCCGCCGGCGGCGGCAGCGAGGGCACTGCGTGGGCGGCGAGGGCCGCTAGAGCCGTCAGAGCGAAAACGCCCCAAGCCAGAACGCGAAAGCCGATCATGGCTGTTCCTCCCTGGCCATGATCGCCATGGCGCGCTCCACCGGAACGCGCGCCACCGTGTGCTGCGCGTTGACCCAGCCATAGCCATCCGCGCGAGCCTGATTCGCCCTGACCGCCGCCAGGTCGGCGGCCGGATGGGCTTGCAGCCGCGGCGAAGGGACGGGGGGAATGGGTTGAAACGGCGCCTGGGCGTATTCGTGCCAAAGGAACCAGCAGAGCGTCATGACGACCAGCACCGCTGCGCCGAGGGCGCCGCCGATCACCGTCAGCGAGCGGGCAGCGATGCGATTGGGTTGGTGATTCATGGCAGGACCATCCAGGCGACGTAGCAGGCCTGGCCTAATAGCATCGATGTGGCGGCAAGACGTAGTCCTGGGGCCTGCATGCGCCACCGGGCCGGAAGCACGGCAAGGATCGGCAGGATCACGTAGAGCACGAGCGCCGCGATGATGAGGGTCGCCCACGGCCCTCGCGTACGCGGAAGGTACCAGCGCGCTTCGTCGGGAAGGTCGGCCACCCAGGCGGTGAGGTAGTCCACGCCGGCAAGGTAGACCCAGGCCAGCGCCAGGCAGACCATGAGGCCAGCTGCATCGGTTGCAAGCGCCTTTCCGCACTCCCTCGTCCTGGGCAAAACGCTGACGACCGACAGGGCGAATGCCGATGCCAATTGAGCCGTCGCCACGGTCATCCCGCTTGCCGTGGATGACCACGGTGTCTGGGGGCCCACGATCCAGTCGGTCGCAAAGAGAAGGCAAGCAAAGCCCCAAGCGATCAGGACAGGTCCTGGCATGCGAGACGCGAACACCGCGCCGGCACCCCACACGACAAAGACACCGACCGTGCGAATTATCAGCCACGTCACGGAGACGTGCGCCTCCGCCGGGAAGAGTCGGCCAGAGCACACTAGGCAGGCCGCCGCCGACACGGCGCCGGGGAGTAGCAGCCATGCCATTCGCCGCCATGCGTCGTTAAAGGAGGCGCCCCAGGCGCCGCCCGTTAAGGCGGCGATTGCCCGCCACGCCACGCTGCCAGCGCCCACGCCCGCGAAGAGCACCATCGCAACAATGAGCACACGCTCGATCATCGGCGGGTCTCCGCGGCATCCAGGGCCTTGAGCCGTTGAAGATCTTGCGGTTCAAGACGGTCCACGGGTACCTCGCGACTGAACTGCAGTGCGCGGATGTAGGCAACGATCGCCACGCGGTCCGACGGCTCGACGCGATCGCCGTAGGGATACATGATGCCCCACCCGTGCGCGATCACATCCTCGAGATGCTGATCGTCCGCTTGGCGAAGCCGGGCTTGGTGATACGACGGTGGGGCGGGGAAGCCGCGCCGCACCACCATGCCGTCACCGTCACCCGCGGTGCCGTGGCAGGGCGCGCAGTAAATCGTGTACCGCTCGCGCCCCCGTTCCAGTCGTGCAAGCGGCGACGGCACCGGATCGGATGGCTGACTCACCGGAACGGCGCCCGCCGGCACCTCTCGCGCCGCGACGGCGTCCTTAAAGAGCGGCGCCTCGCCACCCCGCTTATAGCGAGGCTGGTCATACATGTCGTGCATGCCGCGTTCGCAGCCCCCCAGTGCAAGCAGTACGCCAAGCAGCATCAGGCGAGGCGCAGTCATGCGGGCACCAGCGCGTAGCGCAACGGCTGCAACGCGGCGATGTCCCGGGCGCAGCGATGCTCGTCCCATAGCGGGTCGTTCGCACGCACGAGCAGGAGAAAGCCGGCACGGCTGGCTTCGTCGAACCAAGCGACGTTGAACTCGGGTCGATACAGCCGTGGAAGGCCGGTGCGAAGGCAGAACGTTGCCAGCGCGGCCAGCGCGGCGAAGAGCATGCCCACTTCAACGGCCGCGGGCGCGAACGCCGGCCAGCTGGCCGGCGGCCGGCCGCCGACATCGATGGGGTACGCGTGCACGGCAGCGATGTACTGCATGCCCAATCCCACCGCGATGCCAGCGATGAACGCGACAAGCACTGCGCGTGACATGGCGTCCGTGCGCCGCACCGGCGCATCGTCGACGGGCCACGGGGTAAACGATTCCAGGGAGCCATAGCCTTGCGTCGATAGGGCGGCCCGCGCCGACCGTAGCGCGTCGACCGTCGGGAACTCGGCGAGCATCCCGTAGGTTTTCATGACGCCCGTTCCCTGCGCAGTTCGGCCAGCGATACCACTGGAAGCAGGCGCATGAATACGAGGAAGAGCAGCGCGAAAAGCCCGCATGAGCCGAACAGGAAGACGAAGTCCCAAATCGTGGGATGGAAACTGCCCCATGCAGGCGGCAGACCGCTCCGATAGAGCACGGTGACGATCAGCATGAAGCGTTCCATCCACATCCCGACCAGGACAAGCGCCGACACGGCCCCCAGCGTCCACGGCGAACGTCGCAGGCGCCGCGACCACAGCACTTGGATGGCGAGCACGTTGCACGCCATCGTCAGCCAGAACGTCCACGCGTACGAGCCCGTCATACGGTTGTGCATCACGGCCAGCTCGTCCGGGGCGCCTCGGTACAACGCGAGGAATATCTCGCTGGCGTAGCCGTAGATGACGACCCAGCCCGCCGCGAGCAGCAGTTTGCCCAGCTTGTCCAGGTGATCATCGGTGATGACGTCCCGCAGGCCGTAGCCATGGCGCAATGGCAGGCTGAGCAGGGCGACCATCGCCGTGCCGGAGAAGAGGGCGCCGGCGATAAAGAAGGGCGGGAAGACGGTAGAGTGCCAGCCCGGCAGGTAGCCTTCGGAGAAATCCAGCGCCACCATGCTATGGACCGAGAACACCAAGGGCACCGCGATGATCGCGAGCAGTCGACTGAGCTGGCCGTGCACGCGCCATTCGCGTGCCTCGCCACGCCAGCCCATGGCCAGCAACGCGTAGAACACCTGTTTGCCCCGTGTGGTTGCCCGATCGCGCACGGCCGCGGCATCGGGCACCAGCGAGACAAAGAAATAGATCACCGAGACGATCACATACGTGCCGATGGCAAAGAAGTCCCACGTGAGCGCGCTGCGCCACTGCGGCCACAGGCCCATCTTGTCCGGGTAGGGCGCGATCCAGTAGGCGAAGTAAGGCCGTCCCAGATGCAGCACCGGGAACAGGCTGGAGACGAAAAGCGCAAACAGCGTCATGGCCTCGGCATGCCGAGCCAGGGCGGCGCGCCACGGTTGCGAGGTAAGGTAAAGCGCGGCGGAAATAAAAGTGCCCGCCATGGCGATGCCGATCCACCAGACATAGTTGGTGATGTCGAAGGCCCACGCCACGGGCATGTTATTGCCCCAGATGCCGACCCCTTCGTGCAGGAGGACGACAATGCCTGCGACCAACGCCAGAGTAAGGGCGAGTGCCACGGCAAAGACCGACCACCACACGCGCCCGGCGCGTCGGCGTAGAAGCAGGCCGGTCACGTGGTCGGTAAGAGCGGCGGGGCCCATGCATGCGAAGCGGCTCATGTCGCGGGCCACTCAGGGTGACGCTGCCGGATGGCAGCCAGATACGTGGTTCGCGGGCGCGTATTGAGTTCCTCAAGCAGCACATAGTGGCGGCCCGACGCGCGTGCCCCGGCCAGCTCGGGGTTGGGCTTCTCCAGATCGCCGAAGCTGATTGCGCGCGTGGGGCAGGCGTCCTGGCAGGCCGTCGTCACCTCGGCGATATCGTGATGATCGCGGCTTGCCGCAGCATGGGCGCGCTCGATGCGCTGGACACAGTACGTGCATTTCTCCATCACCCCTTTATTGCGCACCGTGACCTCCGGATTGCGCATCGCCTTCAGGCTTTCGCTGACGAGGTCTGCATACTGTAGGAAATTGAACCGACGGACCTTGTACGGACAGTTATTCGCACAGAAGCGCGTGCCGATGCAGCGGTTATAGACCTGCAGGTTGAGGCCCTCGCTGTCATGCACGGTGGCTTCCACCGGACACACGACCTCGCACGGCGCGTGCTCGCAATGCATGCACGGCACGGGCTGGTGGAATGCCTCGGGCGCGACAGCGCTTCCCTGGAAGTAGGCGTCCACGCGAATCCAGTGCATGCGTCGTCCACGCGCCACCTCCGCCTTGCCCACGACGGGAATGTTGTTTTCGGCCTGGCAGGCGACCGTACAGGCATTGCACCCGATGCACGCGGCGAGGTCGATGGTCATGGCCCATCGATGCCCGGCCGGCGCGGCGCCGGCGTACAGCGTCGGTGGCGTGTGTGCGGGCTCGGTGGCTTCGCCGTAAGCGACCGACCGGATGGCGTCGCGGGTTTCCATGTCCTGCAGCACTTGCGTGACCGCCAGCAAGTCACGCCGGCCCACTTTCTGCAATGAGGCACCTGTCGCTTGCCACCGGTCATCGCGCCCACGGAACGCGAAGCCGTTATATCCGTAGCCACTTCCTAGCCCCTCCGTGCGCCCGTTACCCAGCACCACGGTCACCGTGCGCGGGGCCTGGCCAGGAACGACGAGGACGGGCCCCTCCAGCGATCGACCGTCCAGGCTCAGACGGATCACATCGCCATCGCGGAGGTCGCTCGCGGCGGCGAGCTGTGGCGAAACGAGCAGCGCGTTGCCCCACGTGATCGTGGTGATGGCGCGTGGCAGCTCCTGTAGCCAGGCGTTTCCCGCCTGGCGGCCATCCCAGAGATTGGGGTCGGGGCGGAAGACAACGTCAATCGAGGTGTCGCTCGACGCACCCGGTGACGGCATCGACGGCCCGGGAGACAACGGTTCGTCAGGAGGCGCTGGCGTGCTAACCGTCTCCAGCGCAATGACACCGTTCTCAAGCGATTGACGCCAGGTCGCATCGTCGAGGCCGGGCCACGTCTGCTTCACCCGCATCAGGGCGTCGGTGGCCACCGCGCCAGTCATCAGATCAAGCACATCATGGATGCTTCGCCCGTCGACGATGGGTGCAATGACCGGCTGCACGATGGTTGCCGTGCCATCAGCGGCGCGCAGGTCAGACCAGGTCTCCAGCGGATGGAGCGCCGGAAGGTGCCATGCCGCCAGTCCGGCCGTTTCGTCGCGGTAGCGGCCCAGGTGAATGAGGGTGGCAGCTCGCGAGGCAGCGTCAGCAAAACCGGGTAGCGTATAGGCGGGGTTGCCATCCAGGACCAGCAGGGTGTCCACGAGCCCGGCGTGCAGGTCGTCAACCAGCGACGGCGTCACGGCGGCGCCGGCGGAAGGCAGGATGGGCTGGCCGAGTGCGGCGCGTATGAGCTCGACGTGCCGGCGCACGTCGGGGCTCGCCCATGGACCGGCGATGACCAGCGAACAGTCGCGGTGCGCGCGCAGGTCGTCGGCCATGACGTGGATGCGTTGCCGATCCGCTTCAGCCAGGCCAGGCGCCTTTTCGCCTGTCAGCGCCGCGAGTAGCGCCGCGCTTATCGACGCCATGGCGGACACGTCGACGGGCCAGGCATGGTCAGCGTTGCGGCCGGTCAGCGAGGGCGTGGACTCGATGGCGTATACGCGCGCGCCGCGCTTTCGCGCCGCGGCGAAATCGCGCGCGACGCGAATGTGGCCGGGCAGCGTGCCGAGGACATCCGCGTCGAAGGCAACGACAATGTCACGGTCGGCGAGTGAGAGGGGTAACCAGGCATTGTCCACGGGTTCGTGGATGTGCCATGTGGCAGCCGGAAATGCGCGCATGAAGGCATCGCGTTGGCGTGACAGCGTCGGTGAGCCAATGCGACCGGTAACCACGTGTAGCCCATGGGCATCGCTTGCAAAGCGATCGCGAAGACCCGCCATCGCCTGTTCGAAAGCACTCCAGTTTCCGGGCACGCCATGCCGCCGCGGCGCGTCGGATCGCTGGGGATCCCACAGATCGAGGATCGCCGCTTGCAGTCTCGGGCTGCTTCCTCCGCGCGTTAGCGGGTGGCGCGGATTGCCGTCCAGCTTGATGGGCCGGCCGTCGCGTAGGGTTGCCATCACCCCGACGATATCACCGCCGATGTCGAGGGCCGTGGCATAGCGTGCTTCCTCCGGTACGCGCCTGCCATCACGGTCCGGCTCGGCCACGATGTTCTCCGGCGGCGGCCCCGAGCAGGCAGCCAGTCCGGCGAAGGCCAGGGAGGCGCCGAGCAGCCGCAGGAATCCGCGACGATCCATGCCCGGTTCCATGAGCGCAAACTGGGGGAGGGCATCCGCGAGCCGCTGCCGCTGCACCGGATCGCCAGCGAGTTCATCCAGCGCACGCCAGAAGCGTGGGCTTCCTGCTGGCGGCAGCGCTATTCGCGATACGTTCCCGTCGTTCATCGGTGGCAAACCGAGCAATCGGTGAGGCGCTGCCGGTCGATTCGGAACGCCTCCACCAGGTGCATTCCGAGCCTATCGTCCCTCGGATCTACCGGCTGCATGGCGAACACCAGGCCAGGGGCCCGGACAGCGCGCTCAGGATGGCGGTGGCAATCCAGGCACCACTTCATGGTGAGCGGTGCTTCGCGACGCATCAGCGGCATGTGCGCCACATCGCCATGGCACGAGATGCAGCCGACGCCGTTGGCCACATGCGCGGCATGATTGAAGTAGACGAAATCCGGCAGGTCGTGGACGCGCGTCCAACGCAGTGGAACGCCCGCCTGCCACGCATCACGGAGCGGCGCGAAGAGGGGCTGGTCCGCAAATAATTGCGAGTGACAGGTCATGCATGTCGATAATGGCGGCATGCCGGCAAACGCGGAGGTTTCAACGCTTGCGTGGCAATAGCGGCAATCGAGTCCGACCTCGCCTACATGATGTTGGTGACTGAAGGGGATCGGTTGTTCCACGGCTTCGTCTATCGCATTCGGTTCGGCGATGATGCCCCGCCAGAGGGCGGCGCCGGCGACGATCACCACGACCACCGCCAGGCACGCCAGCACCGCGTAGAGGCCAGAGCGTGGGTGGAAAACCTGGGCCATGTCCCTCGATGCATCGCCTGAACAGATTCACGCTAGCGGCCACCGCGTGCGCTACGCGTGAAGCCATCCGTCACGCTCGTCCTCGCGCGTCCGTCCCAAACACGGCCGCCGTCCCGAGGGCGGGCTGATCGCCCATCGACGGACATATCGCCGCTAAACCTGTGAGCCGATCTTCTGAAGGCCCGCGTGCATTTTGACCAGGCAGCTGAACCGATTACAGCACGATCGCAGCGTTCTGCCGCGGACGCTCGCGTGTTTCATGCCGCGGATGCCCGACGTTCGCCCGACAGAACGCGGGGCTTCGCCTGCGCCTCCGCCACGAGGCTTGACGTTGGTCACCGGGGGTATACAGCTCATTGGCAAGGCTACGCTCCCCCGCATTATACCGAGTGGCGGACGCGTGGCCGATACCCAGTCACTGCTGCCATGGCGCGTGCGTGGGCCACCGGTCAGAAGCGGCAGCATGTTCGTCCTATGGACCACCATGCTGCACAGCGACCTGATGCCGGGCCAAACGTCCTTCGCGGCTCGGGCACCTCGCAGTGGCTCCGTAGGCGCATTGCAAGAATGGCCGGGCTACGGGGTAAGGACGACCTTTCGACAATCTTCTTCCTTCTTGTCAAAGACCTCGTAACCGCGGGGCGCGTCGGCCAGCTTGAGACGATGCGAGATGATAATGTCAGGGTCGAGGCTGCCCTCCTCGATGAAGTCGAGCAGTTCGGGCAGGTACCGCTGCACGTGGGTCTGGCCCATGGCGAGGGTCAGTCCTTTATCGAAAGCGTCACCAATGAGGAAAGCATGGATGAAGCCGGCATAGACGCCGGGAATGCTGACGGTGCCGCCGCGGCGCGTCGCGGTAATGCACTGGCGGATAACTTCGCCCGAGCTCGTCTCGAGCTTCAACGTGCTCAGCACCGTCTCTGTCGTGCTCCCCTTTGCCTCGAAACCGACGGCATCGATGCTCGCGTCGACCCCACGCCCGCCGGTGTTACTCAAGATGAACTCGGACGGGTCCACGCTGCTGAAGTCCACGGGGATGACGTCGTACGCGCTGACGGCAAACTCGAGTCGATACTTCTCCGAGTCGATCATGTAGATCCGTTCCGCCCCCAGCATGCGTGCGCACGCGGCGGCCATCAGGCCCACGGGGCCGGCGCCGAAAATCGCCACTGTCGAGCCTTCACCGACCTTCGCGTTGAGGACGGCCTGATAGCCGGTCGGCAAGATGTCCGAGAGGAACAGGACCCGCTCATCGCTCAGGCTTCCGGGAATCACAAAGGGCCCGACGTTGGCCTTCGGGACCCGGACCAACTCCGCTTGACCGCCGGGCACCCCGCCGTACAGGTGCGAATAGCCAAACAGCGCGGCGGGCGGAGTCATCTGCGGGCGCTTGCGCAGGCTCGCCCCGGCGTCGGGATTGGTGGTCTCGCACGCCGCGAACTGCTCGTGCTCGCAGAAAAAGCATTTGCCGCAGGCGATCACGAAGGGAATGACGACGCGATTGCCCTTCTTCACATTCGTGACGGCGGGGCCTGCGTCTTCGACCACCCCCATAAACTCGTGGCCAAAAATATCGCCGTGCTTAGTTTCCGGGATCTTGCCGTGATAGAGGTGCAGGTCGGAGCCGCAGATGGCGGTCGCCGTTACGCGCAGGATGATGTCGTCGTCCTGCTCAAGGATAGGGTCGGACACGGTTTCAACGCGCACATCTTTGGCGCCGTGGTAGGTCAGTGCTTTCACAAGCTGCTCCTCGCCGAAAGACCGACCATCCCATGCAGGCACTCAACGGGCGGTGAGCACAAGGCGTGGGAAATTAGACGGAGCGGGAACGAGAGCGCGTGTAACCTTACTTTTTTTCGCAGGAGCAACCCATGAACGACGCAACGAGCACGCCGTCCCTCGTCGATCCGACCACGCGCTTTCCGGGCCCTCCCTTCGACACACCGAAGCAATCCGCGCCGGGTACCGTGCACAAGCTGAACCCTCCCGCCGATCACGGCGAGACGAGCTACAAGGGCAGCGGCCGGCTGAAGGGTCGCCGTGCCCTGGTCACTGGTGGCGATAGCGGGATTGGCCGCGCCGCCGCCATCGCATTCGCCAAGGAAGGCGCCAACGTTGTGATCAACTACCTGCCCGAAGAGGAAGAAGACGCCCGGGAAGTGGTGGCTTTGCTCGAGAAGGAAGGCGTCGTCGCCAAAGGCATCCCGGGTGACCTGAAGGACGAAGCGTTTTGCCGTTCGCTGGTGAAGCAAGCCAGCGAGGTGCTCGGGGGCCTCGATATCCTCGCCAACGTGGCGGGCAAGCAGACCCACCAGAAGACGATCGACGACATTACCACCGCCCAGTTCGATGCCACTTTCAAGACGAACGTCTACGGGCTTTTCTGGCTGTGCAAGGCCGCCCTGAAAATCATGCCGGCCGGCAGCACGATTGTGAACACGGCCAATATCCAGTCGTACGACCCCTCCGCTATCCTGCTCGACTACGCGTCGACCAAAGCGGCTATCGTGGCTTTCACCAAGGCACTGGCCGGCCAGGTTGCCGAGCGCGGCATCCGCGTGAATGCGGTTGCGCCGGGCCCGGTGTGGACCGCGCTGCAGCCTTCGGGCGGCCAGCCCATGGAGAAGCTCAAGGATTTCGGCTCGCAGGTACCGCTCAAGCGCCCAGGCCAGCCCGTCGAATGTGCGCCGGTCTATGTGCTGCTGGCGTCGAACGAATCGAGTTTTACCACGGGCGAAACGTATGGCGTGACGGGCGGCAACCCGTTGCCATGATACAAGAGCTTCCACCGCAAGATTTGCGCCGTTCGATTCCGCCGGCCGAGACGGACGCCGGTATCACGATACGAAAATGGCGCTGGATGCCATTGGCGTCCGGCACCGCCAGCGACGTCCGGCCACCGTTGCTTGACCTGTCCCGTCTGAGCGTAATGATCGCTTAGGCGGGGCCGCATGAGCACCAAGGTAGGGATCGCGACTTTGCCAGGCACCGAAGGCTTGGATGCTCCGGCTTGGGTACTCCGCGCCCAGCGACACGAAGGTAATTCTCCTGATGATTGGCAACTTGCCTGGGGATGAGCTTGGGCCGCAGGCACCGCGCACGGTGTCCCGTGGCAGAGCGTTTGTTTACGTGCTCCCGTGCCGCGACCGCGATCTGGTGAAGGTGGGCTTTGCCCGCGATCCCCTGCGCCGGTTCGTGGATCTGCATCGCCGCTTTCATGCATTTTTTGACCTGGAGAGGGGCCTTCTTGTCGCGGTTGACACCGTGGCTCAGGCGCGGGCGCTTGAGCGCACATTGCAGGTTAGTGTTGCGCCCTCCCGCGCTGCCGCACCGCTTGAGACCCGAGCGGCGGCGGCCGGAAAAACCGAATGGTTTGCGGGCATTGATCCGCTTGTGACAGCGCAGGCCCGTTTACTGGCCACCGCTGGGGGACACGAAGTGATCGCGCCCCTGCGGGCATGGCTCGCCAGGCGCCTGGGTGAACATGCCGATCGCGCCTACGACTGGGCTGCGCGGCTTTACGAAGCGATGATTGAGGCTCAGACCTATGGGCAGGACGCTCGTGGCGTGGAAGATATGCTGTCGCTCGCTATCGCACGTTACGCCGCGGTCGGTTTGCCGGTAAGGACGCTGATGCCCGACGAGGTTTTGCGGTGGTATGAGGAACGCTACGAGCTTTTGGACTGAAGCGACAGCGATGCGGCCCCAGATGGCCGGATCTCGCTTGGTTCGACCTGGTAGGGCGCCTTTCAGGCAGCTCGCCGCGCCGGACTGCCGTTGCGCGCCGGGTTGTCCGATGTCTATATCCGCGAGCCTAAACGGGGATAGGAGACCCCTTCCATCGACCGCCAACCGAGCGACGAGAACGGGTATCGAGCGCGTGAGGAGACTCTCCCCGTCGGCGATCCTCAGCTCTCCGTTCGGTCCCCCAAGGATGCTGACATAACCGCAATTGATCCGCGCTGTCCATCTCGCCATAGGCTGCCCATGGCACGCGACAGCACCTTATTCCCGTCCTTCAAGCTGATGTCGTACCGGTGCCGTCGCCAGCGCGATAGAACGCGTCATCAATGAGCGGTCGCTTGTGCCGCGTCACACCCGCTGTGGCGCGGCGCGCCCTCGATCATCCCGGGGCTGAGGTGCTCGCGCCACTCGTTACCCTCGTGGAAGCCACGGAGGCGCGAATGCCGTTACCGCTAGCGGCGACGGTATTGCTAGACGGCGTGACGACTCAATATCCGCACCGGGTTGACGTCGAATTACGGAGAGTTCGTCGTGTATTAATGCAAGGGGAACGCCGATGTTCAAGCGCCTGTTGAGAGCGACCATTGCCGGGTTTGGCGACGACGAACTCATGACCCGGGCGGCCGCGCTGGCTTTTTATGCAGCGCTGTCAGTGGCCCCCGTCCTTCTACTTCTGGTATGGACACTCTCGTTGCTGCATCCGGGCCTCGAAGCCCAGCTGACCGATGCACTGCGGACGACGGTGGGCGACAAGGCCTCCGCATCACTGGAAACCGTGATCACCAGCGCCCACGAACACCCGAAGCTAGGCCACCTGGCCGGCGTCGTCGGCCTGGGCGTGACCCTCTTCAGCGCCTCGGCCGTGTTCGCACAGCTGCAAGGCACACTCAACCGCGTTTGGCGAGTGAAGCCGAAGCCGGGCGAAGCCGTCGGGACCTGGCTGCGCGCCCGCGCGCGTGCCTTCGCTCTGCTCGGCGGCGTGGCTTTCCTGCTGATCATTTCCTTTGTGGTCAGCGCCATCATTCAGGGATTGCTTGGCGGCGAGGGCGCGGTGTGGACGGCCGCCAAGTACCTTGTCTCCGTGTTCGTCTTCGCCGGTGCGTTTACGTTGATGTTCCGCGTCCTGCCGGACGCGACGATCGACTGGAGCGACGCCCTGCTGGGCGCCTGTCTTACTACCGCCCTGTTTCTTGCCGGTGAGGTCGGCATTGGGCTCTACGTGGCTCATAGCGACGTTGGCGGGGCCTACGGCCCCGCAGGCGCGTTCGTGGTGCTACTGACCTGGACGTATTATTCCTCGATCATCGTGCTGCTCGGCTCGGAGCTCACCCGCGGCATCGCCGAGGTGCGCGGCAAGCCCATCAGACCCGATGCACACGCTGTACAGATCGAGCCGGCGCCCGCGGAGGTGGGAACGCCCGGCGAACCGGGCCGGCCACGTGAGCGTCCGGGGCACCGTCGGACCCAGCGGGTCACTGCAAGTACGCTTATCGTCGCGGCGACGGGCTTGTCGATCGGAGTTTGGCTGGGTAACCGGAAGGCCAAAGGCCGTCTACGGCGGGCATAGACCCGTGTCGTTCGGGATGCCCGCGCTCAGAGGACGGTTACGGGCCAGCCTCCGCCGCCTCTGCAAGGTGTCGGCATTCGACATGAAGACCTCGCCGACCGGGGCACGCCGCTTCATAGATTGGGTGCACCGCCCGCAATGGTCAACATGGCGCCGCTGGTGAAGCTGCTCTCGTCACTGGCGAGGTAGACGTAGGCCGAGGCGAGTTCCACGGGCTGACCCGGCCGTTGCATCGGCACTTGCTTGCCGAAGTCCTTGACGGCATCAGGCTGCATCGTCGATGGAATCAGCGGGGTCCAGATGGGACCGGGCAGCACGGCGTTCACCCGGATACCTTTTCCCCCCCACAACCCGGCAAGACCCGTGGTGAAGTTGGTGATGGCGCCCTTCGTGGAGGAGTAGGCTAGCTGCCCCACCGGCGGTCGCTTGGCGTTGATCGAGGCGGTGTTGATGATCGAGGCCCCGGCCTTGAGATGGGGTTCGGCAGCGCGGAGGATGAAGAACATGGCGTGTACGTTCACATCGTAGTGCCGTCGCCAGTCCTCATCCGAGATTTCCTGCAGGCTCTGCGCTTCCTTCTGGAAAGCCGCGTTGTTCACGACGATGTCGAGCTTGCCAAACCTGCCCAGCGTGTCGTCCACCAGTTTTCGGCAATGGGCCGGCTCTGCGATGTCGCCCGCGATAAGCAGGGGATCCCGGCCGGCCCCTTTGCAGACCTGTGCCGTGTCGCGCGCATCGTCGGACTCGGTCAGGTACGAAAGCACCAACTCAGCCCCCTCCCGTGCAAAAGCGATGGCCACGGCGCGGCCGATGCCACTGTCCGCACCGGTGATAAGGGCGACCTTACCCGTCAGGCGGCCGTGACCCTCATAGGAATCCTCGCCATGATCCGGGCGCGGCGTCATCTTCTGGAAGCTGCCGGGGTAGGCCTGCGGCGGCGTATCGAAGGGCGGGCGGGGGAAATGGCGCATGGCGGCGCTCCTGGCAAAAACGCAAGGTGATACCAGGTGCGTCATGGAAGCGTTTGTGCGATGTGGACGGCATGGCACATACGTCCGTTGCACGTTGGAGCTGGTGTCATCACCACTCTCGATAAGGAGTCGCCATGCCGCCAGCGTTCTTTCAGCATGCCCGCGCGGATGGCTTCCTACCGCTGGAGGCCTACGGCGTCCTTGGCGATGGCCGCACGGTGGCCCTGGTCGGTGCCGATGGAAGCATCGACTGGTGGTGTGTCCCCAACATGGATTCGCCCCCGTTGTTCGATCGCCTGCTCGACCCGGATGAGGGGGGCTATTTTCTGCTCGAACCCGAGGAGCTGCTATCGGTGGAGCGCGCATATCGCGATGCCAGCAACGTGCTGGAGACCACGTTTCGCACAGCCACCGGCGTTGCGCGGGTGACGGAGTCACTCAACAGCGGTCACGCCGGGCGGCTGCCATGGGAAGAGCTGGCACGGCGCGTTGATGGGCTGGAAGGCGCGGTGGCATTCCGTGTCCGCTTTCGGCCGGGGCGCCAGGCAGGCAAGGTCAACCCCTACGTCAGCGAAGCCAGCATGCAGCGCGTCTTCCATGTTGGCCGTGTGCTTGGAGTGTTCATCTGGAGTGGCGGCGTCGCCATAGACACGGAAACAGATACGGGTTTGCGTGGCCATTTTTTCGTCGAGCAGGGCGACCGTGAAGTGCTGGCGATCGTTGCGGGTCGCGACGAGCCGCTCGTGGTACCGTCGATCAGCGATATAGACGCGCGTATTGATATTTCCGATGCCGAGTGGCGGCGATGGAGCGAAGAGGTGCGCTTCACAGGCCCACGGCGCGAGGCTCTGGTGCGCCACGCGTTGTCGCTGAAGCTGCTGCTGTATTCCCCCACAGGTGCCATCGCTGCAGCCGGGACGACGTCGTTGCCGGAAGCGATCGGTGGCAAGAAGAACTACGACTACCGCTTCGCCTGGGTCCGCGACGCGGGATACACCATCAAGGCCTTCTTGCGCATTGGCGCGATGGCCGAGGCCAAGGCGGCGTTCACCTGGCTGATCACGCGCCTGCGCGAGAGCGAAGACGATCTTTTCTACACCTTACGCGGCGACCCGCCGCCGGACGTGGAAGAAGTGGACGTACGGGGCTATCGTGACTCACGTCCGGTGGTCATCGGCAATCGGGTCACACGGCAGCACCAGCACGGAGTCTTCGGTGACATCCTCGAAACGGCGGCCAGATTCGTCAAGGGCGGTAACGTCCTCGACGCCGAAACGGCGGCCACGCTGTCGGGTCTGGCCGATCGCTGCGCCGATACCTGGCGGCTGCCGGATTCAGGTATCTGGGAACTGCCTGAGCCGCGCCACTACACCATGTCCAAGGTGAGCGCTTGGCAAGCGCTAGCGCGTGCCGTTGACCTCGCTGACGGGGGCCACTTGCCCACCACCTGCCGTGATCGATGGGCACGTGAGCGCGATCGCATTGGCCACTGGGTGGAGGAGCATTGCTGGTCGGCGGCGAGGGACGCGTTCGTGTTCTTCCCCGGTAGCAATGAGCTGGACGCCTCGCTGGCCTTGGCGGTCCGCTTTGGCTTCGATGGCCACGAGCGGTTACGGCGTACCATGCTCGCCATCGATCGTGAGCTTGCCCACGGACCGTTCCACTACCGCTACTCAAGCGCGCGCGGTCAGGAGGGTTGCTTCCTTGCCTGCACCTTCTGGATGGCCGAGGCCTGGAAGCTGCTTGGCGATCAGGCCAAAGCCGAAGCGACGCTGGCCGACGCTCTGGCGGGGCTGGATGGCGGTCCCGGCACGCTCGCGGAAATGGTGGACGGCGACACGGGCGCTTGGCTCGGCAACCTGCCGCAGGGGTTGAGCCACCTCGCGGCCGTGCATGCCATCGTCACGGTGGCAGGCGGCGAGCTTTAGGCTGCTGAACAGTGGGACCGGGTGGGTGCCCCGTCGGCGTCGCCGAAGACGCCTCGCTTTGACGCGGCTCTTGGGCCTGGAGCGATGGGTCATTCGGAGACGTCGTCCTCGAGCAGCCGTGCTCCCGCGCTCTCAATCAGGACGCCCGAGCGGTGGTAGCCCACCACGCTGACGACACTGCGGTGCCCGGACAAGGCCATGACGTCGGCCAGGGGCACCCCGGCGCGGCCCGCCTCCGTGATGAACCCCGCGCGCAGGCTGTGCCCGCCGATATCACCCTCCACGCCCGCCGCCCGCGCGCGGCGCTGGATGACCGCCCCGATGGCGGCCGGCGAGAGACCGGGGCCGACGCGACCGCGCCAAAGACGCCGGAACAACGGCCCGTCACCGATGCCCGAGGCACTGAGCCAAGCCTCCAATGCGAGTGCCGCGCGGCCCACGACGGGCTTACCGCCCGCCGCGACGGACGCCACACCGGCCTGATCGGTTTTGCTTGCGCCCATCTGAAACACGTACTGCGCCTCCGCCACATGGTGCAACTGCGCGACCTGCGCCTGGGCGATCTCACTGCGCCGACGGCCGCCGCTGGCAAACCCGAACAACAGCAGGGCGCGGTCGCGCAACCCCTCCAGCGAGTCGTCGCACGTCGCCAGCATGCGCTCGAGCGGCGCCCGGGTCAGGGCGGCTTTCTTTCGCGGACTCTCCCCGCGCTGAGCCGAGGCTCGCCGCGCCCGCTTCAACAGTTCACGCACCGCAGCGGCCTCACATGGGCTGGGCAACTCGCGCAGGCGGTGCACGCCAGACAGCACGGACAGGCGATGCTCGACCGTAGCGCGCTTCCACGGCCCGAGCGCCGCTTTGGTCCCGGCCGCCACCAGCGCGGCGTCCAGCGCTGGGGGCAATTCGTGCCGCCAAGTGCCATCGGCGCGCGGCCGGGCCAAGTGATCGACGACGAACTGCAGCACGACGGCCTCGGGGGCGGGCAGGGCGATCGGACGACCGTAACGACCTAAGTACCAAGCGGCCCAGTAGCGCAAGGCGCCGCGGTAGCTACGAACGGTGTTCGCCGAGGCGCCCGCAGCGAGGATTTCGCGGATCGCTTCGGCCGCACCCTCGGCCAGCCGCGCTGGGTCGACCAAGGGGTGAGGGCGGGGTGCAGGCAAGTAAGGATCGGTTTTCATATGTGCGACATATGTTTTGTTACGAACGGGAGGATGTACCGGCGATAATTATCCCTTATCGCCGGTAGGATGGCGAACAGGGACCCGTCGAAGCGGGAGCAAGCTTTACCCTGAGAAACGGCGAATTGCGCCAGTGTTAGCGGGAAAACCCGATGCCGAACGGCCAAAGGGGCGCCGCGACGCACTCTGGGCCCTCCGAGGCTGCAGCCCCATTGATGGCGCGCCCGGCCACGGACGCAGCTTGCGCGCTTGGTCCGCGCGAATGCCGCTGCGCAGCCGGATCAATCGTTCGCGCGAGGGAAGACCTGGCGCCGAGTGACGTCCGTTCTGGAGAGTCCGACATGTCGGCCCACACAGTAGCCCTGAATGCTTGGATCGCATGGCTCGTGCCAGATAGGTGCGGCGAAACTCGCACGCCATCCGCAGGCACCGGACTCGGACGCCCCCGTCCTGACTGCTAAAGAAGTGGCTAGCGCGAATAGCCAACGAACCGAGCCAGACCATTAGGTGCATCAAAGCGCGCGACCAGACGCTTGCTGTCGGAGAGGGGATCAGCCTTCCGACGGTCGCCGGCTGCTAGGCAGTTCGCCGTGATGAGCGCGGCCGGAAACGAGCACGAAAGGGCACCGAGCGAGGGATTCCTCGTGTGCCCACCCCGTCGAGCCTCGAAGTCAACACACGCCCTCCAAAGGGGGCGGACGACTGCCGCGCGGGCATCGTCGGCACGGAAGGCAATGATATCGTCGACGCAGGCGCCGCCCTGATGAGATACCCCACTGAATCCACACCGGATTGCGGTCAGTTGGTGTAAATTTACTGCGTCTTTAATGGGGGCGGTATGGTTGGCGAATCACTTGGCAGGCGACGAGACGTACTGGGGCGTTACTACACCAGCGATCCCGTCAGTGCGCTCCTCGTGAAAGCGATGGAATTGGCTACCGCTCACACAGTTCTGGACCTGGGATCGGGCAATGGCGCGCTCACGGCCCATGCATCGCTGCAGTGGCCAGAGGCACGCTTCCACACAGTCGACGTCGACGAGCTCGCAGGGTGTAGGCGTTTCGCCGACGTCAATGCCAACACCTTCAAGCATCACGTTGGCGACGCGCTGGACTATCGCTTGCATGATCAGATTGGCCTCGGATTGGGGACGGCCTGTGCGGCCGTGTGTAACCCGCCGTACATCCGGCCAAAATGGCAGGCGCATTTCGGCACCATTCTTGAGGAAGCCGGGTTGAGTGGCGTGCTCCCCAGGTTGGGCGACGCCTCGGCCGACCTATTGTTCATTGCGCAGAACCTTCGATACATTCGCCCAGGCGGCAAGCTTGGCCTTATCGTTCCCGACGGGCTTATTTCCGGAGAGCGCTACAGAGCGTTCCGGGCTCGCTTGCTTGCGCAGCACACTGTGCACGAGGTCATTGAGCTACCAATCTCGGTATTCCGGTACACCGAGGCGAAGGCCCATATTCTCGTTGTCTCGAAGGGCGCGCCCACCTCTCCTCGGACGTCCGTGCGCCGTCTGGACGGAAAGGGGCAGCTATCGGCACCGATCGACGTGCTTCCTGACGAAGGGGCGCGCCGCCTGGACTACTCACACATTTGGGCGGCGAATCGCGCCAGGCGATCAGAAGGCTCCTCATCAGAGCTGCGAACGCTAGTCGATGCGATCTCTCGCGGCACGTACACCTCGTCGATGCGGCGAGAGGTCGAGTTTCCGGTGTTGCACACCACAGATTTTCGAAACGACGGCAAAGCCGTCAAGCCAGCCATAGCGTTAAAGCGTGGACAAGCCAGTGGCGTCAAAGGCCCCATCGCCCAGCCTGGAGATATCGTCGTTGCTCGCGTCGGGCGGAATCTTCACGACAAGGTCGCGTTAGTCGTCCGAGGGCGATTCGCTATCAGCGACTGCCTCTTCGTTATCCGACCGAAAGCCGGCCAAGAAAAGCGCGTACTCAACTTCCTCCAAAGCCAGTCCGGAGCGGAGGCTCTCGCTGCCGCGGCCCATGGGGTGGGTGCAAAGTTCATCACTGCATCAGCGCTCGGAGAGCTTCGGGTGCCGCAAGCATGACCTCGGTTTCACGCGATGAGGGCCTCGAACTAACCCTCCAGCAACGCGCAGACTACATCCCACTCGAGGATCTTCTTGAAGAAACCTCGTCAGATGGCGATCTGTTCAACAAGGTACATAAAGAGCTACTTAATCGGGCGCTTCGGACCATCGTCGGCCCAAGAGGATGCGGAAAGACGCACATGATGCGATACGCCTGGCTGAAGTGCAGCCAGACAGCGCAGCTCCCCTTTGCTGTGTACGTATCCTTCAATCGATATTTTCGGCTGGAGCCCTTGCTGTCAAGCAGATCTACCGCCCTCAACCAATTTCACTCCTGGGTCCTCGCCCGAGTTGCTCTCGCCGCGTGGGAGGCAGCGACGGCGTGGAAGTTGGATGGAAACGATGTCGCTAGCATATTCGCCACGCTCGACCTTTCGCCCGAAGGTCTAAAGATCTTCGTCACCAAGATCGAGCGAAATCAACCGTTGGAGACAACTTACCAAGAGCTGGCTGACTCGCTATCCATTGAGCGTGTACAGACACTCATTGATTCGGTGCGAGAGCTAGCGGGACGTCGATCAACCATCCTATTAATGGATGACGCAGCGCTTACGCTGACGCCTGATTACTTGCTCGAATTTCTCGACATTGTACGGTCGATCAAGTCAGTCAGCATTGCTCCAAAGGTCTCCGTTTACCCTGGCACGACAGAGGTCAGCCCGAAGTTCCACCAGGGACAAGACGCGATACCAATCTCGGTGTGGCTGTGTGTCGAGGATCCAGCCTACGCTGCGGTAATGGACGCCATTGCGGAGAGAAGGGTGCCTGGCTACGCCAGAATTCCCAAGGATGTACGTGCGATGCTGCGCTTCGCAGCTTTCGGCATCCCCCGTGCTTACCTGACGATGCTTGATGAATACAACCGCGGCGGGTTTCGCAGTAGCCAGCAGGGTACGAACCAAATTGTCAGCGAGCACCTTAAGGCGCGAATCGATGAATACCGTTCTCTCGGCGTCAAGGTCCCAAAGCTAGACGCCTTGGTCATAGCAGGCGAGGCGGTACTCGACGGCATGGCGAAAGAGTTGAAGACTCAGAATGCTCAGTTAAGCTCTAAAGGTCATAAACAGCTAACCTACGGCGTGCAAGCCGAGGAACTCACGCCCATGGTTGATCGCATGTTCAAGCTTCTAATCGAAGCTGGACTGGTCTTCGAGAATGGTGACGTCAAACATGGAACGCCTGAGCGCATTTACCGTCGTTACATTCCCCACTCAGCAAGCCTGCTAGCCATCCGCGCATTCGGCGCCACAGGGACCGGCGGCAGCATCAAACAGACCCTCGACGGCATTGCCTTGCGATCCGCCAAGCACCCGATCAGAAAGAGTCTCGCACGAGCAATACCCGGCCTTGACCTATCTCAGCTAACGCTATCGCTACCGAAGTGCGGGGCCTGCCAAACACGCCGACTTTCCGATTCGCAGTTGTTTTGCCACAACTGCGGACAACAGCTCGTTGATGCCTCAACGTTCACCAAGTGCCTAGCCAATCCCATTGGCGAGGTGCCTGGGCTGACGACCTGGCAGCGCGAACAGATCGCCACCCACCTGCCGACTCTTCGGACAATTCGCGATTTCCTGGCCAAGCAAGATCCGGCTGCAGACTTGCTCTCGGTAAGAGGTTTCGGCACCCGACGCACGGCGCGAATCGTCGACGTTCTCAATAGCTTCGTTGATGACTATCTCTCATAGCCATGGCTGGTAACCCTACGATATCAACTGATTTCGCGGCAATCGTGTCGGTTCGCGCAACAGCGTTCGATCTGGATACGACGACTCTTTTCAACTCGGATCACGACGACTCCGGCGTATCGCCGATAGATCAGTTCTTTGAGAACACACTGAGCCTGACCAAGTTGTGGGCAGTCCAAGCTCCTGGCTTCGAACTGCGTCCGGAGGTAGGCATTCTCTTGCTTCTCGGATACGTTTCCGCTGTTGAAAGCTACATGCGCGCACTCATTCGACGCGTTGTCGCGGTCGACCTGTACTCTCAAGCTCATTGCGAGAAGCAACAGCTCTCTTTTGCAGCTGCGATGCATCACGACTTGACCATGCTTCCCGAAGCATTACTGGAGGAAACAAACTTCAGCGGAAAAAGGGAAATCGTTGCCGCAGTTCCAAAATTTCTCAGCATCAAAGTCGAACAAAACGGCACACTAGAGCTTCTAGATCAGTACGATGCCGTTTGTGAACTTCGCCACTGCTGTGTCCATCGGTTCGGAAAGCTCGGAACAAAAAACGCGATATCCCTCGGCTTACATGGGCACAAAGAGTTTATTGAGAAACCGATTCGCCTGACGGTGCACAACATCAGCGCGATCGCTGACATGCTTCTTACGCTCGTTCGTAGCATAAATAACGATGTGTTTAAGGCTGTCATGGATCGTACGGCAACGAGCAAGCTCAGCGGGCGAAGTGGTCGTGGCCTAGGCTGGACTTGGAAGAAGCACAAAGACCGACGTCTGTATCAAACTTACTATTCGATTTTTGCATCCGTGAAGGATGCCCAGCCTTCACCATCCGCAGATGAGTTATACGAGCGCTTCCGCGCGGTGTTCCGGAACGTGACGGCGTGAGTAGATCTCGGCATCCCCGTGAGCGGTATCGGGCAAATCCGCTCTGGTTATGAGGGACGATCGATTTTTTTTGCCGCAAGCGCGCCAAATGAGACGAGATCTAAGGCTTCTTGATCGACCGCCCGATCCTGACAGGCCGCCGCAAGTCCGTCGAAAAGTTCGTCGCCCGTTCTAGACCAAGGGGCCTGCAAGGCCTTGCCGCTCATATCCGAATACGGATGAGATGATTCGCGGACCGCAACCATTTCGCGCATGGGCTCATACAAGGCACTCAACGTCAGCGCCGGGAGTCGCTTCCTGATCCCAAGGGCGATGCGTAACCCCTCTCTATCGAGATCCCCCCAGAAAAAGAGATTGCGATGAGCAAAGAGACCTGAAATGTCATGGTCTTTACCGGACCGGCTCAATACTTGGCAACGGCCGTGCGCCACACTGTCCAGAAGGGCCAAGCCCGCACTGCTGTCCGACCGAATGTTCAGGCCGTAACCATACGCGGCGACGAGCGCGAGCTCCTCATCCAGTCCCAATTGAACTGCAGTTTCAAAACTGGTGGGGTTCTCAATCAAGAGCACGGCTGAAGGCGCCTTCGGTCCGGCGACCACGATGTATCTAGGCGACGGCAATAGCTCACCGACGCCCAAAAACCGATGAACAGAGCGGGGAAGTTGCCCCAATACCTTGGACGATCCCAGTATGGCTTGAGCGCTGACATTGAACATGAAGTCAGTCGATAGCCAGGTTCCAGCTGCACGGAGCTGTAACAGCCCACGCACGGCTTGCCGCATGTCGGCGCCGTCTAAACCTTCAAAAACGCCGTAAATGGACTCAAGCGCTGCCGAAAACTCGGCGTCAACCGACTCCAATGCCATCGCCTCGTGCCAGGCGGCCGCAGTTGCGCTCGGGGCAGGGCGTACGATCGTGATGTTAAGGTACCCCGCAAAGGGGATCCCGATGGTATCTGGCGCGTACGTCACCTTCCCGGTATGCCGCAACTCGCGAAAGGCGCCGTAGATCGACACCGGATCCTCTGCAAGCGCCTTGATCGCACGCGCGGCAAGGCCCGACGCCCGGAGTCTGCGCTGATCGCGACCGGCCATCCTGACAAGCCAGGCAAGGAGCGTCTCGCTTAGATCAGTCACTCGCAGGCACCCCAGGTTCGGCCGGTCGCTTGACCATAAAGGTAGCGACCCCCATGGTGCCGTCCTCTCGCCCGTCTTCGAACCGCACAAAGCTGCGTTCACCCTCGACATCACGGCGTCCCACGCGGCGACCAATGGCGAGCGACGGAAAGATCGCGAAGTTGTTGCGGTACTCGGGATTGTGGATCAGCCCGATCAATTGCAGGTTGCTATCCGCCTCTCCCAGTCCCTTGAATGCTTCGTCGATCAGCCCGCGATCGGTGAGGTTGCTAAACAGTCCGTCGAAAAATAGCGTACGTTGCGCACGACTACGCAGTTTCTTCTTCGATCCCCCTCCCAGGTGGCGACGGATGGCGCATTCGAGATGGTATTCGGATTCCTTGATAAGCCAGAGCATCTGAAGCGCGGACTTCTGACCCTCGGAGAATGATGGTTGGACAGCGCGCTGGCGTCCATCAAACATCCCGACATGGCGGAACTGCACCGAGGGCTGGGTAAAGATACGATCGATCAATGCGCGACGGATATCCGCACCAAATTGGAGATCGACGGTACGGCGGGTTAATGACTGACGGGCCTGGGCCTCGCGCTTACGCGCCTCGATGTGGTCGCGAAGCTCCTCCATGAGACGTTTAATATCATCGGTGGAAATGACGTCAGCCTGGATTATAAATCGCGCCTTTGGATTCCGCTCCATCACTGCGTTCAAGGTCTGCAGATTGCCTCGCGACGTCTCCGCAAGGCGAGAGAGCGTCTCAATGCTTGCTGTTTCCACGGTCGCTGCTGAGAGCTCCAGCTCTTCAAGTACCGATTGCTCGGAACGTAGTTGCTCGCGTAGCCGATCACCAATGGCAGCTAGGTTCTCGAGCTCCTTAGCGCTATTGGCCCGTTCGATGGCATCGATCTCTGCACCCGAAAACCCGCCATCTACTGCGCCCCTGGCCTTGGTGCAGAAAGCACTTCGCGTGCTTGCAAAGAATTCATGGGCGCGCACGGTCCTTTGCTTGGTTTCGCCGACGTCCTTGCCCGTTCGTTCGACGTCGATACCTTGGATATCATCGCGAAGGCTCCCGATGGCGGCCCTATCAAGTGAGCCATCGCCCTGGCGCCAGTCGACGAGTTGGCGACGCAACGCTTCAGCTGCCGGATAAACGGCGTGTGCCTCTGCTGGCGAATCACCGAACTCCCGATCGCCGAGATCCTTCTGGAAAGGCGTGATCGCCCGATACTGCGAACAAAGGAAGTGCGCAAGCTCATGCAAGGACTCAGTCAGCTGCCGGGCGACGATCAGCTGGCCGTCCAGTTGATCTTGCTGCTCATTAAGTGTCCGTGACCGATCCGCTGCATGCTCTCGCTGGGTCCGTGCCTCACCGATCTGCCGATGCAAGCTGGCGTCGTCTTCATCTTGATGGTCATGGAACGCCTGCGCACCTTGGTAGTTGATCGACCGTAAGGGGTCGAGCTGCTCGCGTGCGGCTTCCAGTTCCGCACGTGTGACCTCACTGGCACGCATGAAATCCGCCATTCCATCCGCCTCAAACGCAGCGACGCGCTTCAGCTGCTCAATCTCGGTGTTATATGACAATACAAACTTCTGCTCGTCAGCTTGTGCAGACCGTAGCTCGCCTGCAACCCCGGCGTACCGTTGCTGGAGGCCATTCGTCTCCTTCGTCCGGTCGGACTCAATACCAGCCAGTTCGCGGTGGCGATCACTCAAGGCCTGTAGCACCTCCGGCCCGCCTCCTTGCATGAACTTCCTCGCGCCCGAGTGGGCGACAATTGCATCAGGCGTCAGCAACGGCGCGAGCATCGCCAGCTGACGCTCTAGATCAACCAATAGATCGTCAAGCGCCGTCAGAGCTTCTTCATGCCTCGTTAACGCCTCGCGACCACCGGATGTCACGAACTGGATGGCCCCATGGAGTGCTGCTATCGCCTCCGGGACCAGCAGCGATCTAGCCCGTTCAAGTTGTTCCTCGATGCGGACGAGCTCGTCCTCCGCAACCGCAAGCGTGGTTTCGGAATCCTCATGGACCGCGTCCAACGCCCGCAGCGCGATGCGATAGTCCTCCGTGTCCGGGCTGTGGAGCAACACCGCTTCATGAGCGGCTGTCGCTCGGCTCGCTTCGGCATCCCGCTTGAGTCGAAGAGCGTCGCGCTCCTCCTTAAGGGCTTGCGGATCCAGGATGGCGCGGACACGACGCGACTTCGCGCCGGCAATAAAGTGGACTGACGCTGCCGCAACACTTTCATCCGTAGGCCCATGCATGAGCGCATCGAGAAGGGGACCACGAAGCAGGAGTGGCCCATCAAGATCCGCGGCCTTCAGCAACACCAGCGCCTGCTCGGCGACGGTGATATCTAGCACCACTGGTGCGTCGAGCAGCGACCCGAACGCGGCCAGTAGGGGAAGGGCAAGATGGTGAGGTAGATCGAGTCGAAGAATCAGGTCACGGACACGCTCTGCCTGGATCCCCGCGCGCTGCAGAACGTCATGGACGCGGGCCAAGCCGGCACTGCCAACCGCATCCAGATTCTCAAGCGACAGCAGCTCGCGATCTATTAACGCCAACGCATCCCTAGCGGCACGTTCATTTGCCTTGGCATCCTCGCGCGCACGATCGGTCGCGCTGATCCAGTCATTCGGGCTCATCGACGTGGCGGCGAGGTGCGCCTTCAGGCTCTTTACCAAAGGGCGATGGTGAGTGATGCATGCATCCACGCGGCGACGGTCATCTACCAGCCGGTCGTGGTCAGCTTGGGGAGTCGTATCCTTGGGATCAATGTCGCCAAAGATGCGACGGAAGGTGTCATACCTCGCGCCGAGCGACCGCGTCGCTTCGAGTGCGCGAATGCTGCTGCCGCGCCGACCTTCCGTATCTTTGACTTGCTGGTCCAGGCGGGCCTTCTCATCGGTAGGCGGCCCGACCTCGAGGGGATCCACATCGCCGAAGATGTCCACGAATGCCTGGTGGTCCTTCGCACGTTCAAGAAGAAGAGTGCGCCGGGTATCAGTTCTCGCACTTTCAGCCTTGACCTTGTCCAACTCCGCGATCGCGTCTTCCAGCCGACGTCCCGTGCTGTCCATCTCATCCTGCAAAGCCGCCGTCATCGAGCTAAGGCCCTCGCGCGTTCTGGTCAGTTCGGCAATCCGTTCTGCCACCGGCGTCAATCCGAGGTTCGCGCGGACCGCTTGTACTTCCTCCCAGCCTGTCGTCAATGCACCCACGCGCGTGGCGTGGCCGCTGACGGCATCGTTGCGCACTCTGATCTCGCGCTCCAACCAAGCACTCACCCGCGCCGGAGCTTGGTGGTACTCCGCGGGCACGATATTCAGATGCGCACAGAACAGCTCATAGGCGCCTTGGTTTTCCCTGCGGTCCTTGACCTGCTGTTCCAAGCGTTCCCTGGCAGCCTCGGCATCCGCGGCGGCGTCCCGGGCTGCCGCCATCTCCGCCCTGACGCCGACCTTCGCTGCCTCAATGCGGCGCGCTTCATGGCGGAATGGGTTGGTGTCGACGGTCTGTCGGGCCAGCGCGAAGGCCTCGACGAGCACACCCCGGAGGTCGCCGCTCTGGTCCGCGCGGCGCTGGGAGAGCTCCAGGGATGCCGCTTCGTCGTAGTACCGGGCCTGTCGCCGGTGGCGCCCACGACCCTCAAATTCTTTTGGATCGCAGCTAAATTCAATGACTTGCGAACTCACTATCGCAACCTCGACCGCTGCCCTGGCGAGCGATGAGCGCCGCGCGAGTTCGTTCAGATGCCCGGTATCCATCCCGAAAAGCTCAGCCAGACCCCGGCTTTCGATGAGAACGGACCCATCGTTGTCCAGCACCATACGCTCTAGTATCGATCGCGTCCGCCCTGCGACGTTCAGCTCGCCAAGGGATTTAGGGACGCCCGGAATCCTGCCGTCTCTTGAGTCGGCGAATCGGTGAAGGAATGCCGCGTCCACGGCCAGATCCTGGAGGCGAGCGCGGTAGGCAAGGTCAGCGGCGTGGATCTTGCTGGCCGCGTCGATCACGGGCCGGAACTCCGCCTCGAGGGCCTCGCGCTGGGCAAGGTAGGCGTGTTTCTTCTCCACCTGTAGCTTGGCGTCAATGAAGCGGTTCATCGAATTGAGGATGGTGTCCTCGATATTCCGCTCGCTTTCATCGCCGGCATCGCCCATGACGTTGGCCAGCAACTGGGGCGCGACGATCTGGCGGAAATAGGCCTCGTCAAACCGCTCTCCGGGGCCTGGCGTGACCTTACTGAACGCGGCCGATGCATCGCCTGCACCGTTGCGATGAAACATAACATTTTGCAGGACCACTTCCGGACTCATGAACATACCGACGGCCCGACGCCAATCCGCGATCGTGTCCCAAGCATCCCATTGCGCGCCGCGGATGCCCCGCACCTGCGCTCGCAGGGTCTCGGCCGGACTGAAGTCGATGGTCGTTCCGGTATAGCTAGCGGCAGGGGCGTCCTCGAAGACACCTGGATATCGATAGAAGCGCAGGCGGTCGTCGCCGCGGTTGGCACACACGCCGATGACGTAAAGCTGTGCCAACGATTTCCGCGGATCGGCCGTCATGAGGTCGCGTTGGACCAAATCTTCGTCGGTGATCAGGGCGAATTCAATGCGAATGTGGGTCGGCGCCATGCCTTGCGGCGCACACCGATCCAGGAACTCGCGCCTCAGCACCTGATCCCTGCTGAGCAAATAGAGGATCGCACTGGTAACCGACGTCTTGCCGCAGCCATTGGGTATCTGAATGGCCGTGGAGGCCCCACACAGGCTAATGACGCTGGCCGGCCACAAGGGGCGCCACACAGAAACACCCAGCGAGGGTTGCCACCCCTCACTGAGATAGTTTACGACCTCAATGCGATTAATCAGTGCCATGTTTCCCCCTAGAGATCATCCTGGTCGACAATACGTACAAGCAGCTCATGGCCAGCCTCGAGCGGACCGGCCGCCTGCAGCCATGGTTCAAGCCCCTGCAACTGGTTATTCTTGATCTCCACGGCAGCCAGAAGCGACTGTCGGTACCGGTCTTCACCAAGGGTATCGACGAGCGCCCCGTCAGCCATGAGAGCCAAAAAACGTTCTACGTACTTGTTGACTTGCGCGCCGCTCTCCGAGACCAAGCAGTTGTAGACCACGTCGTCCTGGATGACATCTTTTCCCAGTTTTCGCACGACGTCATTGATGTACTCATGCATGGCCTCGACGAGGTCCGCGCGAGTGAAGATAGTCTCGACATACCGTGACACCTCCGTCGCTACCCGATTGCGCCGCGTGTAAAACAGAAACTGCAACACGAACCAAAGCTGCGTGAACCAAATACGCCGCGCGGTAACGGTGTCGTTCCGTACCTGCATTCTTGCGTCGATCCATCGTTCACTGAAGATCGCGCTGCTTTCGTCGAGTCGACGAATGAGAAGAAAGATTTGACCACCCGGAGCGAGGCCTTGCGTCTTGAAGTCGTCAAAATGCGCAAGGTCAAATCCCAGCCCCTGCAACAGGCCTTCGAATTCTGCGCGTGCGACCGAATCTGCTTCGCTCAGAAGCCTAGCCAGTTCTTTCTCCTCGGCACGCCCCTTGCCACGCGGCAGTGTCTCCAACTGACGATGGCGCAGAAGAAATGCCAGGACCCGCCCCATATCTAACCGATTCATTCTCGCGTCTCCGCGTTGCGAGTCGCCAGCGCAAGGTCCAAATAAATCAATTCGCCAAGCACGGCATCCTGCTTCACAGTCAGCTCTTTGGGCGCCCACAACTCGATGGGTGCCTCGTGACCAATCGCCCAGGGCGCGGTATACAGCCCGATCAATTCAGGGAGGGCGGGCGTTCCCTCTAGAAAGCACCATCCCGCGTCCAGAGCCTCTGATAGTCGAAGGGGGCCTTCGGTGAGTCGTGCCCTGATCGCTTCAGCAAATTGCGCGACGAACACCAAGCGAGTGTCAACACGGTCAACGGCATCCGCCGTGGCGTCGAAGGACGTTATCGCCAACTTTGATCGGGGCGCCACCCTAACCTTGCCAGCGGCATCAGCAGGCGACGGGAATATCCCTGCCAGCTCCAAGGGACCAAACTGTTGTAAAAATCGGATCGCAGATGAATCCGTAGGAGGGCGCTTGACCAGTTGGAGCGCCATGTCTAAAAAATCTGCTGCCGCGACCGTCGATACCCGCTGCTTCGCCGCCACTTTGGTCAGCTCGGACAGGTCCCGACCGAAGGATTCTAAAGCTTGGTAGACCTGTACGACCCGTTGCTCCAGTTCGAACACGTCACGGGGGAGGGTGGTATCGAGTTCATCGTTATCGGACGATCGCCAGGTCCGTAGCCTTGCTTCTGCCTGCCTTAGCAACTGTGTAGTGTTTACAATGACATCGCGAAACCGTGGCATCCGAACCTTGAACGCGTCCGACTGGCTATCGACCTGGCCACGCTCGACCTCTTGGCGAAGATCCACGCTGGCGAAACGGATTGTGTCCAGCATACCCGTACATAAATCTGGCACCACGTCAAAATCGCCGGACTCAAGGGCCCTGAGTAGCTTTAACGCATCACCCTCGGCGTACATGAAGCCGGTCACCTGCGACGCGAGATTCACTGCTGCCCGGCCCACGGCCGTTAGCCGGTAGTCATCCGCATAGTGTGTCCGTTCGACGAGGTTGGTCTGCTTGTCACTTACCAGATCCTCGCCGCTTCGTGACCGATCGATCGTCCAAAGCTCCGTTGGGCGCGCCAACACGTTAAGAACGTAGCGCAGGTCGTCTGGATCCACCCCGGTCGAGTGCTCGCTAACGGCAATAAACACCGTATCGAACCCTGTGAAATCATTTCCCGACTCGTGCGCCGCATCACGAAGGACATCAAGGGCCAGGCCAGCTAGGTCGACGTAACGCCCGTCACGCAAGCCCGGACGATCTTCTTGGGTGTAGCTCGGCGGATTGCCTGGGAGCCGCTGGGCATCGTGCAGGTCAAGCAACCTGGCCGATAGGCGCAATAGGGGAAGGCTATCCATGTAGCATCCGAGCCGTGCCGATCCATTCCTTTTGACCCATAGCAAACGACCTTTGTTCGAGTGTGGTTAGGACACGGTGACTGCCTGACCCAACGTATCTGCGAGGAATCGCATAACTTGAGACTTTCCGCAATCCGTCGCACGGCTAGTTGGTCCGATGGAGAATTGACTGCACTACAAAAGGTCGGGCAACAGATCCATTGCGCGGCATAGTGCACGGCCCAACGTTTGCGAACCAAGCGGTTGTTGTCCCGCAGTTCAATGTAAGCGTTGCTACCGCTTTCTGCTGGTCGGTACCATGCGAACTACGTCCTGCGTCGTTGGCTTGCCGTTTTTTCATAGTACGCTGTGCATTCATACTGGAATTCTCGTCGTCGCCGGATCTGCCATGACTCGTGGAATCACTCAAGACGCGGTCTTCGCTGCCGCCGACCGTCTTCTCGCCAACGGCGAACGTCCCACGGTAGAACGGGTCCGAACGACCTTAGGGTCTGGCTCACCTAACACGGTGATCCGCTATCTCGATGCCTGGTGGGCCGACGCCGGCCGCCGACTCAAAGCAAAGGCCGACCTACCTGACATACCACCGGATGTCGCCGAGCTGGCCAGTGCGTTTTGGGCCCAAGCGATCACTGCCGCGGCCCAGCTCGCAGAGGCCGATGTGGCACAGACCCGGTCTGAACTGACCACGGAGCGGGAGCAACTGGAGGCCCGGGAAGCCGCACGAACCGCCGAGGCCCAGCGCCTTACCGATGCTCTGGGCAGAGCGGAGCAGACGGTGACCACGCAGGCGACCCAGCTGGAGGCATGGACCGCCCGTGCAAATGACTGGGACAGCGAGCGCGACCGGATGCTGGCTGAGGCAGCCCGCTTGGTCGCCGTCAGCGGCCAGGATCGCGCGGCCCTGGACGCGCTGCGTGATCAACATGCCAGACTTCAGCAGCACCTTGAGCAAGAGCGCACTGCAGCGGCCGACCACATTCGCACGATCGAAGATCGTGCCCACACTAACGTAGATGCGGCGCGCCAGGAGGCCAAGGCTCTAAAGCAGCAGGTAGCCGCTCTACAGCGCGCCATGTCCGCTCAGGACACAACGATTTCCCGAGAGCGCGCCGTGCACGCCAAGGCGCTCGCAACCGCCGAGCGAGATCTCGCCGCGGCGCGCGCCAAAGCCCAAGCTCTCGACGGAGCCCTGGCCACCTTCAAGGCGAGCCTGCGCAAAGCGGCACCCAAGAAAGCCGCGCGTCGCTCGCGGACGACGCCGACGAAACCCAAGACGCCCTAGCGAAAAGATCAGTCTGCGCCGGACTAAGCGGGTCCGGTGACGATGGCACTTCGATCATGTCGTCTGCGGACAAGCGCATCGTAGAGACGCGTTGCTACAAATTCTGACGTCACACGACACCAAGCGTAACTACGTTAATCGTAGTATCACGTCGTCTCTCGACATGGAATGTGACGCCGCACGCGTGTCGCGACCGCGCACATGCGCGGACAAAACCTGTTCTAACTTTTTCTATGGCGCGAGTGCGCTGTCGTGATCACGCGTCGCCTGCACGGTGGCGTTTGGAAGAGTGTGCTTGACGTGCTAGCCGAGCCGCTCGATCAGCAACCTAGAAAGAGGAAGCGTCCATGACTTTGCACATCTCATTGCACGGGCCCGCCCCGTGCTGGCCGAAACCGTCGTGTACGGCTGCACTGCCGGAGCAGGGGAGGGCGATATGAAGCTGACCCCAGGGGCTGTGTGCTACGCCAATGGCACGACCTACCAAATCGACGGCAGGCATTCGCCCACACACGTGGCTGCTCGCGACTGCGCGTCCGGCCAAATGGTGCACTTGGCGATCAAGGACCTTCGCGAGCCGCCGCGCCCGGCTGGCACGGCGCTAGATAGTCTCATCGATCCTCTGGCCTGGCAGCGAGCAACGCGGTTGGCGGCCGACCTGACCCCGTGGCTGGGCCACCAGCGAATCCCAACCCTCGAGCTTGCCGGGCTCAGCCGGCGGCACGGTCTCAGCCAACGGCAAATTCAGCGATTGCGCGCTCGCTTCGAGGACGACCCGCGCACGACGTCGCTTATTGGCCGTCCGCCAGGACGCAGTGCTGGCAGTCGCGTGCTGGACGAGCGCACCGAAAACGTGATCATCCACGCCATACGACGCCATTACATGGAACGCGAGCTACGTTCGATCGCCCACTTGGCCGATCGGATCGGGATGTTATGCCGGCGACTCGAGCTCATTCCGCCGGCGCGTGCCACGGTGCTCCAGCGGGTAAAGGATCTGGAAGGCTATGAGATGGACCGGGCACGGCGTGGCACAAAGGCCGCCAAGCAGACCTGGGAAGCTCGCACGGGCGGACTTGAGGCCGATCGGCCACTGCAGATTGTGCAGATTGATCACACCCGGGTGGACGTGCTCCTCGTCAGCGATGATCGTCAGCGCGTGCTTCCGCGACCCTGGATCACCCTGGCCATCGATGTGTACACCCGTTGCGTGGTGGGCTGGTACCTGACCATGGAGGCGCCATCGTCCGTGTCGGTGGCGTTGTGCATCGAGCATATGGCACTGCCCAAGCCCGAAAACGAAGCCGACCCCGGCATCTGGCCCATGTATGGAAAGCCCGAGGTCATCCTGGTCGACAATGGCAAGGATTTCCGGGCCGAGGCGCTCAAGACCGGCTGCGAGCAGCACGGCATCGAGCTTCGTTGGCGTCCGGTCAAGAAGCCGCACTACGGCGCCCACATCGAACGCCTCAACGGCACGCTGATGCGGATCGTCCATCGCCTGCGTGGCACGACGTTCAGCAATACCCGCCAGCGCGGTGACTACCCGAGCGAGCAGCGGGCCACGTTGACCTTTGACGAGCTAAAGGCTTGGTTGGTCCAGAGCATATGTCGCGAATATCACATCAAAGCCCACCGGGCCCTGGGCATCTCGCCGCAGCTGGCATGGGAGCAGGCGTGGCATACGGACAGTGGTGGACGCCGACCGGTACCGCAGGTGGCACGACCGGTCGATTTTCGCATCGACTTTTTGCCTCGTGAGTTTCGGCGTATACGCCGCACCGGCATCGAGTTCGCCTGCTCGCGCTATTGGCACGACGATCTCACCCCGTTCCTTCGCCAGCGCGAGGATGCAGAGCTTCGGTACGACCCTCGGGATACCTCTCGAATCTGGGTGAGGGCAGGACGGCTCGGCTTCGTTGAAGCGACAGCCAAAGCGGGCAGGGCGCTGGGCGACACGACGTCCGCCCGTCGGATGTCGGCACAGGACAAGGTACGCATGGACCGCAGCTTCGATCAGGGGCTCGCACAACGCGATGCGATTGAAGCAGCTGCCTTGAAAAAGACCCGCGCTGCACGCCAGGGCAAGAAGGTGTCGGTAAAAGTCGACCGTCGAGGTGACACGCACCCGAGCGAGCCGCCGATTCGGTCGGCTCTGCCTGCTCCATCGTCCGCATCGGTGCCGGCGAAAGAACCGACGTTGGCTCTGCCTGCACCGCAACCGGAGCCGGCCATCGCTGCCCCCGTCGCCGCCGCGGGGGCGACGCCCGCACCGACGCAGGCACCGTTCCCAGTACCCCCTCCCGCCGCACCGGTCTCACGCCCGGTCCGCCCGCCGTCCATCGCCTTCGAAATCTGGAGCTGACCCATGCACACCTACGACCACCTTGTCCCTCAGGTCCAGGGGGAAATGACGTTGCCGGACGCCATGCGCGCACGCCGTATGCTGCAGGAACGTTTTCTGATCCACGACCATCTGGTACCGCTACTTTCGCGGGTGGACTTTCTCATGCGGCGTCCAGCGCAGAGCAGGGCGGCCGGGCTGGTAATTTCCGGGCCACCGGGCTCTGGCAAGACGATGATCGCCAAGGCGCTCGCCCGCCGCTATCCAGGCCATGCGCCCAATGAAACCCAGCCGCCATCCCTGCCGGTGCTGGGCATCAGCATGACCAACGCCCGTGAGGCGAAGACGTTGTTTAACCGTCTACTCGCCGCGCTACGCGTACCGGATGCGTCAAGCTACGTCGGGAGCGACCGGGAGAAACTCGTGCTTCGCGTCTGTCGGCAGGCGAACGTGCAGTTGATCATCGTCGATGAGATCCAGGACATCCTGACCTCGACGGCTCGTCAGCAGTCCATCGCGCTGGACACGATCAAGTTCCTGATGAACGAGCTGTGCATCCCCGTGCTGGCACTGGGAACCGCCAAGGCGCCCGCCGCGATGCAGGTAGACGAGCATCTCAACGCGCGGTTTACCTACCGCGCCTTGCCGACGTGGCGTGTCGACGCACATCTGGAAAACCTGCTGTCGACGCTCGAGCAGACCTTGCCGCTCAAGCAGCCTTCGGGCCTGGGCTCCGTGGAGATCATGAAAGTGCTGATCGAAATTTCCGGCGGTATCCTCGACCCCATCATGAAGGCGGTAACCTACGCCGCCGCCAACGCGATCAAGGATGGAAGCGAGAGGATCACCGTGCCGCTCCTCGAACGGGCGCTCGACGATCCGCCGGCATGGGCACTGGACAACGACGAGTCGATGGCCGCATGACACAGCAGGTGACCCGCGTGTCCACAGACGAGGAGCGCTATCTCATCCCGACACCGGGTCCGGACGAGACCCTCCGATCAGTATTGATGCGTGTTGCGGATCTGTACCAGTGGAATCCCAGCCGGCTATGGGCGCTGCTGCAGGAAGCGCAGGGTGGGGCGCACTCGACCATCGACGATCCGTCACCCGCGGACATGGAACGCCTCGCCTGCCGCCTGGCGGTGGGCCGTGGCCGCTTGGAGCGGCTGCGGCTGTCTGACGGTGACACGTTCCTTGCGCCTGAGGCACGCTGCGCCTATTGCCCACAATGCTGGCGGGAGGATGACCTGGCGGGCCGACCGCGGCACTTTCGACGACGGTGGGCGGGCGTCTTCGCGATTCGCTGTGCGCAGCACGGGATGCCGCTGTTTCTGTGGCATCGTGCTCGCGGTCGTTTTGCACCTGGCACGCACGACGACATCTCCATGCCAGAACTGGTCTGGCAGGCGACCACGGCGGTACCCGAAGCCCTCGACGCCCTCCGGGCCCTCGTCGATTTCGCCGACACTGTGAGCGCCTGCCTGAGCGACAACGGTGTGTGGCCGGCCAATTGGTTGGGCGATGCGGGACAGGCGCGCGAACTGCTCGCGGAGGTCATGGCGGTGGACGCGCTTGGAAACCCGCCACTGATCGTCTCGGCTCAAGCACCGCTTACCATGCGCACGCTAGTGCACTCAGGCCGCGCCTTGGCGGACGCGGGTCTCAAGGACGGATGGAGGCGCCTACGGCAGGCTGGCGACCCGGGGGTACGCCGCATGGCACTGTGGTTGGTGGGTGCGTGGCTTGTCCCCACGTGGCCCGCGCATTTCCAACCGTCCGTACGCATGCCCAAGCGGCCATAGCCGCTCCGTCCAGGACGGCGCTAAGGCGGGGGGCGACACACCATCTCTACTTGACTACGCCGATGGCCTGGCTCAATCACCGAATGAGGTTGAGCCAAGCCGTGAAAGACCGGTGTGACGTCTGCACTGTGCGAAAGCCTTGCTAGGCTGAGTGCCCGCAAGGCCATTCACGAAGAAGTAAAGTGGATTCAGGCGGCGAACGGAAATGCAAACTGCTGCTGTGGCGCCGGGATCTCAGTGGGGGCGACCTGAGGTCGCGGCCACGTCAATCGTAACGGCTCGCGCGAGGCGCGCACTCCACGGCGCAGGGTCAGTCCCACATCCAGCGCCCAAGCAAGCCGACCCGCTGAGCTCCAACGTCCGGCCTCAGCAACTTGCGAAAGACTGTAGCCCGCATCGAGCATGGCGACGGCACGACCTAATCGTAACGATGAGGCGGTCAGACCTTCGCCGGGAATACCATGGCGAGCCGCGAGTTCCTGGAACTGTTTCGGCCCACGCCACAGCGTACGTTTGCCTGTACGAGCCAGCACCTTGTAGCCGCTTCCCTCGGGCGGCCAGAAAGCCAGCAGATGACCCGATCGAGGGCCACGCATCGCCAGCCAGTGGCGGATCCATGCCGTCGCATCCGACGACAGCCGTATCGTGCGTCCTGCATCTTCGGGGCGGGAAGGGTACAACCTCAGAAGACAGGTGCCGCCAGCTTCGAATCGAAGATCCGTGATCATGGTGCCGACGTCCAGGCGCGAATGCGGCACGTCCATACCGACCAGCTCTTTGAAGGTCGCCATCCCTTCGTAAAGGATAAGGATGGCCACCACGTTACGTACGTCCTTCGGACTGTGGGGATCGGCGGCTAGTATGAGTCGACGCAGATCTGCAGCGAGCATAGGAATGGTTTTAACGCGCTCGCGTCGATGTTTCCGCTCGGTGTAAGGGCTGCGCGCTTTGCGTAGTGCAACCCGGAGCTCCGGGCTCACTAAGCCGATACAGTGGCACGCCACGTAAATGGCCGACAGGCGCTGAAGTACCAGGCCCGTCGACAAGCCTTCGTCCAGTAGCGACGCGCCATAGCGCGAAAGGCCTTCCTCCGACAGTGGATTGACGTCGCCGCTGAACGAGAGCCAGTAACGGCCCCAATATGCCAGGGCAGTGAGCGTCGTCCGCAGCGCCTTAGGCTTTTTGTCGGCCGCCCACGCCGTCAGCCCAGCGGCGATTCTGATGGCGATTTCAGACTGAGGTACCGGACACCAGGGCGCAAGAACCTGGGCCAGTCGAGCAAGTGACACAGAGGCTTCTTCGGGGACCTTTCCGCCAATACCGCGCTGACTCATCGGGTGCTCCTACATTGATAGTAAGAGGCACTACACCAACCATAACCCGTATCCAAAAGTTAGACCGAGTTTTGTCGCGGGGCAGGCGACGTGCAGCGCGTCTCAAGACGAGCCTGTTGGACGTTAATGGCGGCGCGGACCAACTGGCCGACACTTAGAGATGTCGTGAATCGGCAAGAGGTCCCTTAAGCGCGTCGCAAAGCACCGATGTCCGTTCGCGACTCGGTTAAGCGGAAGGCGATTGTGGGTTCGCGACATGATTAGCCAGATAAAACGGCTGTTCGTGACGCGGTTAAGGTGCGAAATCGAAGTCGGTTCGCGACGCGATTACGGTTCGCGACGCGATTAGGCTGTTTCATAGGGGCTGAGGGAGGCCGCGTGGCAGGGCCAGCGTTGCGCTAAGTCATTGAGCGGACGGGAGCAACGTGCAGGTTCGCGCCAACAAAGGGCTCCACGACACGTTTAAGCAACACGCGACATCATTAAGGGCATGCCGACATCGCCGATGGATCTGCCGTAGGCGCACGCTGATTCTCGTGTAATCCATATCTTACATAATATACATTATGCGCACATGCGTACGTATGTGTACGAGGCTTGCTGCCCGGTTCGGCGGCCCTATTTCGCCCCGATCCCAGCCCTGGCCAGGTTATCCAGGATCACCGGCAGCAGCTCCGGTCCCATAGACATCGCCTCAAGACACTGCTTCAGGTATGCGGCGTCCGAAACAAGCGCAAGGCTCTTATCCCAATACCTTGACACCGCGGTGCCATACGCTGCTTCGGCCTTCGCTAGCGACTCAGGCGGCACGGGCCCCCATGAGCCAACCATCATCGCAAGATCGATGATGTCGCGGCTCATCGTGGACCGATCCAGGCCGCGGTCAGTGTTCGCCATCAGCTTCTCCGCATAAGCATCGACGTGCGATAGAACTGGCACTCCCTCGATATCCAGCGTGCTGGGTTCGAAATCTATGCGAGCCTCTCGTACGAGCTCAAACCGGATATTTACGCCGTCCACATCGAGGTACGTGGATATCTTGTCCCGATTGGTACGAACGTCGCGGGCATGCTTGATTGGCTTGCGTAAAAGCCGCCCGAGCGTTGGCGGTTCAATGGCTTCACGTAATGTTCGATATCCGGCCGCATCTGCGCAGAGGAAATCGATGTCGACAGATTCCCGGAATTCCCCGCATTCGAGGACAATCGCGGTTCCACCACCGAAGTAGCAACGGGCCGACTTGAGCAATGATCCGTCAAGGGCCCGCAGGACATGAGCGATCCGTTGATGGTGGGGTCTCTCAAACATGCAGTACTCCGTTGCCATAGCGCGTCACCAGATCTTCGAGCAAGCGGCGCTCGTGTTCATCCATCGCATCACGATCCACGAGATCCCAGTTTCGCTCATACAGCGCAAGCGCTTCCGGCTCGGCGATGGTGCGAATTCCCGGTCGATTCCAGGCAAGCCTTTTCAACTGGGGAAACGCGTCGATCGCCACCATCGGCTGGCCTGCTGTCGGAACGAGATTCAGGGCTCGCATCACCGCGGCATAAGTACCCATGGCCACCGACGGCCTTCCCTGCTCTACCTCTATGAGCTTCTGTCGCCCGACGCCGGCGGTTCGCGCGACAGCGGCCTGGGTAAGTCCCAGCCGGGCGCGCTCGCGCCTAAGTCGTTGACCGAGCTCCAAAAGCGGATCGAGTATGGGATCTTGAGTGACCATGTCCCGAATATACGACATCTGCGAGAAATGTCACGTAAACAGGACATGCGGCACTTCAGTCGTCCTGCGGACACCCCGTCGAAGGCATAGACCGGCCGACCGATGCCACCGCCAAGCAATCAATCGTAGGCTGCGCCCATGGCCCACGTCGATGAAGAACTGCAGCTATGCCGCGCCCGGTTGGCAATGGACGCGATGGAAATTGGTCGCGCGCTTCTCGAAGGCGATGTCGAGGAGGCGCGCTTCCGGACGCACCTGGTCCAGGGCGACGCGTCACGTCACGACCTCGTCGAAGTAACGAACATGGCCGAACGTGTCATGCGGCTGCTCATCGGTGCGGATACCGCCGTGGTCCCTGGCATCGGGCGAGCGCTCTTAGCCCTCTTGGGGTCAATCGACCGCATGTGATCCGTTGGCTGGGCGCCCCAGCCATTGCCTCACTTTGATTGTGCCGCATGAGCCACGTAAGCATGGCCGCTGCTGCCGGCCGCATGAGGCTAATGTCACCTGTAGGTTTGTGATGTAACCCTCTGTTTGCCATAGCGTGAATTCTTTCAGTCAGTCGTAACGGATTACGAAGCTTGAGTATTTCCTTGCGGACGGCATACGGCTCGGATAGATTTCACCCGGCCGTCGTGACAGGGGGCGGCGCAGCCTGCGTCGCCGCGATGGCCAGAGGCAAGGATGTGATGGCTCGCAAGGAAGGAGCGCGCAGTGCGCGCCCAGGGGACCAGCTTCATTCAGGGAGTCGGCGGGCGTTCTTCGCTTGCCTGGGACTCGGCTGCGCAGCAACGGCGCATGCCGCTACCCTGCCCCTGCCGGCATCCTACGACTGCCTGATCGAACCCGCGCAAACGATTGAACTCGGCACGCCTGTGAGCGGCATGGTCGACAAGGTCCTCGTACAACGAGGCGACCGGGTCAAACGCAACCAGGTGTTGGCCATCCTCGAGTCGCATGCCGAGCAAGCCGCGGCCGACCTGGCGAAGTACAAGTCGCAACTGAGTGGCCCCAGCCAACTGGCAGAGGCCAAGATCGAGTTCGCTGATCGCAAGTACAGCCGGCGCCGCGATATGGCTGCCGAGAAACTCATGTCACCGCAGGATCGCGACGACGCCGAAGCGGAGCTGCGCAGCGCGAAGGCGGAGCTGCAGACGGCCAAGGAAAACCGCGAGGTTGCCCGGCTTGAATTCAACCAGCAGAACGCGCAGCTCGCGTTGCGAACGATCCGAAGCCCGTTCGACGGCGTCGTCGTCGACCAGATGATCTGGCCGGGCGAGATCGTCGAACCAGGTGCCACCAAGCACGCCATCCTCAAGGTCGCCCGGCTCGATCCGCTGCGCGTCCGCGTCGTCATGCCGTTGCGGGCCTTCGGCGAACCCAAGGCCGGCGCAACGGTGCGCGTGACCTCCGAAGTCCAACCCGATCGGCCGTATGCGGCCCGGGTGGCAAACATCGACCGCGTGGTCGACCCGGCCAGCGGCACGTTCGTCGTTCTACTCGATTTGTCCAACAGCGCGCTCGACCTTCCGTCGGGCGTGAAGTGCAAGGCCCAGTTCCCAACGCCGTGAGGCGCCATGCGCCGGTGAATGCCGGCGTGCACGACAACAATCCGAACATCCATTTCGTGTGCCGTGGCGGGCAGCCAGGGCGCAGCACACAGAGGAAGTCAGTATGGAAACGTCGAACCGTTCGTCCAGCAAGGAAGTCAGCAGCGAAGCCGCCGCAGTGGAACATGCGCCGGCCTCCATCCGATTCGAGGCGATTGAACCACGCGTCCTCCTTTCCGGTGACGTGAATCCGGCCGCGATCGCGATCGACGGCACGCTCAATACGCCGGGACAAGAGAACCACTTCCAGTTCAACCTGCAGGACGATCGCAAGGTCGTCTTCGATAGCCTGACGAACCGCACCGATATCAGCTGGAGCCTCAGCAACGCGCACGGCACGATCGCGAGCTCGGCATTTGCGTACACCGAGAGCAACGGTGGCGTGTACGACCTGGGCGCTGGCAACTACACCCTGACGGTCAGTGGCAACGCGGACGCCGTCGGCGCGTATGCACTGCGTATCGTGGACGCAAAATCGGCCGCGCCGATCGCGAACGGCCAGGACATGACCGGCACGCTTCAGCATGGCAACGACAGCGCGGTGTACGGCTTCGACGCATCGGCCGGCCAGAAGTTCTCTTTCGCGACGACAGCGCTGGCGGCCAATGCCCAGGCCAGCTGGCGCCTGATCGATCCCAACGGGCAGATCGAACTCAACGGCGGCAGCATGAATGCCACCGCGTCCGGATTCACTACCCGGCTCAGTGGTCAGTACCTGTTGCTCGTCGACGGCCCCCAGTCGAACACCGGGCCGGTCGATTTCGGCTTCAACCTCAAGCGCATCGACGACATCGATGCCGCGCTCACGCTGGACCAGACGACCTCCGTCGCCGCGCCGGTGTCGAGTCAGTACCTGCGCTACCACTTCGATGTGGATACGCCGCGCAGCGTGATGTTCGAGAACCTCGGTGATACCGACTACTACTGGACACTAACTGGTCCCAACGGTTTCTCCACCAGCCGCTATGGTGGTTATGCCAGCTTCGATGCGGGCAGCTTCGCGCTGGGTGCAGGTGCCTACACCTTGACGCTGGAGCGCGCATACAGCGACATCGCGTCCATCCAGTTCGCGCTGCATGACCTCGGCAGCCTGCCGTCCGCTACCGATGGCCAGGCTACCACCGGAACCCTTGACCCCGCCGGCTTGTCGCAAATTTTCCGGATGTCGGTACAGCAGGGGCAGAGCTACGATATCTCGGCATTGACGGCCAGCACCTCCGGGGCGCGATACCGTATTTTCGATACGCGCGGCGAGTCGGTGCTGGGATCCACGAGCATTCCCTCGGCAGGAACCCGTTTCACTGCGAATGCCAGTGGCGATTACATCGTGGTCCTCAGCGGAGGATCTACCGATCCATCGGCGCCCACGTCGTTCGGCTTCCGTTTCCAGGCCGTCCCGGATGTGGTGAAGACGCTCGATGCCGGTTCGTTCGGCGCCGCCGCCACCGTGGCCGGCACGATCGCCCTGCCCGGCCAGCGCACCCTGTATCGTTTCCATCTCGACAAGGCCACGACGCTGGCTTTCGACGGTCGCCTTGGCGCAAACGCGTACTGGGCGCTTAGCGGCAACGGTGCGGTCACGTTCGGGCAAACGCAACTGCTCAATGGCAACGACAGCCTTGTTCGTTTCCTCGACGCAGGCGATTACACGCTGACGATCACCGGCAGCAGCAACAGCATCGGCGATTTTGGTTTTGCGCTGGTCGACCTGGGTGCCGTGCCCCCGATCACGGTGGGTGCGCCCACCAGCATCCACAACGACAGCCCTAACCAATCCCGCGCGTATCGCTTCAGCGCGCTTGCGGGCGACCACTTCACCGTGGCCTCGTCCATCAATAGCTACGACGCGTCGTGGCGTGTCGTCGATACCTACGGCAACATCGTGATCGACACGCGTTACCTTGGCTACAGCACCAATACCTTCGACCTGGCGGGGAGCGGCGATTACACCCTCCTCGTCGATGCGGGAGCGGTGAACGATTTCACCCTCACGCTGCAGAAGGGCGCGAACACGCCCCCCGTCGCGCCGCCAGCCGGCGATACCATCGGATTCGGATCCGTTGTCTCCGGCACGTTCGGCAGCTGGAATGAAACGCGGACATTGCATTTCACCGTCCCGTCCGATGGTCTGTACATCCTGGACAACCAGGCCGATTCCAGCAGCGCCACATGGACGCTTACCGGACCGGGTGGTATCGCCCAGGCCACCCTGCCCATCACGTCCTACGGTGACCGGAAAGTCTATCTTCGCGCTGGCGATTACGCCCTCACCGTGCAGGGTGCGCAGTCCAGCGGTAGTTTCTCGCGCAATGGCGCTTACGCGTTCCGCGTGGTCGATGCCTCGGCGTCCCAGCGGGTCGTGCTTGGCCAACTCACCCAGGTCACCCACCCGGGCAACGCATCGACGCCGCTGCGCATCGACGTGCCTGCCGCGGGCGGGATCGTCGTCTTTGCCGATAGCGGGAATTTTGCGCTCTACGATGCCTACGGTCGCCTCGTCCCGGGGGTGAGCGACAACTTCCTCGGCGGCGCGACGTATGATCTTGCCGCGGGTGCGACTTATTACGTCCAGAACCAGAACAGCGGGTCCGGAAGCATCACCGACAAACTGACGGTCGCACTTCGCACGAGCACGACCACCGCCCTTCCCATGAACGATGTGGTCGCCGGCACGCTCGTTAGCCGCGCGGACGTTGACAGCTACACCTTCACGATCGATCAGCCACGTTTCGTGCATTTCGACACGCTGGCCGGCGGCACGAACGCCAACCTGCGCTGGTCAATCACGGACAGTTACGGCCAGAATGCCCGCAACCAGGCGCAGGCCATTAACGACGCCAGTGGTATCTGGCTGGAGGCAGGCCAGTACACGCTAAGCCTGCATACCATCGGTGCCACGGCGCAGGATTACCGCTTCCGTCTGCTCGACGGTTCCGTCGCACCGCCGGTGGAGCTGGGCACCCCCGTGACGTCGACCGCGCCGGGAGACCAGATGAGGTTGTTCCGCGTCCAGGGCGTGGCCGGCCAGCACCTCTATTTCAACCCCGCCGCCAATGCCAGCGTCGGCAGCTGGGCGCTTTACGGACCGAACGGCACCGTCGTCGTCAACTCGTATAACGGCTTCAATACCGTCGCCGACATTGCATTGACGAAGACCGGCGAGTACACGCTCGTCCTCGCGCCGTTCTCCGGAACTGTCGCGCCGGTCGCCATGGCCTTCACGCTTGGGTTGCGTACGCAATCGACCGCGACCGCCGCGCTCAACACCGACATCGCCGGCGCGCTGCCGTCGATGGGCAGCGCCGTGAGCTATGGATTCACGCTCGAGGCCCAACAAGTCGTGTCGTTCCTGAGCACCGCGGGCAACTACGGTACGCGATGGACGCTCACTGGTCCCGGTGGCGCGGTGTTCTCGTCCCGCGATCTCGGCGACCAGGCGACCCAGCTTCTGGCAGCCGGAAACTACACGCTGACCGTGCAGCGCGCGGACCTTGATACGGACGATTTCACCTTCCGCATCGTCACCGCAAGCGGCCGGACCGCACTGGGTGCCGGTACGAGCGTGCAGGAAACCCACGTCGAACCGTCGACGCGCGTCTATTCCCTCGACGTTGCCGATGGCCAGTATGCCGTCGCACTCACCGGTAACGGGGGCGGGTCCTGGTGGCTGTATGACCGCAAGGGCAATCAGGTAGCCAGTGCCTACGGCGGCTACGTACCCAACACGCTTTCCCTGGCGGGGGGCAACTATTCGCTCGTGGTGAGTTTCGAGGGTTCGGCGGATCAGCCGGACATGACGCTCAACGTCATGCCGCTGACGACGGTCAATCGCGATCTCGTTCCCGGTACGCCGGTTCAGGGCATCCTGGATGTCCCGGGCCAGTCGATCGTGTACCAGTTCTCGATCGACGCGCCGGATGTCGCCTTGATGGACGCGCTACAGATCGCTCCCGGCGTGCGTTGGACGCTGACCGGACCTACCGGCGTCATTCGTAACGACGATGCGCTGGACCACGGTTCGCAGCGCGACGTGCTGCAGTTGCTTGCGGCGGGTACCTACCAGCTCATGTTGCGCTCACCTTTCGGCGCCATCAGCCCCTTTGCCTTCGATTTCCGGCTGTTGAGTGCCCTGCCCTCCGTCGGTTTCGAGGCCGAGCAGCCGCTGACCCTTTCTTCTGGCGAAGGCTCGCAGGTATTCCGTGTCGATGCGGGCGATCTCGACGCGTTCCGCTTGCGCGCGGGCGACGCGTTCGGGCTCACGATGAGCGTATACGATGCGAGGGGCTACTACGCCAACATCAACGGCAGCATCAATGCCGGCGAAAGCGCTTCCTTCCTCCTGCCGGGCAAAGGCATCTGGTACGTGATATTGAGCGGCGACGGTGACGATACCGTCGTCGACGGCGATGCCGGCAGCATCTACTTCGATCACCGCCTGCGCGGCCACGCCACCGTGGGCCAGGTTGTCTCGGGCAGCACCACGACGACGGACTTCCCCGCCGAGTACACGCTGGACCTCGCCACAGCCACCCGGCTTGTCGTTCGCGGTGCCGACGCCGGCACGCAGTGGACGATCCGTCTTGGCGATGGCACCGTGGTCGCGAACGGCACGGGCGCTGACGCGATTCCCGTTTCCCTTGGCAGCGGCCACTACCTGCTCGACATCACGACGTCGACGCCCGGTGCGTTCTCGCTGGATGTAACCGAGCTTGTCGCGATCCCGGCGTTGCCGGGCAGCGGAAGCCAGAGCGGCGACCTCGCTGCCGATGGTCTGGCGATCCTGCGTGTCATTGCCACCGAAGCCATGTCGGACCTCGACCTTTCCATCGATGCCCAGGTCATGGTCTCCGTGTATGACGGGGCGGGTCACATCGTGTTCCAGGGCCAGGGGCCACTGGCGGCGGCAGCCATCGCACGCGGTGTGTTGGCCGGCACCGACCGGACGATCGTGCTTCGTGGCGCGGCGGGTGCGCATTACACGCTGACAAGCGTGGAGCGCGCGGGCGATGTCCAGGTCGTGCCGACCGCGTTGCCGCTTGGCGGCACGCTTGATGGCGTGCTGGCGCACGCGAACGACAGTGCGACCTTCCGGCTTTCCGTCGGCTATCGGCAAACCCTTCCGCTGGCCGAACTGTTCCGCGACGCGGGATCGAGCGGCATCCATTGGCGGTTGACCGCTCTCGACGGCACGGTGGTGGCCGACTGGAACGATGTATCGCCGGATACGTCGTCCGTCATCCTTCCGGCAGGCGAGTACCAGCTCACGATCGCCGCCCTGATCGATAACGCCCATTACGCTATCGCCACCCGCGACACCAGCCACGCTCCCCTGCTGGTACTGGGCGGCAGTGACGTCACGATTCCCGCACAGGCCACGGCGACCGTCGTCCGCTTCGACCTGCCCGTCGCTCGTGCACTGGACCTGGCTTTTGCCGCCGACGGTCTTTCCAGTTGGAAGCTGTTCGACAGCCAGGGCCGCGAGGTTGCCTCCGGTAGCGGTGCCGGTTCGATGCACACCGAAACGCTCGACGGTGACCTGTACACCCTGGTGCTCGAGCGTGCCGCCGCCGGCGACTCCGATCTCGACGTTGCGGTCCGGATCGATCCTGTCACGCCGTTAGTCCTCGTGCCGGGAATGCCCCTGGCAGGACATTTGGACAATGCAGGCGATCTGCTGGTCACCAGCGTGACGCTGGCAGCGGGCACCTACCTGCACCTGGGAGGCTCGTCCGGCCTGGAGGTGCGGCTCGTGGTGGACGGCAACGCGGGCGACTGGATGTCGCTCGATGCCCTGAGCGGTGTTGCCGACTACTTCGACGCCGGCACGTACGAGCTGCAGTTCCGCGCTACGGCGGATGATGTCGACTACGCGGTCGATATCGTCGATCTGGATGCCACCGCGCCTGTCGGAAGCGACAACGACGTTACTCTTCCGGCCAGCGGATTCCTGGCCCTCACCCTCCCGGTAACGGCCGTGGAAGGCACCACGATACACGTCGGCGCAGCCAGCGAAGGCACTCGCTGGGCATTGCTCAACGGCGCGAACATCGTGGCCCAGGGCTATGGCGACGGCGACGTCGATCTTGGCGCCCTGACGCCGGGCACGTACGCCCTGTTGGTGCAAGGCGAGGCAGGGACCACGGTCGCGCTGGGCGTCACGCATGCCGCCCTGCCTACCGCCGTCGCGGGAGGCACTCTCGCAGGCACCACCGGCGATTCGAATACGGCCGAATACCTGTTCCATGTGGATGGACAGAGCCCTTACGCCGCCTTCTCCATACTGGGCAATCCCGATATCGAGCTGGTCGATGAGCGCGGAGACGCGATCTACCTGGGCGCGTCGCCCAAGTGGCTGGACGCCGGTGACTATGTGCTACGCGTCAGCACGTCGGAGCCAATGACGGCGTACGCCATCGTGCTCGTGTCGGTGGAGCCGGCGACGATCAACCAGGACACCACGATCACCCTGGACGATACGGTGTCGGCGGCGGTGTATGCCCTGCCCAGCACCACCTCGATTGCCTCCCTCTCGTTGAACATCGAGGGCGACAACGCGGACGACATCTATTGGGTCGTGCTCCGCGACGGCGACATCGTCAACGATGGCTACGGACCATTCGACAGCAAGCAGCGTACGGATGGTGGCGACTTCCAACTGATCGTGGTTCGCCTGGCCGTTGGCGGCAGCCTGACCGGCCATCTCGCCATCGCACCGTATGTCACGCCAGTCCAGCCTATAGTCCCGGGTTCGACCGGCTCGCTGGACCTCAACGACGATAACGGCTACGAGCAGGCGTATGGGTTCACGCTTGATTCCCCGCGCACGGTCTATCTGGCCTTTCCCGACGGATCGACCAACGGCACGTATGACATCACCGATGCGACCGGTGCCACTGTTTTCGTGGACGACGAGTACATCGGCAATGACGTACTGACTCGCCTCACCGCGGGCAGCTACATCATCCGCTTCCACGAACGGCTCCGCTCCGGTGGTGGCGAGTCTCGCGAATCGCGCGAGACCGGCGAAGGCGTGACCTTCCGCTTTGACAGCCTCGAAGCGGCACCGTCGCTCAGTGCGGACGGCAGTGTCACCGTCGTCCCTTCAGGGGACGGCGATACGCGGTATGTCCGCCTCGATGTCGTGACGGGTACGGAACTGACGCTTCAGCAGACGAGCCATTTCCAGAATCTCAATTGGGGAATCATCGGTCCCAACGGCGATTACGTTTACGGCGGATATGGAACCTACGCGGCAGACTTCACGCTCATTCAACCGGGCACCTATTACCTGCGGATCGGGAGCTACGGTACCGACGGCGAAGCTATCACCTTCAAGTCGATAACCACGGCTGCCGCCCCGACGCCGCCCGCCGATATCGCCCTGGTGCTCGACCATTCCGCAACGGTTACCATCCCGGCCGGAAGCGCCGCCGGTTTCACCTTCCACCTGGCCAAGGACGATTTCGTCTGGCTCGCATCTGACGTCGACCAATACAGCCTGAACTGGCAGATCGTGGACGCTAGCGGCGCCGTGGTCGCCAGCGACACATGGTTACCTTCTCGCGGGACGCACGTCGTCGCGCTGGCTGCCGGCGACTACCGCCTTGTCTTCGTCAATGGTGGCAGTGCGCGGACGCTATCCCTTGATCTGCTGACGTCCGCTTCGGCCCCCGTTCTCGCCGCCGACGCTCACGACATCAACGGCACTGGCCTGTTCGCGCTGCATGTGTCCGCGGGTCAGTCGTGGTTGATGAAGCCGACCTACAGCGCCTTCGTCACGCTGTATCGTCCGGGCCACGATCCCGTCTACTTCAACGGCGACGGCGAAAATGCGTCCGATCCGCTCCTGGTTACCGCCTCGTCCGATGAGACGTGGTACTTCATGGTCGACAGCGCCGGATACATCGGTGCCGGTCTTTTCTTCGCGGACGCGCCGCCGGCGCAGCTTACCGCGCCGGAGACGATCGACTATCGCGGCTTCGGCGATCTCTACTCACGCTCGCTCCACGTCGGAACGGAAGGCGCGTGGTACATCAGCCTGAACTATGTACCCGCAGACCTGCGCGTACATGTGTCCGGCCAGGGAATCGAGCGTGACTTCTTCCTCGCCAACGGAGACGCCAGCGGCGTGCTGCTCACGCTTCCCGTGGGCGACTATCGCGTCGATTTCATATCGGCTTACGGCGGGTATGGCTGGGGAAGCGCGTTTGACCTGTCCTTCGCCGATCTGAGCGCCGCCGCCCCACTGACTGCCGGTCAACCTGCGACGGTGACGGTCTCGCCTGGTCTGGATGCGTTCGTCACGTTTGAGGGGCGCGCGGGTGAACTGCGTTCGTTGACCATGCCGTCGTCGGGGCTGGACTGGATCCTTCTGGGGCCCGATGGCGAGGAATACGCATCGTCCGATGGCCATGTGGGCAATCTGTTGCCGCCGCTTCCCGCGGACGGCATGTACGTGCTGCGGTTGATCAACACGTATGACAGCAACGAGCCGAGCGACTTCACCGTGGAGATCAGCGGCTCGCTTGCGCCGACGCTGCCGGCGGTCGCACCGGGCGACATCATGCTCGTTCCAGCCACCGGCAACGATGCCTTCGGCGCCATCTATCAATTCGACCTGTCCGCGCCCTCATGGCTCCTCCTCGGGACGTCCGCGGCGGGTTCGGGCTACGGTCGCTGGACCCTGACGGGCGACGATGGTTCGGTCACCTCGGGCGAGTGGAGCCAGGACGGTTCGTTCCAGCCCCTTGACCTGCGCGCCGGGCACTACACGCTCGCGTTTACCAATGAGGGCGGGGACGCCGGCCTGCAGCTGTACGACGGCACATCGACCCTGGCGCTGACGCCCGACATGCCGTTGCGACTTGCCGGCGGCACGAGCATGCCGCAGGTCGTTAATCTTCCGGCGCCCATCTACGGGCCGTTCAACCTTCATTTCTCGAAGGCGGGCGCGGGCAACTGGACGGTTTACGACAGCAACGGAGGCATCGCCGCCTCTGGCGCCCTGGGCGAAGACGCCACGCTCAATCTTTCTGGCGTCTACCGTCTCGTGGTCACCAGGTTCGACACGACGGCTTCCGACGTGGAGATCACCCTCCAGCATCGCCCGCGCGCACCGGATGTCACGGTGGGCGACTACTCGCCGAGCGACCTTGCGTTCACCATCGCTGCTCCGACGCAGATCCTGCTCGATGTCACGGCTGTCAGTAATAGCCGATCGTGGACGCTTCTTCGCGATGGCCAGGTCGTCGCCAGCGGGGTATTCGACCAGGCAAGCCTTGTCCATGGCGTTGTTCTCGGCGTCACCGCAGGCGTTTACCACCTTCGGATCGACGATTACGGTTCGTTGAGCGCGACCGTGCGCGATCTCGCGCACAACACGATGACCCTGAGCGGTACGACGCTCAGCGAGGAGGTTTACTCCGGCCAGTCGTCGTCCTACGGCTTCGACGCCGAGGCTGGGCAGGTCGTATCGATCTCTGATCGCGGCGACGGTTCGTCGTGGCGGATTTACGATGCATACGGCGTGCTGGTCGCCGATCTGGGCAGCGGCGGTGTTTCCGGAGCCCTGCCCTCCAGCGGCCACTACTACCTCGTCCGCGATGGCGGCTATGGCGGCTGGGCCACGTTCTCGAACAGCTTCAGCCTGGCGGCAGCCACCCGTCCGCTCACGCTCGGCATCCAGGTTGTCGCATCGTTGCCCGCCACGGGATCTGCCCTATACGACTTCGACGGTAGTGCCGGCCAGGTCCTATGGCTTTCCTCGACGACGTCCTTCGCCGCGTCCATCGAAATCGTCGACGAACATGGCGTGCTGGTGTATTCGCGTTCGTCGCAGTACATGCCGGTGCAGGCGATCACGCTGCCCGCGGATGGGCATTACACCCTCCGCCTGACGGCACTCGGCGGCTATGCGCACACTGTCGGCTTCCGTTTGGATGACATCACCGCGGCGCCGGCGCTCGCCAGTGGCGAACTGGTATCCGGCGTGGTGTCGTCATCGACAGGTGCGCAGGCCTGGAAGGTCGATGTGGACGCGTCCGGTTCGTTCTGGCTGAACGTCGTAGACAGCGACTGGCCGCTGCGTTTCAGCTTGGTATCGATGGCGGGCGATGTGGTCGCCAGTGGCGACGGCACCACGTCGCGCGGCTTCTTCGGACTGGCACCCGGTCAGTATTACCTCGTGTTCGACCTCAGCTCGGACTACTCGGCGGGTTACGCCTTCTCCGTCGGCAGCACATCGCACCCGCTTGCGGCGAACACGATCACCCAGGGGCAGTTGCCTGCAGGTGGCGGTGCCGTTCGCTACGACGTGCATACCGACCACGACACGACCATCGTCATCGACGGCCTGGCCGGCGACAGTTCCGTCCGCTGGACGCTGGTCGGGCCCAACGGGGCGATCAACTACGGCTACATCCACAATAACGACAACGCCACGGATTTCGCGGTCAGCGTACCGGCCGGCGACTATATGCTCGTGCTGTGGAGCACGAACGGCACAGCCGGGAATTACAGCTTCCGCCTGCTGGATACCGCCGCGGCCATTCCGCTGGCAGTCGATACGACTGCCGTGGCGCATATCGATCAGCCCCGTGGCATGGCGATGTACGGTTTCGACCTCGTTGCCGGCGAGACGTATTTCCTCGACGCGTTGCCCGGCGAACAGCTCGAAGCATTTGCCAGCTCGATGACCTGGCAGCTGATCGACCCGACCGGGCATCCGATCAACTATATGTCCGTGATTGGCTCCACGAACAGCTTCCTCGACGCCGACGGCAAACCCCACTATCGCTTCGACGGTAGCGGCATCGACCTGGGCAAGCTCACGTTGGGCGGCCATTACACCCTGCTGATCGAGCGGACCGGCGCCGACACGCGCGTCGTTGCCGACGCCACCTTCCGCATGATCCACGTACCGCAGCCGCCCACGGTCGATCTGGGCACCCTGAGCACGGACCCGACGCCCGACCTCGCGATCAACCACGTCGAGCTGACGCCGGCGAGCGGCTTCGAGACGGGGCAGACCGTGCAGCTGTCCTGGGTCGAGGAGAACCGCGGCACGCTCGATACCCAGGGTGGCTGGAACGACCGAGTCGTCGTCCGCAACATCGCCACCGGGCAGATCGTTCTCGATGTCACCGTGCCCTACGAGGGCACCGCGGGTATCCCCCGTGGCGAGGCCATCACCCGTCTCCTGACCCTCCAGCTGCCCGGCGGCGCGGCCGCGGCGGGTGAGTTGTCGATTACGGTCATCGCCGACGTCGACAACCTGGTGAATGAAAGCAATGAAACCAACAACAGCGCCACGCTCACGATCGACGTGGCGCTGGCGGCGCACGCGGATCTCACCGTACAGGGCCTGACGCTCTCGCCCGCCACCGGCTTCGTGGCCGGACAGCAGGTAGCCGTCGACTGGACCCTGGTGAACGCGGGCGACCGCGATGTGACCGAGCCGTTCAGCGAAACGGTCGAAATCCGTAACACCGCGACCGGGCATGTGGTCGCCACGGTGACCCTGCGTGATCTGCTCGACCAGGGAGCGCTCGCCGCGGGCGGCACCCGCAATCGCCACGCGACCTTCACCTGGCCCTCGGGCGTCGATGCCGCGGGTACGTTCTCGATACGCGTGATCGCCGACGTACTCGGCGAAATTGACGAAGCCAATAGCGCGGGCACGGGCGAGACCAACAACACGGCCACGGCGTCCGTGGTCGCCGGCCCCGACCTCACCGTGCGCAACCTGACCATCGTCAGCACGGAGATCCAGGCCGGCGGTACCGTCACCATCACCTGGGAAGACTGGAACGACGGCGCGAGCCCCACCGCCGCCGCCTTCCTCGACCGCATCACCGTCGCCCGTGCGGATAACGGCCTGGTGCTGGTCGATACCGCTCTCGCCTACGATCCCGCCGGCATCGTCGACGGCCACGCGAATGGACCGATCGGTGCGGGCGAGCATCGCCTGCGCAGCTTCACCTTCCGCCTGCCTGACGGCCTCAAGGGCGCGGGCAATCTCTCGATCACGGTGGCGTCGGACCAGAATACGGCCGGCAATGGCGTGCTCTTCGAGGCAAACCTCGCCGGCAATGCCGAAGACAACAACACGGCGTCCTCGTCGCTGGTGTCGGCCACGACCCAGTACGCCCACCTGCAGGTTTCCGGCGTTACCTCGCCCTCGCAGGCGACCACGGGCCAGACCGTCACCATCGGCTGGACCGTGTCGAACAGTGGCCCAGTGACCACTTCCGATGCGTGGACCGACGACATCGTTCTCAGCCGGGCCGGCATGCCCGACATCGTCATCGGCAGCGTCAGGCATGCAGGTGCCCTCGCCAACGGCCAGAGCTACGCGCAGAGCCTCAGTGTCACGCTGCCCGTCGTCGCCGATGGCTACTACACCCTGAGCGTGCACTCCGATTCGCATGGCGAAGTGTTGCTGCCCGATACCCGTGCCGATACCGTATCCGCGCCCCGCGGCATCAGCATCAGCGCCGCCTATGCCGACCTCGGCGTGTCCGCCGTCACGGCTCCGTCCGACGCACTCAGCGGCGAGAGCGTCCGCGTGACCTGGACCGTCACCAATACCGGCAATTCGCCGACCGACCTGGCGCTCTGGAACGATCGCGTAGTGCTTGCGCGCTCGCCGACGCCGTCGGCCGGCGATATCGTGCTCGCTGGTTCCGTGGTCCATGCGGGCGTGCTTGGCATCAACGGAAGCTATACCGGCACCGCCACTGTCGTGCTGCCGCGCGATCTCGTCGGCACCTTCTACATCCTGGTACTGACCAACCTCAACAATGCCGTCACCGAACTCGGGCGCACGGGGAACAACCTCGCGGCGTCCCAGCCGGTGTCGATCACGTTGGCACCCATTGCCAACATCGTGGCTTCCGCGGTGACCGGTCCGGCCTCCGTCCGCCCCGGCGACATGGCCAGCGTGGGTTACACGGTAGCCAACAGCGGCAATGCGGCCGTCACGGGCGCGTGGCGAGACACGGTGTACCTGCGCGCCGCCGATGGCACGCTGACCGAAGTCGGCAGCCGCTTCTACACTGACGGGCTCGCGGCCGGCGCCACGGTGCCGCGCAGCATCGACGTGTCAGTGCCGTCGTGGTTCAGCGAAGGTAACTACAACTGGGTCGTCGTCACCGATAGCGACAACGTCGTGTACGAACGCGACAACGAAGGCGACAACACGGCCGTGGCGGCGGCAAGCGTCACGATCAGCCGGCCGGACCTCTCGGTCACGTCCGTGACCGGTCCGTCGCTGGTCCAGTCCGGCACGAGCCTGCATGTGTCATGGACCGTCGCCAATGGCGGTGGCGTCGCCACGGGCGGCTGGGTGGATCGCGTCTATCTGTCGCGCAATGGCCAGCTCACCCAGGTCGCCGAGATCGCGCACGGTACCGACCTTGCGAACGGCGGCTCGTACACTGCCTCTGCCGACATTGCCATTCCGCTCGATGCGCGTGGCGATTACGAGATCGTGGTGGTGACCGATGCGCGCAACGTGGTCGACGACCGCGCGCGTGCCGACAACACCCGCAGCGCGGGCTTCACTGTTCAGTTGGCGCCCCACGCCGATCTTGTCGTGAGCGCCGTGCAGGCGCCGGCCACGCTGATCGCCGACCCAGCCACCCTCGCGGTGAGCTGGACGGTGACCAACAGTGGTACCGGTGCCGGTGACACCTCCGGCTGGGTCGATCGCATCATCCTGTCGACCGATGACATCATCGGCAACGGCGACGACCGCGTCGTGGGCGAAGTTCGCCACGAAGGCGCGCTCGCGGTGGGCGGCAGCTACCAGGGCGACTTCACCACCTTGCTCCCGCCCGGACTGACCGGCCGCTACAAGCTGTTCGTGGTGACCGACGCCACGAAGCAAGTCTTCCAGGATGGCGCGACAGCGAACGATATCGCCGCGGCGGATCACACCGTTGATGTGATGCCCAAGCCGTACGCGGATCTCGTCGTTGACGCCGTAAAGACCCAGGGCAATGCGACCAGCGGCCAGCCGCTGACGGTGAGCTGGACGGTTCGCAACCAGGGCATCGGCATCACCGATTCCGCGGAATGGTCCGACAACGTCTGGCTCAGCAGCTCACCCGATGGCACCGGTACGCTTATCCAGCTGGCCAGCGCGAACCATATCGGCCAGCTTGAGGTGGACGACCATTACGTGCGCAGCGTGGTCGTGACGGTCCCCAACGGCCTGTCCGGCACCTGGTACGTTAACGTGCGCACCGGCGGTCCGTTCGAGTTCGTCTACGGCGATAACGACGTCGGCCACAGCGCCGCCGTGCCGGTACAGCTGGCACCGTCGCCCGACCTGCTCGTGCAATCCGTGAGCATGCCGGCCAGCTCCGTGGAAGGGGCGGTGGTGGATATCGCCTGGACGGTGGTGAACCAGGGCGAGGCCATCGCCAATGGCCCGTGGGTCGATACCGTCAAGCTGGTATCCACCCAGGGCGGCCCGGACATCGTGCTGGGTACCTACACGTACGATCGGCCGCTGGAAGCCGGCAAGACCTATACCCGGACGGAGCAGATCCGCCTGCCGGCGAAGATCGAGGGCCTTTATCGCCTCGAGGTCATCACCAACAGCAACCTCGGCAAGGACGGTGCGCAGGTCTATGAGTACGGCACGGCGCGTGACAATAACCTGACGATCGCTTCTTCCGCGTCGCAGATCGTCCTGCAGGCGCGCCCCAACCTGCTGGTGGATACGGTCACGGTACCGGGGAGCGTCACCGCCGGCACACGCGTCGGCATCCAGTACACCATCGTCAACCAGGGCTCGGTGCCGGCCAGCGGACATTGGCGCGACAAGGTCTACCTCTCGCTCGACGGCACCCTCACGGGCGACGACGTGCTCGTGGGCATCTTCGATAACGGCAGTGCCCTGTCTCCGACCGAACGCTATACGAATGCCAGCGGTTCGATCGACATCCCGATCACCTACCGCGGCGACGTCTACCTGATCGTGGTAGCCGACGGCGACAACACCATCGACGAATACCCGAACGACGCCGATAACCAGAAGGCGGTTCGCTTCCACGTCGACCCGGTGCCGTTCGCCGACCTCGTGACTGACAACGTAGTCGCGCCGGACCAGGCCGTGCACGGGGCGACCATCCAGGTCGACTACCGCGTGACCAACAAGGGTAGCGCCGCGACGCGGGGTGTCGACGCGGCGACCAACAGCTGGACGGATACCGTCTGGCTGGCGAAGGACCCTCGCCGCCCCGGCGCTAACCGTGGCGACGTACTCCTGGGCAGCGTCACCCATTCCGGCAATCTCGCGGTCGGCGAGGATTACCTCGGCAGCCTGCGCGTCGCCATTCCGAACGACACCCTCAGCGGCCAGTACTACATCACCGTCTGGAGCGATGCGTACGACAGCATTCTCGAGGACACGCTGGCGACGAACGTCAATCCGGACGACCCGACCCAGCTGGACAACAACAACTACAAGGCGCGCGCGATCTCCGTGCTGGGCATCACTCCGCCGGACCTCACCGTCACCCAGGTGACCGTGCCGCAGACCGTCGATGCCGGCGGGAACCTAAGCTTCAGCTATTCCGTACAGAACCAGGGCGACCTGTTCACCGGCAGCTGGACGGATACCGTGTACGTCGCAGACAACCCGGACCTGTCCAAGGCTACGAAGATCTGGCTGATCGGCAACTACACGCAGAGCCGCACGCTGAACAATGGCGAGAAGTACACGGTCGCCCAGACTGTGCAGATCGCCCCGTCTGTGACGGGACGCTACGTCATCGTGGTATCAGATGCACTCAGCCAGGTGCGCGAGACCAGTGAGACCAACAACGCCGCGGCGACGGCATCGAACGTCGTCACCCATCCGGCCGACCTCCAGGTCACCTCGGTGGTTATCCCGGCACAGAACTATTCGGGTGAGCCCACGCCGATCACCTGGACCGTCACCAACCTCGGCGAGGCGGTATGGGCCTCGACCCGTGCCTGGGTCGATTCGGTCTACATCAGCACCGATCCGACCTTCATCCCGTCGCGCGCGACGGCGCTCGGTGCCTTTACTCACTACAACACCGGGGGTCTGGCCGCCGGTGGTAGCTACACGGTCACGGCCAATGTGACGCTGCCGCCGGGTACCGACGGTCGCTATTACATCTACGTGATCAGCGACACCGGGGCGACCCAGGATACCCTGGCCTCGCCGCAGCCGAAGACAAAGCCGCAGGACGAACTCAACGCCGGCAACCGTAACGACTGTGCCGTCGGCTATTACGGCCTGTCGGTGTTCGAAGGCCTCAATGGCGCGAATAACGTCGGCGGCGGCGGTATCGACATCACGTACCGCGAGGCCGACCTGCAGATCGACACGGTGTCGATCTCCAACCCGACGCCGCAATCGGGCGACCTGGTGACGGTGACCTGGACCGTGACCAACCGCGGCGACCGCGCCACGCGCGCCACGTCGTGGTCGGACGGCGTGTACCTGTCCGTCGACGACACGCTGGATGCCAGCGATACGCCGCTGGCCGAAGGTGACCGCTACAGCAACCCCGGTCGCGTCAAGGGCATCACCATCCTCGACGCGAACGGCAAGCCGCGTTACCTCCAGCCGGGCGAGTCGTATACCGCCACCCTCACCTTCCACCTGCCGCAATCGATCAGCGGCAACTTCCATGTCATCGTCAAGGCGGATACCTCGACCACTAAGGATTTTGACGGTGGCACGCCAAGCTCGATCCGCGACGGCCTCGATGTCATTCGCGGCAGCGGCCCGGGCGCCGTTCTCGAATTCCGTGACGAAGGCAACAACGTGGCCTCGCTGGCGTTGCCCATCACGCTGGCCACGCCGCCGGACCTGACCGTTTCGCATGTGGACGCGCCGACCCATGTTGTTGCCGGGCAGTCGTTCACCGTGGACTACTCCGTCCTCAACGCCGGTGGTAACACGCCGTCCGACCAGGGCAACTGGAACGACCTGATCTACCTGTCGCGCGACCGCTTCCTCGACGTGAACCAGGACCGTTACCTCGGTTACCTGTCGCATAGCGGCGGCCTTGCCGCCGGCGGCACGTACGACGGGAGCTTCACCGTCACGGCACCGGGCGACCTCGACGGCCCGTGGTACGTGTTCGTCGTTACCGATCCCGCGCGGGCCTTCGGTGCCGGCGCGAATGGCGCCGTGCTCGAGTTTGGCAAGGACCAGAACAACGCCACAGCGGCCGACCAGCCGATCCTCGTGGAAATCCCGCCACCGGCCGACCTCAAGGTCGATACGGTTACGGTGCCGCCGCAGGCCCAGGTTGGCCAGCCGGTGACCGTGGACTACACGGTCACCAACGATTCGGACAACACCGCGCACGGCACGTGGACCGACGCGATCTATCTTTCGATCGACAATACCTGGGGCCTGACCGATATCCTGCTTGGCAAGGTCGTGCACAACGGTGACGTGGCCGGACATACGAGCTACAGCGGCACCCTTACGGCGAACCTGCCGCCGCTCAAGGACGGCAGCTGGCGGATCATCGTCCGTCCGGACCTCTACAACGAGGTCTATGAAGGCGCGATCAGCTACGGTGCCACGGGCCTGGTGATGGCGCCGGGCGAGGCGAACAACCTCACCGCGTCCGCCGCGACCATCAAGACCACCGTACCGGCCATCCAGGTGGCCAGCCCGACAGCCATCGTGCTCGACGACGGCGTGACCCAGCTTTACAAGGTGAGCGTCGCCGCGGGCCAGACCCTGCGCGTGCTGCTTGATGCGATGGCCGTCTCGGGCGACAACGAGCTGTACATCCGCTACGGCGATATCCCGACCACCTACGCCTACGACGCCTCCTACTCGAACGCATCGTCGGCGGACCAGCAGGCGATCATCGCCAGCACACAGGCAGGCGATTACTACATCCTCGTGCGCAGTCGCGGCGGCCACGGCGTTGCAGCGACCCTGCGCGCCGACCTGTTGCCGCTGTCGATCACCCAGGTGACGCCGGACCATGGCGGCGTGAGCGACGACGAACACCGCTGGGTCACGCTGGACATCTACGGCTCAAACTTCCAGCCGGGCGCCATCATCAAGCTGAGCCGTCCGGGTGTGTACGAAGCGGAGCCGGACCGCTGGCAGGTGCTCGATGCCACGCACATCCGTGCGATCTTCGACACCCGTGCCTTCCCGCTCGGCCTGTACGACGTGACCGTGATCAATCCCAACGGCCAACGCGTCACCGAAGCGAACCGCTATCTTGTGGAACGCGGCATCGAAGACGATGTCACCATCGGCGTCGGTGGCCCGCGCAATCTCGAGCCGGGCGATAGCGGCACCTATACGGTGTCGCTGCAGAGCCTGACCAATGTCGACACGCCGTACGTGCGCTTCGACATCGGCGCGGTGGAGATGGGCTACAACCAGTACCTCGTCGACGGCCTCAACCTGCCCTACGCGCTGTTCGGTTCCAACGTGGGCGGCTCGCCGTACGGCAGCTCCGCCAACGCGGCGGCTAATACCCAGGGGTACGGCCAGACACCGTCGAGCCAGCAGCGCACGGACATTCCGTGGGCGTCGCTGGACGGCACGTTGAACACCGCCGGCTACAACCTCGCGCCGGGCTATGCCTTCGACGTCGGTGCCGAGGGTTTTGTAGGCATGACCTTCCGCCTGCAGACCTACCCGGGCCTGACGGCGTGGGTGAACCGCGATTTCGCGGGCCTCCGCGATGCGCTGTATGCGGTGCACCCGGACTGGAAGGCGGACGGCATCCTCGACGGCGGTATCGACGGACTGGATACGATCTCGCAGGGGCTGGCGGCGCGCTTCCGCTCGACCGAACCGGATGACATCCTCAACAAGATCGAGATCCTTTCCGAATCGTTCGAAATGAACCTCGTCGCCGCGGCGACGGCCCTGACCCGGGCCGAGTTCGTGGCGGAACAGACGGCATACGCGCTGCGCCTGCGCACGGCGATCCTCGCCGACCCGAAGGCACCGGCGAACCTTGCCGTGCTCGCCGCCGATCCGTCGACCTGGGTCAATGGCTGGCTGGCGGCACTGGAAGCCGGCGGCATGCTGCGCCCGGACGACCAGGCCGCTCCCATCACCACGAACCCGCAGGTGGTCAGCCTCAATGCCACGCTCGCTGCCGGCATCCTTCTATCGCGCGCCGGCGACAGCTATCGCACCCAGGCCGACCTGCTCGCCTTCTTCGCGAAGGTGCAGCAGTGGTACGGCGATACCGCGAAGTACAGCGGCGACCCGGATGCCACCCAGGGACCGATCGATCACTTCGAAACGCGTCACACAGAGAGCGGCGAAGAGGTCATCGTGCCGGTGCCGTCGCTCGCGAACCCCGCTGACTACGACCAGCACGCCGGTCGTACCCTGCAGTTCGAGAACTTCCAGATTTTCGTCGGCGGCACGGCCGAGCTGGAATACCTGCGTGCGCAGGGCCTGCTCGACGCGACGTTCAATCCGCTGCCAGGCAAGTCACTCAACCTCGCCCAGTACCTGCAGCTGATGGCCCAGCGTAGCGGCGTTGACGATACCGCCATTGCCGTGCAAGGCCCGCAGGGGCAAGCCACGGCGACCGACGGCAGCGTCTACGTGCCGTCGGCCACACCGCTGCCCTATTCGTTCGCCTTCTCCAACCCGACCACGCAGGGCGTCGGCCAGATCCGCATCGTCACCCAGCTCGATCCGAACCTCGATACGCGATCGCTGCGCCTTGGGGACCTGAAGCTCGGGGACATCAACATCCACGTGCCGGCGGATCGCGCCAACTTTCAGGCCGACTTCGACTTCACCGCGACGAAGGGCTACGTGCTGCGTGTCAGCGCGGGCATCGACATCGAGTCGCGCATCGCCACCTGGCTGATCCAGGCGATCGATCCGGCCACCGGCGAAGTGATGAAGGACCTCACGCGCGCCCTGCTCGTCCCGACCAACGGTGCCCAGACCGGGGGCTTCGTGACCTATACGGTGTCGGCCGCGCCCACTGCGGTCACCGGCACCACCATCGGGGCGACGGCACGGATCTTCTTCGACGATACGCCGCCGATCGACAGCGGCACGCTCAACGTCACCCTCGATGCGGGTGTGCCGAAGACCACGGTCACGGTCACCGGCCTCGGCAACGACGCGGCGGGCGCTCCTTCCTACAGCGTGAAGTGGAACGCCCAGGACGATGCCAGCGGCATCCGTTACGTCACCGTGTATGTCGCCATCGATGGCGGCGACTTCCGCATCTGGCAGCGCCAGGTCGGTCCGGACGTGACCGAGGCCGTGTACACCGGCGAAGCCGGGCATACCTACGAGTTCCTCGCGGTGGCAACCGATCTGGCCGGCAACCGCGAAGCAGCCAGCGTCACCAATGCCGTGCTGCCGGACGACGGTGGCCGACAGGATGTGCTGGACGGCCTGGGTGTCACACCCGGACTGGAGCAGACACCCAGTACCCCGGCGGCGGCCCCCGATCGCGACTACCCTGAAAGCACCCTCTTCCAGCAAGCCTCTCAACTGCTGCCGGGTGTGGTCGCAAGCACCCAGCCGGGCGATTACTCGAACGTACTTTCGCCGTTCACGGCGCGTGGCTTCGCGGATGGGTTCGCGGTCGGCGATGCCGACATCGGTGCGATGGCCATGGTCGAACTCGCCGATCACAGCGTGCTGTTCAGCGCCGGTGCCCAGCGTAACGAAGTGTTCAAGGTTGGCAAGACTGGCGGCCATTCGGTGACGCCGCTGTTCGTCCTCGACAGCCCCGTGCTCGACATGGCCGTCGACGCCTTTGGGCAGCTGTGGGTCATGACCGGTAACGAACTGGTCCAGGTAGATACGGGCAGCGGCGCGATCCTTCGCCGCCTGCAGGGGCCGAGCGGCCAGCCGCTCACCCATGCGCTGGCAATCGCTTCCAACGGCGACATCTATGTGTCGTCCGGTGGCGGCATCGAGGTATTGCACCCGAACGAAGCCAACGCCGCCAAGGCGTGGCAGCACTTCAGCAACACCCGCGTCGGCGACCTGGCGTTCGGTCCGGACGGGCGCTTGTGGGCGGTCCGTTGGACCGGTAGCCAGATCACCGCCGCCGATCCGAACGGCAGCACGGAGATCGTGAGCTTCCCCATGTCGGGCAAGACCGTCGGCCGCGCGGAACTCGAGTACCACCTGACGGGTGTGGTGACGTCCATCGCGTTCGGCGCGGCGGACACGCCGCTGGCTGGGCTGTTGTTCGCCTCAGGCGCGCTCGCGCAGCACATCACAGTCGACGGAGTCACCGACACCACGCATGGCTCGACGACCTGGATGATCGAGCTTGAATCCCGCCGCGTGTTGCAGCTGGCGGGCGGCGGTACGCAGGCGGAGGCGATTGTCGCTACCAGTGACGGGCGGATCCTTGTCGCGCAGACGAACCATATTGACGAGATCGCGCCGGCGCATGCGCCGAAGGTGGTGGCGACGAGCGTTCCGGACGGCGCGTTGGTGCCGTTGCCGTTGGGTGAGATTGCGGTGGTGTTTGATCAGGATATGTATACGGGCAGCGGCGAGGGAAGCGTGCTGGACGTCAGCCGCTACGCCTTCGTTGCACCGGAGAACGGCGGCAACCAACTGTATCCCTCGACGGTTCGCTGGGACGCCTTGACCCACACTGCGTATCTCGGCGTGGCTGGCCTCGGTGCCGGCAGTTACACCCTTACCGTCGACGCTGGCGTGCGCTCCGCCACGGGCTTGGTCATGGGCCAGGAGGCGGCCACGCATTTCGTCGCCCTGCTCGAGATGAGTTCGAGCATCCAGATCGTATTCAGCAACACGCGATCCGATCGCGCCACCGGTGCGATCAGCTACGACGTGACCCTCACCAATGTCGGCGATCAGGATATCCACGGTCCGCTTACCCTGCTGATCGATCCGGGTCAGTGGTTCCCCGGTGTCGTCGCAGGAGCGGCCCACCCATCCGGTATCGCGGGCGACATGTGGGTGATCGACCTGACCCAGGCGCTTGAAGCGCTTGGCGGCAAGCTCGCTCCGGGCGCTTCGATCGTCGACCAGACGGTGACGATCATCCCCGCGTCAGGCGCCCACGCGGAAGGCACCTTGGCGGATATCGTCAAGCTCAACCTGGGGCATGGTATTTATGCAGTGCCCACGGTCAACGAGCCGCCGCTCATCCGACCTGTGAGCGAAGTACCGTCAACTCCGTTTACCTTTGACAACGTCGCAACAAAGGGCAGCCAGTGGACGGCGACCATCGACGGTCGCGACCGCGACGGCACCGTGCTCTATTGGCAGCTGATCGATGGTCCCGCCGGCATGACGCTGACGCCGCCGGACGGCTACACAACGTCCCCGGACGGCGCCTATCATTCCGCCGCCACCCTGGCCTGGACGCCGGGTGCCGACGCAATGGCCGATACCGTGGTCGTGATTCGACTGACCGATGCCCGCGGCGGCAGCTGGCTGCAGACTTTCCACGTGAACGTGGACAAGGGCAACCGCCCCCCCGTCATCGACGCTATCGGTCAGGTCACCCTGACCGAAGGCCAGTCCCTGTCGCTGTCGTTGCATGCGGCCGATGCGGACGGCGACATGCTCACTGTCACCGTCGCAAACCTGCCACCCGGCGCGACATTCGACGCGCGCACCGGACGCCTGAACTGGACGCCCACATACGATCAGGCTGGTATTTACCGGAACGTGACTGTGTCGGTCACGGACGGAAAGACCACGACCACCCGCAGCTTCGACATCACGGTGAACCAAGGCTACGCCGCACCGGTACTCGCAAACGTTCCGGAACAGGTGTTGCGCGAAGGCGACACCTACGGTCTGCAACTGGCCGGCAGCGTGCCTGGCGGATTGAACCCGGCGGATGGCAGCACTGTCTCGCTGGCCTACAGTTCGACTTCGCTGCCGTCAGGCATGACGCTGAATGCAGATACCGGCTGGCTCGCCTGGACGCCTGGATTCAATCAGCACGGAACGTTCCAGGTCACGGTCGTGCTCATGGCCACGACGACGTCGCCGCAGGGCAAGGTTGTCACGACGCGCACCCAGACGACCATTGCGTTCAGTGTGCTCAACGCCAATGGTGCCCCAGCCTTCGACGCCAACTTAGGCGACAGCTGGAACCTGCTCGAAGGCCAGGCGCTTGATATCAGCGTGTATGCGTTCGATGCCGACAACCCTGGCTTTGTGCCGAAAGTGCGCCCGACGCCCGACAGCGCCGCCATATCGCCCGACGGAAGCAGTTCGGTTTCGACCGTCACCTATCAGGTGCTCGGTCTGCCAGCAGGTGCGACATTCGACAGCGAGACGCTGCGGATCCGTTGGACGCCAGGCTACGACCAGGCAGGCACCTATTACGTGACCGTCATCGCCACCGATGACGGCGACGGCACGGGTAAGCCCGCAAGCAGCTCGGTGACGATCCCGATCGTTGTCGCGAATAGCAACCGTGCGCCGGTCATCGCGCCCATTGCGAATGCGACGGTTGATGCGGGCGCAGTGCTAGAAATACCGGTAGACGTGGCCGATATCGACGGCAATCCGGTGACACTGACATTTGCCGGTTTGCCGGTGTTCGCCACCTGGATCCAGGACGCGAGCAGCGCCCCGGGCCACGTGACGGGTAAAATCCGTTTCGTCCCCGGTGCCAGTGACCGCGGCGACTACGCGGTGACGATCACCGCGACCGACAACGGCGATGGCGAAGCAAGCCGCGTGCTCAGCCAGACCATCGGCTTCGTACTCACGGCGCGCTCGCTGACCGCACCGCCTGCGATCCAGGTGCCTTCGCAGGTCGTTGCGGTGGCAGGTAGTGCGATCAGCCTGCCGATCAGCATCAGCGATGCCGACCAGGATTCGCTCTCCATCGTGGCGAGCGGGCTCCCCGCAGGTGCGACGCTGGAGCTTCTCGCTCAGTATGGCCAGGCTATCCTCCATTGGACCCCGGGTGCAGACGATATCGGCGCGCACGATATCGTGCTCACCGTCACCGACAGTGGCTTGCCGCCACGCGACCAAGGCTATGCCGATCCGGAACATCCGGTCCCGAACGTCGTCACCCGGACCATTCGCATCGTGGTGCGTGCAGCGAATACAGCACCCGAGCTGCTGGGTCTTCAGGTCAACGGAAATGCCGTCTCGACTGGCGATGCGGCCACGCCGATCGCCCTCACGGCGAACGAAAGCGTGCCGTTGGCGCTCGACCTGTTCGCCCGGGACGCGGATGCCGATGTCCTTACCTGGACGACTCATGGCCTTCCCACAGGGATGGTTCTCTCGATTACCGACGGTGTAGCAAGCCTGCGCTGGACCCCGAGTTACTTCTCGGCCCAGGGCGGCGACAGGGGCATCTACCGGTTCAGCGTGACCGCCAGCGATGGGGCCGCGACCTTTACCCGAAGCTTCGTGCTGAGCGTGAAGGACGTTAACCAGGCACCGGTGATCCTTCCAATGCCGCTGCAGCTCGTAGACGAAGGCAGCACGCTCGGCTTTGATCTGCGCACCGCGGACGCCGACGGCAACGTCGTGCAGGCGAGCCTCGTGTATGACGAGAACACGCCAGCGGGTGTCAACTTCGATACCCAGACCGGCCATTTCGAATGGACGCCCGGTTACGGCATCGTCGATAACGCCGTCGAAGGTAGCCGCGATTTCACCTTCACTTTCCGCGTGACCGACGGTTTGCTGACTTCGACGCAGACCGTGCACGTTCGCGTGTTCGACGTAGACCGCACGCCGGTACTTTCCGTTGGAAGCCATGCCGTGGTGGTGGGACAGAGCATCAGCCTGCCCGTCACCCTCGGCGGCAGCGATGATCACACGGGCGTCCATGCCGATGATCCGGATGGCGGGGTGCAGACGAGCGCGCTGACGGTCGCCTTCAGCGGACTTCCGGAAGGTGCGGTATACGACGCAGCGAAGGGACGTCTGGACTGGACGCCTGGCCCTGGCCAGACCGGCGATTTCGTCGTGACCGCGACGGTCAGTGACGGCTTCCGTCAGACGCAGAGGACCTTCACCCTACGCGTCGTTGCCGACGCCGCGGCGAACGCGCCGGACGTGCTGATTGACGCGGTGCCATCCACGCCTGCCCTTCCCGGTCAGAGTGTGCTCGTCACGGTCCGCACCAGCGCCTTCTCGCCGGTCACGTCGGTCGTGGTGGAAGTTCGCGGTCAGGGTATCGGCAGCGACGTATGGCGGACGGTGACCATGGACAGCAGTGGTCGCTTCCGCTTGCAGGGCTCCCAGCCAGGTCTCGTGGACATCCGCGTGACCGCAACGGACGCGGACGGATTCCAGACCCAGGTCACACGTCAGATCGGTGTTCGCGACCCTGCGGATACGGAAGCTCCCGTGCTTTCGTGGGCGGGTGCGTTGACTGGCGCGACCGCGACGGGAAAGCCGGTCGACGTCGCCGGAATCACAGCACTCGCCGCGGCCGTCCGTGAAGCGCAGGCAATGGGTTATCGTCTCGAGATTGCAAGCGAAGGTAGCCAGGACTGGCGCGTCCTTAGCGCGCAGTCGTGGGACGACGCCCGCATCGATCAGATCCTGGGCTTCAGCAGCCTTGATCCGACCAACTTCGCTAATGGTGTGTACCGGCTGCGCCTTACGGCATGGGACTTGCTTTCGCGGACCTCGCAGATCGAGGCGCGTATCGTCATCGACAGCACTGTGAAGCTGCCGCCCGTGGCCGCAGCCACCGACGGCGCGTTCTCTCTCGGCGGTCACCCGCTCGGATTGAGCCGCAGCGTTACCGACGGCGGCGGCGCGAGCCTTGGCAACTGGTCGCTTGATGGCTTCGACACGCGCCTGACCACCGACCAGATCGCAACCACCTCGACTGGCGCGATTGCCGGGTGGAACGAAGGTGCGCGCGTTTGGCTTAGTGTGGGTGGCGCCAATCTTCGCTTTGACCTTTCCACGACGGCCACACGTCTCCCAGGCGATGCTGGCGCACCGGTCGTCTATCGCCCCGCGTTCTCCAGCGACAACGGGTGGACGCTCACCGCGCCGGGAAGCACCACCCTGCAACGCATGGGCGGTCACCTCTATGACAGCGTTACTGGCTTGCCGTACGTCCCGGGTGGCTATGTCCTCACGGCGCCGGACGGCACCGCATACACGTTGGCCGCCGACGGCAAGGTTAGCCAGATGCGCTTCGAAGATGGCACCACCTGGCTTATTAACGACGCGGGCATCGCGCTTCAGGGCGGGAACGCTCTCCAGCGTGTCACCTTCGAGCGCGATACCGCCGGGCGACTCACCCGGGTAACCGGACCTGGCATCGACGGCGCGTTGCGCTCCATCGCCTATCGCTACGATAGCGCCGGGCGTCTGATTCTTGCGCGCTGGCTGGACGGCATCGATCCGGGTACGCCGTACGGTTACGACACCACCTCGAATCCTTACACCGATACGCTCACGGTGAGCCTCGGTACGGCGGCGACGTGGGTCGGCAACGACTCGGCGAATCATTGGAATGGCGAACTCAACGGTGGCACCACCACCATCGGCTTCCAGGTCCGCGAATCCGAACTTGCCTCGACGGTAAAGGCCCCGGGAGCACAGGGCAGCATCATCCTCGCGATTTCCGCCCGCTTCGGGGATCCATCAACGCAGCTGAATCTCGTTGGCGCCACCATCATCGGCAGCACGCTGCACGACGGCATCCAGACATGGCTGGTCCGCGTGAACAGCGCCGGCTTGAAGCTCCTGCGCCTCACGGGTTCCGGAAGTGCCTCGGTCACCGTCACGATTGCGGGCGACCTAAACGATGATGGAAAGGTTGACGGTGCGGACAGCGCTGCCTGGAACACCACGTCGAGTGCCGGATTGTCGGACCTCGACGGCGACGGCAACGTCGATGCCCTCGACCGGCAGATCCTTTACGCAAACTATGGCTGGCGTGCCAACCTGCCGCCGGTGGCAGGTGCACCGCTCAACGTGTTGACTCACACCGATCTTTCGGTAACGGTTGGCCTGGGAAGCGTCGCGTCGGACCCCGACGGGGATGCGCTGTTCTGGCGCATTCTCGGCAGCACCCACGGCACGGCCACACTTTCGCCGGACGGCAAGAGCATCATCTTCCATCCCGAGCCGGGCTATGTCGGCGCGGCCGATATTGCCGTGCAAGCGGACGACGGCTTTGCATCCAGTGCACCGATCCATGTGCTCGTGAATATAAGCGGCGCCCAGTTGCTGCAGATCGATGTCACCCGCCTGGCCGGAATGGCCAGTGGGGATAGCCGTGACCTGGTGATCAAGGGCACCTTCGCCGATCAGGCGGATGTGATGCTCGACGCAGATTATGTCGACATCCACTCTACGCAGTCGTCAATCGTGGATATCCTTGCGGATGGCTCGGTGCATGCCGTGGGCACGGGGACGGCGACGGTCGAGGTCAGTTCGCATGGCATTCGTGCGGTCGATGCCATCGAGGTGGGCACGACGGTACCGAATGTACCGCTCAACGCCGATGGCTTCGAGGTGGATGTATATCCGCATGCCATTGACCTGCCCGAGTACGTCGGCGAACGCCAACTAAAGGTCACTGCGCAGGACGGCACGGCGATCTCGGCAGCGAGCAGCGGCGTGCGCTATTACATCAGCAACGACGCTGTCGCGAGCATCACGCCGGACGGGCTGATCATTGCCAAGGCGTCCGGTTACGCGACCGTATCGATCATCTATGGCGGCCGCCAGCACGACATCCTGCTCTATGTGCAAGCCCCGTCGACCGGCCCTACCGTCATCGACGCGAGCAAGGGCGCTTCGGTGCAGGACGACGCCGGGAACCTGATCATGGTCCCGCCGGGCGCCTTGCCTGCCAACTCGACCGTCTCGGTCAGCGCGATCGATGCCGGCTCGTTCGGCATGCCGATGCCGGCGCCTGATGTGCTCCAGGTGGTCGGCGCGTTCCATGTCGACGTGGGTAGCACGAACAGCACGTTGCCACTCCAGCTGGCCCTGCATGTCGCCGACGCTGGCGGCAATACACCGGCCGTAGGTACCCAGGTATTCTTCTGGCGCAGAGGCACGCTGCTCGACAGTTCGGGCGTCACTCACGACACCTGGTTCCTGGTGGACAACGGCGTCATCGGCGACGATGGCCTGGCCCACACGTCAAGCCCGCCGTACGGTGGCTTCGCCGCCAGTGGCGACATCCTGGTCACCACGAGCGACAGGGACCTGCGTACCGGCCAGACCACGGTAACCGTCGCCACGCTCGACTGGAACCTGATGTGGTCGCAGTCCGGCAACATCGCCATGGGCGTCGCGCCGTCCATGGCCAACAGCGCCCTGGACATCTTTACCTTCGGCCCGCTCTCGGTCGTCCGTTATACCCTAGCGGGCGCGTACCAGAAAGACGTGCCTGTCACGCGCGATGGCGCTGGCACGGTCGATGTAAAGTTCCCCTTTGCCGACTCCACCACGACAGAGAAGCCGACAGTTACCGGGTACTCGCTGGATACGGCTACGGGCGAAATCACCCTCGATGGGGTGGGCTTCAAGCCTGCCGATGCCGCCGCGGAGACGGTCGCGATCAAGGTATGGATCACGCCGCGAGGCAAGGAGCTCGCAGCACCGAGTTCGGTGCCTGATCACGGCCTGGTCTGGATGTCGATCGATGCCACCATCGGTACCGACGGCAAGATCAAGGTGAAGCTGCCGGAGGGCATCCTGCTCTCCCAGCACCAGATCATGATCGAGCGCTTGACAAAGACCGTCGACGACCAGGGCAATATCGTCATACCGAAGACCGGCATCCTGAGCGATGCGGTGAATCCGTATGATCCGACCCAGGTGATCGACGCGACCATGGTCACCAGCGCCACGACCATCAATTACTTCGCCAACGGTTCGCAACTGGCACTTATCAAGCAGCAAACTGTCGACGAGCAAGGCCGTGCGTTGAAGTTGCTTGGCAGCATGACCAGTCAGATCGCGTACAACACGGATCAGTCGCTTGCCTTCGTGGCCGGCGGCGATGGCCGGATCTACGTCGTGGATACCATGACGCTCACCATCGGCTACACGATCCAGGTACTTAACTCGAGCGATTCGATCAGCAGCATCGTGGTCGTCGGCAACTGGCTCTACGTCGCCGAAGGAAGCCGCTACGGCGGCGCTGGTCGGCTGCTGCGCATCGACGTGTCGCCCGCCTCGGCAGGCTTCCTGAAGACGCAGCAGGTCATCACCCTGCCAGGCGCCGTCACACCCGACGGTTTCCTCGGCATGGCAGTCAACGAAGGGCGGTATCTTGGCCTGACGGCTCCGGTCTCCACGATCGGCGTTTCGAACAACAACCGGGCCGGTTCGGGGAATGTCTACGTCCTCGACCTTTCGCTGATCGGTGCCGACGGCAAGCTGGCCGACGGCGCGTTCCGCATGTTGCCGCTGAGTGCCCTGCCCTCGTCGTTCGCGCTCAAGGGTCCGCAATACATCACCGCAGGCAGTCAGCCGGGACAGTTCATCGTTGCCGACGCCCTCGACCACAGCAAGGGCCTCGCGATTATCAGCTGGCCAGCGGATGCGAAGGGGAAACTGGGCGACACGCCGGTCGTGACCCAGCCGAGCCTAACGCCGACCTCGGATTCGAGCTGGCTGACCGCGAAGTACCAGCAGAACATCCAGCGAGCGGACGGCGTGGTGGTGTTCGAATATAACGGCGTGGAGTACGCACTTGTCGCCGACTACAACTTCATCTTCAACGACGCACACTATGGCAACGACGATATCGTCGGGAAGCAGATCGGCGGAAAGATCGGCATCGTGCAGGATCCGTTCGGCAAGCAAGGTGGACCGCACTATCTCGGCGCCACCACGCCGATAGTTGGCGGCGCGATCGACCACCTCGTGCTGGGAAACGATGGCCAGCTCTTCGCCGACGTGTTCGTCGATGAAATGAGCGACGAACCTGGCGTCTATTCACGCGACTTCAAGGCCCTCCTGGTCTGGAACGATATCGGCACGCTCATCGATGCCGCCATCGCCGCCTACCAGTCGGGCACTTCCCTGACGCAACCGATCGACCTGAACCAGCCCGTCCTGCAACCGACCCGGTACGACGGTCCGACGGCAGGAAGCTATTTCGGCTGGATTTACGGCATTGCCACCGGGCCTTCAACGCAGTCCGAGATGACCACGGTCGAGGTGGATAACCAGCTTTACGGCGACGTCACCAAGGTTGACGTCAAAGCATTGCTTGCCGCGCAAGGCATTTCCGTCGGAGGCGACTTCTCGATGGAGCAGCAGCAGGGCCCGAACGGCGGCAGCTACACCGACGACATGATGAAGTTCGGCTGGTTCAACCAGGGCCATGTCTTGTCCTACCAGTACGGTGACACCTGGCAGGTGTTGCAGGACGGATCGACCACGAATTCCGTGGGCAACACGACGTTCGCGGACACGGGTACGTTCTACTTTGCCGCGGACTTTGACTTTGAATCCTTGCAGGATGGGAATCCGCTCGCTGCCCAATCGTCGGTGGGCTACGTGCGCGTTTTCGTGCACAGTGTCAACGGCGAGGTGGTCGACGAATACCGGACCTACCGCGTCTTGATCAAGTTCAAGGGCAATACGCTGAAGGATCCGGCGGACCCCGGCTATTCGACGCTTGTGCTCAAGGGTGGTGTCGGTGACGGCGAGAAGAACAATCCGCTCGACGTCGCCTCGGTGCAACAGCGCCTGAAGTTCCTTGGCTATCCATCTATATACGGTCCAGGTCCCTTCACCTCAACGACGGAGCCTGAAGAGATCCGCGTCGATGGCAAATGGGACGATGCGATCACGACCAGTGTTGGAACACTCAACCGGACTGAAGGCGCGTTGGATCGGTTCCAGACGGTCACTCACGCTGCGGTTACGGAACAGCCGGCGCCGTCTGTGGTCACCACGGAAAATGACCTCGTCTTCGATGAGATGAAGGGTAATCAGTTGATGCCCGTCACCGAGGCCCTGCTCGATCGGGCCGAGGCCATGCTCAAAACCGGAAATCGCGCGGGCGCGTACATGCTTCTTTACAGGAGCGTAGGCGCATCTATCCTGCTAATTCAGGCGCAGATAACCACGTACTCAGGATTCTTCGGCGCGGGTGGTCTGATCGGTAATGCCTTCGCCAAGGCCGACAATGGTCCGGGCGCCTACTCCGTGAACCTCGACCAGTTCTCGATGGATATCGATGCGGGCAACATCCGTGCGATCCGCGATGATCTACGCCATGGCGGCACCGGTCGACTGACGGACGGTCAACTTCTGGACGCCGATCGTGGCGTTTGGGAAGCCAAGGGCCTTGGAGAGTATTTCCCGGGCAACGCGCTGTTCCTGACGGCTGGCAGCGGGATTAAGACGCTCGACATCTCGGATATTCCAGGTGCACTCAACATCCTGAGCGCCATTTTCTCAGGCGGCGCCTTAAACTCGTTCAATGTCGGCATAAACGAGAGCTATGTCCTGCTTGGACATCGGCCAGAAGAATTCCGCAACCAGAGTGCTTTCACGGTCTACGACCAAGGCGGGAAAAGTCGTTTCATAACTGTCGTTGAAAACGCCACTGGCAGGATCGTGCTGTTCTTCGACACGAAACCCGAACTCCCCCAGCTCGTGCCGAATTTCAAGGACGGTGAGCCGAGTCTCACCCCCGCCAAGCAGATCGTCGACGAGCTGACCGGAGACAACGAGAACGTCACATATACGGTCACTGTTCGGGATCCGGAAGGACACACTTCGACCACCTTTGCGTCTACGTACTTTGACGACCTGAAATCACTTGTCCTGGCGATTACGGGCCTCAAGTACGTCGATGACTATCCGGCCTGGTTAGCCACATTCGAGTCCAGTTCGCCTGGCCAGCAGCCGAACGTCATCCTGTGGGCGCGAGATCGCATTGACACATTCGTGGGCGCGGACAAGCACTTTGCAGTCGGCGCGCGCACGCCGGGGGCCGAACCTGTGTACACCACGATCATCGAGGACACACTGGACGTAGCCGACACCCTGGATCGTTCCGGGAAGATCACCGCCAAGAGCGACGACCAGACCCTGGCATGGCTCAACAGTGCGAACGCTCCTCGCTGGCAGCGCATCGTCGATGGCGACCACGTCGCTGTCGACCCCGAATCGGGCGGACACGACCACGGCAGCAGTTGGGAAATCGATGTCATCAAGAATGCGGCGGACGCGGCCGCAGGGTACATCGCCGGGAACAAGATCGACGTACTCAACCTCACGACGGATGGCTGGTCACCCATTGCGATTCCGCATAATCCGAACCAGGCCGATTGGGTGCGCGAGTATACAGACGGGTTGTCGTTCGACATCAGGTTCGACGAATCGCTGAAGGATTTTACGAGCCCGATTTACGCGTTTGTGAACCTCGACCAGGTTGGGAAGGACCTCGCCGCGCTGGGGACTAACGTGCAAGCCGAACTGAATTACGTGCTTGGCATGAGTGGGCTTACGCAGGCTGAGAAAGTGGCTATTGTTGAAACTGCGGTGTTGCGCCAGAGCGCGGGTATCGCCTGGAACGGCGCGTATCTCGGCGACGTCGAATACGGACATCGCAATAGCATGATCACCGCCATCCTGGGCATGATCCGCATCGAGACCGGACTGAACAACGACGATCCGCACAGCGCTGCATACGGTATTCACGACATCCAGACGATGGAGGGATATGGCGGCCTGTTGCACGTCAAGCTGAAGCCGCAGGAAATCGGCAAGCTTCAGGCTGCCGGCGATGGCGCCGCGGCGCCCCCCGCCGGCGCGACGGCTTCCACGCCCGCCGTTCAGCAGGCTGTCGATACGATTCTCGAAAACGCGCTTTCGGCGTGGGGCATTTCCCACGCGGACCTGGCCGCAGCGGACGTGGCCGCTCCCGCCGCCGTCGTGGCCAATCTCTCGAACGCTATGTTGGGTGTCACGACAGGCAACTCCGTCAGGATCGACGATGACGCCAACGGAGCCGGCTGGTACATCGATCAGGATCTGTTCTCGAACGAGGATTTCCTGCCAACGTCCGACCCCGGCGTATGGGTAGCGAAGGCTGGAAGCGCTGCGGAAGGAAAAGTTGACCTGTTGACGGTCGTGTTGCACGAGTATGGACACATACTCGGACTGGACGACGTTGGCAGCGACGGCGGCATCATGTCGTTGCAACTGGGTCCTGGCGTGCGCCGGCTACCTTCGCCGGCCGTGATTGCCCAGGTACGTGCCCTCCTGGCCGGGAAGATCGCCGCACTCGCGCAGGCGGTCGCGACCGGCCAGACGACCGTGACGGTCGGTATCGGTGGCGTTGTATCGTCGCCCATCCAGCCGACCTCGCAGGGCGAACCCGCGCAGGCACAGGTCCAGGTGAATCCAACGATCCTTTCGGGCGGGTTCCGGACGGGTTCGGGCTGGTCGACGACGGGCACCGTGGATATTGCGAACGGAACGGCCACCCTCGTCGAGGGAACGACGACGCAAACCCGGCTGGCGCAATCGTTCCTCGTTGGGGACACGGATCGGTTCCTGCGTTTCACCGTGGATGGGATCGACCTGCAGAACGGCAGCGGTATGCCGGGCGATGCCTTCGAAGTCGCTTTGCTCGATCTCATGTCGGGAGCATCGCTGGGCGGGTCCATGTCGCTCTCTCACACCGACGCATCGGTGAACCTGCAGGCCGACGGTCATGGATTCTTCGGGAGCGGAGTCACCTGGATTGCCAATACAGACGGCAGCCGTACCTACCTGATCGATCTGCGTGGTATTTCCGCGGGCACCGCTGTTACGTTGTCGTTCGACCTGATCGGCTTCGGGCCGGCGGGTAGCCGAGTCAGCATCCGCGACGTGGCTACGATCGGCCTGCCGGCCGCAGTCGACGATAGCGTCAAGGGCGACGAAGACGCTGCCCTCGAAGGTTCGGTCACCACCAACGATGTCGATGCCAACGGCTTCGCCGCGATGCTCGTGAATGGCCCTGCTCATGGCACCCTCACCCTGTCAGCCGACGGTCACTTCGTCTACGTGCCAGATGCGTTGTGGTTCGGCACCGACACCTTCAGTTACGTGCTCGACAACGGCCACGCCAGTTCCAACGTTGCTAGCGTGACTTTGACGATCGACAAGGTGAACCACGCGCCCACGACCGGCGATTTCGAGGTGTCGCTGGCCGAGGATGGCACCACGCGCGTAGACCTCATCGGGCACGCGAGCGACCTGGACGGGGACGCCTTGACGGCGCGAATCGTGCAGGGTCCGGCCCACGGCACGCTGATGACCAACGCCGATGGCACGGTGAGCTACGTTCCGGCGGCCGGTTTCCACGGAGCCGACACCTTTACCTTCGTCGTAAACGACGGTACGGCAGATTCGTCGGTGACAACCGTCACGCTCAACGTCGAACACGTCAATCATGCCCCGGTGTCCCAGGATGCGACGATCCAATCGCAGGAGGAACAGGCAATCGCGGGCAATGTGCTTGCCTGGGTCACCGACAGCGACGGCGACGCACTCGCCGTCGAGCTGGTTGGCGGCCCCGCGCATGGCACGCTTACGCTCAATCCAGATGGCAGCTTCAGCTATCGCCCGGACGATCTCTACCGCGGCACGGACAGCTTCAGCTATCGCGTCAGCGATGGCTCGCTGACCTCGGCCGTGGCAACGGTCACGATCGTGATGGCACCGGTGAATCATCTGCCGACGGCGAGCGATTTTGCGGCTACCGTGGCTGAGGATGGCTCCATCGTTCTCGATCTGCTGGTCCATGCGGCGGATGTGGACGGGGACACGCTTATCACTGCCATCGTCGATAGTCCGCGGCATGGTTCGCTGGTCAAGGGGGCGGATGGCAAGTACAGCTATCGACCCGATGCTTACTATGCCGGTGGAGACAGCTTCACGTTCACCGTGAACGACGGCCAGGGAGGTTCCAACCTTGCCACGGTGACGCTGACGGTCACGCCGGTTAACCATTCAGCTGTCGCCGTCAATGACACGGCAGCGACGGATCTGGGCAAGGCCGTAGTCATCGCGGTGCTCGCTAACGACACCGATATCGACAACACCACGGGCGTCAACGCCGGCTCGCCGCTTCCGGCCAATGCTGGACTCACGGCGCGCATCGTCGGCCAGCCAGCCAATGGCACAGTCGCGGTGAACGCCGATGGGACGCTGACGTACACCCCGAAGAACGGGTTCTTCGGCACGGACAGCTTCACCTACGTCGCAAACGACGGCACGGTCGACTCGGCGGTCGCTTCGGTGACGGTCACGGTACGTCAAACCAACCATGCACCGGTTGCCAACGACGATGCGTACACGGTTGGTCAAGGCAGGTCCATCACTGTCAAGCCGCTGGCAAACGACACCGACGCGGATGGTGATGCGCTTTCCACCGTCATCGTCGCCGGCCCGCAGCACGGCACGTTGACCCGGAACGCGGACGGCTCGTTCACGTATACGGCTAATGCGACCTGGTCCGGCGTCGACACCGTCACCTACCAGGCCAGCGACGGCAAATCGTTGTCGAACGTGGCGACGATGCGCCTCACCGTGACGGCGGGCAACCATGCGCCCGTGGCGGTCGACGATGTCTTCACAGGACGCCAGGGAACGAACATCGTTCTCGACCTCCTTGCGAACGATACCGACCAGGATCAGGACCCGTTGACGATCGCCAAGCTCCTGATGCCGTCACACGGAACGCTGACGATGAACGCGAATGGGACCGTGACCTATCATCCCGACGCCGGCTGGTCGGGGACGGACATGTTCCGGTACGTGGCCGCCGATGGTAAGACGCTGTCAAATGTCGCCGTGGTTCACATCACGGTGCTTCCGTCGAACCCCATCGCGATGCCAGATACGTTTACCGCCGGTGAGAATTCGTCGACCCGCCTCGACCTCCTCGCCAACGACATGAGCGCCAGCGGTACCCAGATCGTCACCCGGCCGTGCCACGGCTCCCTGGTGGTGAACATCGATGGCAGTTACACGTATACGCCCAACAAGGGTTGGTACGGCACGGATAGCTTCACTTACCGGGCCACGGACGGCAGCGCTCGATCGGGTGTGACGTCGGTGAGCATCGTGGTGCAGAAGATCAATCGCGCGCCGACCGCCCGCGATGCGACCTTCCAGGTGCAAAAGGACGGTAGCGTGCGGATCGATTTCGATTGCCTCGTGAACGACCCGGACGGCAACGCCCTGACGCTCAACCTCGGCAATCCGTCGAAGGGATCACTGACACGCAACCACGATGGAAGCTATACCTACCGTCCAGGAAGCGGGTTCATCGGCACCGATTCCTTCGTTTACTCGGTCAACGACGGAAAGGTGTCGGCGTCGGCGACGATCACCCTGGTGGTCTCCAGGAACGCCCCCTGCGGAGACGCGTTGAGTCTCATCGTCAATGCCTTGGCGGACCTTGGAAACATTCACGCCGGCGGCTATATCGTCGTCAACCAGGGAGCCCAGAACGAACCTGTGATCGACTGGGCGGGATCGGCCGGGACAAGCGACTCGGTACTATCGGCCAACTGGTGGGCCGGCTTGCTGGGCGGGTCATCATCCGGCATCGATTTGCTGGCGATTCAGACAGGGCTGGTTGTTCGACGGGACTGACGAAGATGAAGATGTATCCACTCGTTGCCACGGTTGCTATGGCGTGCCTTGTCGTATGGATGGGCTCAAAGCTCATCCCGGCGGCATTTACCCCACATCCGGGAGGCTCGGGGTCTGGAGTCGTCCGACCCCTTTGTCCCGACCGGCGGGTGAGTCCGATCAAGGTGCCGGGCATCGAAGATGCGAAGGCAGTAGCCTTTCACGATGGCCGGCTCGTGACGCTGGACGGTAGCGGGCGGTTGTGGTCCTACTATGTCGAGGATGCGACAACCTGCGACGGGCATGTCGTCGAAATGAAGCCTGCCCGCTACGTAACGGATAGTGGCGACGCTGTCTCTGGAATGGCTCGCATCGTCAATTCGGGCTATGGAGCTGTCGGAATCACCGGCAACGGCACGCTTGTCACATGGGAGCCGTCCGAGGGCGGGCATATGTGCGGCTCCGGATTCACTGGAGGGATCTGCGGCGCCTTTCTGAAGCAAAAGATCACCGACGTTTTCGATGCCTCGGAAAGCGCGTCGCATTTGCTCGTGGTCACGAACGACGGACGTGTTCTCAGTGGCGGAATGAACGATTGCGGACAGCTGGGTCGCGTAGGACATGGTTCCCCGCCGCACGGCCTGTCTATGGGTACGATACCGGGGCTCAGCTATATCGTTGCCGTGGCTACCGGCAAGCGAAGCAGTATGGCGGTCGCCCGGGACGGCAAAGTCTGGACATGGGGCAATCTCTCTCATCCCCTTATAGGGTCCCCGGCCCCTTCGGCACCAACAGCAGACTTCATCTACTGTGGTCGACAGCTGTCAGGCCCTTCCGAAGCTGCGAATACAACGCCAGCGACGGTGCCCGGTCTTCCTCCCATCGTTGCGATTTCCAGCTTCCACGGATTCGATCTCGCGCTAGATCGGCAGGGGCGCGTATGGGGCTGGGGCTTCAACGACTGCGGACAGATCGGGGACAATCCATCATCACTGGGGCATTTCCAGGAGAAACCTGCATTGATCGACGGCTTGCCGCCCATCGCAGCCATAGCCGCCGGTGCAAGGCACGCGCTCTACCTGAGCGTGGATGGAAGTGTCTGGGGGACCGGCGACAACGAATTCAGTCAGTTGGCCATGCCCAAGGGCCTCCCAACGAATCGTCCGATCTGCATCTCCAGCACGCGACGCGCCGGAGTGGACGGTTATTTCGAGAAGCCGCACCGCATCGAAGGCTTCGGTCGCGCAATAGCGGTAGCGGCCGACGATAGTCATAGCGCTGCCATCGACGCCGAAGGTCATGTGTGGACGTGGGGCCGCTCGCCCTGACCGTGGGCAGGAACCTGAGGCTGCCGCATGCGTACCCGTCGATTACCCCTGCTATCTTGGCCGACACGGCCGCCCTGGCCAAGGTGCGGCAGCGGTTGGGGGGTGAGCTTGCCCGTGGTTGAGACGCTGAAACCGTGATGCCAAGGTCCGCCTGCCTCCGGAGTTTGCTGATCAAGCGCGTATGCGATAGCACGCAACGCGTCTATGCCTGCATGCTTGACGACCGCGGATTTCTTGGCAAGGCGGCGGTGTTTAGTCGCCTGCCTGAATCCATCGGGTGCTTCCCGGTACGTCGTCGGACGCGATGACGTCTGCTCACTCGGGCTGCGTCGGCTTGATCATGCCGTATGAGGTTCCATCGTAAGACACGATGCGCGTCTCGACGGATGGAGGCGAACATGATTTCGGAGGGAACGCTTCTGACCAATCGCAGTCGTGGCAGCGTGGAAAGTGAATGTTACGCACACCGAAGGCGCGTACACCTTCGGCTAAGGTGTGGTATTCCATATGATGAGCTCGACATCAAACCACATAGTGTCGGCATCGGTACTTCCTGCTGAAGGAGACAACAGACTGACAATCCATTGGTCGGCTTGAACTGGATCGCGTTGGCACGACGATCGAGAAAGATCGGTATCCGTCTTATGGATGGCTTCCGCCACGGTATCGATCACAGATGAGTCGCAAGCGAGAGGATCGTCTCCCTTATTGGACGAATTCGCTGACGAAAGCGCCGCGTAGAACACGACAGCCAGAAGTGCCCAACGGAAAGAATTGACCGATATCTTCGGCGTCCCCTCAGCGCAACACCGGATCAATCACCACCGAATGCAGCCCATCCCGCCGCACGTAACCCGGCCCGTACTGCACGACCTTGCCATCCTTCAGCACCACGGCGTAATCGGTATGTCCGAGCGACATCCGCGTCCGGTGGCGGTCGAGATAATTGAGGACTTCGAAGTCACTTACCGTACGGATCGAATCCGGACGGCCCAGCATCGCCATGACATCGCCCCGGCTGGCCCCTACGTCGATCTTCGTGATCTTGTGACCGGTCGTCTGGCAGCCGGTCGCCACGACCGCAAGCACGGCCGCACCTATCATCCGTTTCATAGATTGTCCCCTGTTTGAGCCATTGTAGCCTTCACGGCGCGCACTTGGCACGCGTTAAAGGGGGTGCGAGAATGCAAGCCGTACAGGGGGAAATTCACAAAACGCCCGATCCATCGCCGGCTCGCTCCGGTGGTGGGTTCGCGTCGTCAGGCCCAAGGCGGGCCGCCTCCCCCTGCGCCTGGCGAAGGGATTTGAGGTGCAGGTCGAACGTTCGGTAACTCTGGCGACAACGTCGTCCGTTGCTGCGGCTCGTAGGGGCCAGATGTTCCTATGGCACAGAGCGTTTCGTCAGTGCTTACACATCGTCCTGGGCCTGCTTGCCGTGCTGTGCGCGCATGCCGCGCACGCGTCACAGGTGGTCTCCCTGGGCCAGTTGTTCGCCCTCGCCCATGACAGCGAGCCCGGCTACGACGCCGCGCGCGCCAACCTGGCCGCCGCCCGGGCGCGGGAACGGCAGGCCTATGGCGCCATGCTGCCCCAGATATCCCTTACCGCGAGCAGCAACGGCAATGGACGCCGCTACAAAACGCTCGATACCCAGACCTCCACCTTGCACGACCGCTACCACGCCCATACCGGCCAGGTGAGCCTGAACCAGCCGCTTTGGCGGCGGGCGAACGTCGTCGCACTTGAACAGGCCGGGAGCGCTGCCGAGCAGGCCGACTGGCAGCTGGCCGATACCGAGCAGCAGCTTTACGCGAAGCTCGCCAGCAGCTGGTTCGACCTGATGGAAGCGCGCGACGCGGTCGACTTCAACGCGGCGCAGCGTGACGCGCTCAAGGCGCAGTGGGATATCGCTCGGCGGTCCGCCGAGCTGGGCGCGAAATCGATACCCGAAGCTGACGATGCGCGGGCGAAATACGAGCAGGCCGATGCGGACGAACTCTCCGCCGAGATGGACGCCCAGACCAAGGTCGCAGCCATCGAACCCTGGATCGGCAGCGCCGACGGATTGGTGCAGCCCTGGCTGCGCGAGGACGCGCACATTCCGGATCTGCTCGGCGACGATGAGGATGCCTGGGTAGCCCAGATCGACGACCATTGCCCTGCTCTTCGCGCCGCCACGGCAGCCATTGCCGCCGCCGATGCGGAGATCGCCAAGCAGCGCGCCGGGCACCAGCCCACGCTTGATATCGTCGCGACCTATGGCAATAACGATCAGGACGTCGGCAACTTTCCCGGCCAGCCGGGTTATCGGATCCGGACGCTCACGATAGGCCTGCAGCTGAACGTGCCGCTCTACTCCGGTGGCACCCAATCGGCCAAGGTCGTCGAGGCGCTCGCGCTGCGCGATAAGGCCCGCGACGATTACGAATCCGCCCGCCGGCAGGCCGTGCTGAACGTGAAGACGGCTTTCCTGAGCTGGCGTGCCGGGCGCGCACGTGCGCTCGCCGCGAAGACGGCCATCGACGCCTCCCGGCGTGCGCTTTCGCTCGCCACGCGGGGTACCGCCCATGGCGTGCGCACGGAAGCCGATGTGCTTTCCGCGCGTCAGCAACTTGCGGCGGCACGGCGCGACAGGCGCAAAGGCAGCTACCAGCAGCTCACGGCCTTCATCAAGCTCAAGTCCACGCTCGGCGACCTTACCGGTACCGATATAGACGAACTCGATGCGCTGTTCGTTGGCACCCGGGACGACCGCGACGACGTCACCGCGATAGCGGCGGATACGACACCATGAATGCCCTTCCCGAAACATCGACGCACGTGGTTTCCGCCTGGGACCGGTTCGTCACCGCCCGTTCGTCGGATGTGTTTTGCGATGCATGGCTCACGCTAATCTGCGAGCGCTTCGCCGCGATCCGGCATGCTGCCGCGCTGGTAGAAGCGGCCGACGGGAAGAACTACGTGCCGATTGCGGTATGGCCGGAAGCCGATGCCGATATGTCGCGCATGAGCGCGGCCGTCGGCCAGGCGCTGGGCGAACGGCGCGTGGTGATCGCGCCGGATCCGGAAGCGGCCGAACGTCTCCATGTGGCCGTGCCCGTGTCGTCGAACGAGCGCGTGGCTGGCGCGGTCGTCTTCGAGATCGTGTCCGATGCCGGCATCGTGCCCATTCTCCTGCGCGAGGTGCACTGGGGCAGCGCGTGGCTGTCGAACCTGCTCGGCAAGCGCGACCACGATTTGGCCATCGAGGCCGGCGAACGGGCTACCGGCATCGTGCATACGCTGGCGGTCACCTTGCGCCACGCGCGTTTCCAGCAGGCCTTGTTCGACCTGGTCAACGAGCTCCGCCGGCGCTTTGCCGCCACCCGCGTTGCGGCCGGTATCGTTCGCGAGGCCGAGGTTAGCCTGGCGACCTTGTCCGAGGCTGCGACGTTCGAGCGTTCGTCTCCCGTGGTGCACGCCTATCGCGATGCCATGGCCGAAGTGCTCGATCTTGCCCAGGCTATCGCCGCGAGTGGCGATGCAGGTGGATACCGCGCCCACGCCGCCCTTCTGCGCCGGACCGGCGCAGCCCATGTGCTTTCGGTGCCGATCGTCCAGCAGCACCGGATCGTGGCCGTGCTGACCTTCGAGCGCGAAGAAGCGTTCGCCGAAGACGAGCGCCGCTGGATTGATACTTTCGCGGCACTCATCGCGCCGGTGGTGGAGCAGCGCCTGCTTGCCGAACGCAGTTCGGTCGAGCGCATGAAGGACGAAGCGCGGCGCGTGTGGGGCGCTGTCGTGGGACCACGCCATCTCGTCTGGAAGGCAATTGCCGCCCTGGTAGCGCTGGCGATCGTCGTGCTCGTCGCCGTGCCCGTCGACTACCGGATCTCCGCGAAGACCGTGACGGAAGGTCAGGTCCAGCGCGTCGCGGCGGCTCCCTTCGAAGGCTTCCTCGCCGAAGGGCTGGTGCGTGCCGGCGACACCGTTAGCAAGGGCCAGGCACTCGCGCGCCTCGACGACCACGATCTGCGCGTCGAGCGGATTCGCTGGGCCAGCGAACGCGACCAGTACGACAACAAGCTGCGCGAGGCGATGGCACAGCACGACCTCACGGCGATCCGCGTCACCGGCGCCCAGCTGGCGGAAGCGCAAGCGCAGCAGGATCTGCTCGACGACAAGATCGAGCGGGCCACGATCCGCGCGCCTTACGACGGCGTGGTCGTGTCGGGCGATCTGGCGCAGCAAGCAGGAACGCCGGTCGAATCCGGCAAGAAGCTGTTCGAGATCGCGCCGCTGCACAGCTACCGCATCATCCTCGAGGTGGACGAGCACGACATCGCGCCGCTGCGCGACGGCCAGTCCGGGCGGCTGATGCTCAACGGCCTCGCCGGCGGTGCCCTGCCCATCCGGGTCATGAAGATCATGCCGGTGGCCACCACGAAGGACGGGAAGAACGTCTACCGTGTCGAGGCTTCGCTCGTAGATCCCGACAAGCGCCTGCTGCCCGGCATGGAAGGCGTGGCCAAGGTGGGCGTGGGTCGGCGCCAGCTGGGCTGGGTGCTGCTGCATACGGCGATCGACTGGCTACGCATGCAGTGGTGGAGCTGGGGCCTCTAGCGGTGACGCGCACGCCCTTCAGCCCCGGCTGGCACAGCGTCGCGGAACTGAAGCCGCGCCTGATGCCGTACGCCACGGTGCAACGGATGGTGTTCCGGGGCCGGCCTTGGTACGTGGTCCAGGACCAGACCGGCGGCAAGGTCTATCGGCTTACGGCCGCCGCGTATGCTTTCCTCGCGGGCATGGACGGCAAAACCACGGTGCAGGCCTTGTGGGAACAGGCGAACGCATCGGATGCGCGGGACGCCTGCACGCAGCCGGAAGTGGTCGATCTCCTCACGCGCCTGCATGCCGCGGACCTGCTCCAGGCCGACGCGATGCCCGATTCGGCCGCACTGCTCGACCGGCACCGCAGCAAGCGCACCGAGACGATCAAGCAATGGCTCATGAACCCCATGAGCCTGAAGATTCCGCTGCTCAATCCCGATCGCTTTCTCACCCGTTTCGTACCATATGTGGGCTGGTGCTTCGGTCCGTGGGGCGGGGCGCTGTGGGCGATCGTGGTGCTGCCCGCCCTGTTCCTTGCCGGTGAACACTGGAGGGACCTCACGGAGAACCTGTCCGACCGCGTCCTCTCCGGCAGCAACCTGATGGTGATGGCCGCCGTGTACCCGGTGGTGAAGCTCTTGCATGAACTCGGCCACGGCTTCGCCACCAAGCGTTGGGGTGGCGCCGTGCGCGAGCTGGGCCTGATGTTCCTGATTTTCGCGCCCGTGCCCTATGTCGAAGCCTCGTCATCCTCCGCCTTCCCTTCGAAGTACCAGCGCGCCCTGGTCGCCGCCGCGGGCATGCTGGTGGAACTCTTCCTGGCTGCATTCGCCTTGCACGTCTGGCTTGCCGCCGAGCCGGGCATCCTCCGTGGCGTAGCCTTCAATGTCATGGTGATCTGCGGCGTTTCCACTTTGGTGGTCAACGGCAACCCGCTGCTCCGCTACGACGGTTATTACATCTTTTCCGACCTGATCGAAATCCCGAACCTCGCCCAGCGTGGACAGGCGTGGTGGACCTACCTCATCGATCGTTACGGCTACGGTTCCATCGAGGCCCTGAGGCCCGACGAAACGCCGTCCGAACAACGCTGGCTCACGGCGTATACGCCCCTCGCGTTCTGCTATCGCTCCATCGTCACGGTGTCGGTGATCTTCGCCGTTGCCAACAAGTATTTCGTGGTGGGTGCGATCATGGCCATGTGGAGCGCCTGGGGCCTGTTCGGTGCACCCCTGCGCAAGGGCTGGAAACACCTGTCCACGTCCGGCTCGCTGCATCGTGTGCGTCAGCGGGCGATGCGCCGGACCGCCTTTTTCATCGGTGGCCTGGCCGTCCTCCTGGTCTTCGTACCGGTGCCCATGCACAGCCGCTCGCTTGGTGTGGTGTGGCTGCCGGACAAGGCCATGCTGCACGCCGGCGGCAACGGGTTCTTCGTCCGCTGGCTCGTTGCCCCGGGTGCGGCCGTCCATCGTGGTGAACCCCTATACCGCCTGGAAAATCCGCAGTTCCGCGCCGATGTCGCCGTGGCCCAGGCGAAGCTGGACCAGGCGCAGGCACGCTACGACGCAGAACATTTCACCGACCCGACCAAGGCGGCCATCTCCGGTCGCCAGCTCGAAGAGGCGCGCGAGAGCCTGACCCGTTCCGAAGAGCGGTTGGCGCGGCTGACCGGGTATGCGAACGATGACGGCACGCTCGTGGTGGCGACGCCCCAGGACATGCCCGGGCGTTACTACAAGCAGGGCGAACTGCTCGGGTATGTCCTGCAGGAACGCGAGCTGATCGTCCGCACCGTGGTCCAGCAGGACGATATCGATCTCGTCCACGGCCGCCTTTCTGGTGTGGCCCTGCGGCTCGCCGATTCGCTCGACGACACCTGGAGCACGCGCATGCTGCGGTCGTTTCCCGGCGCGGTCGATGAGCTCCCGACGGCGGCCCTCGGCCTCAATGCCGGCGGCACCATCGCGACCAACCCGAACGACACCAACGGCGTGAAGACGATCCAGCGCGTCTTCATCGTGGACCTCGAACTCCCCCAGGGGGCGGCGCCGCAGTTCGGGGAGCGGGCGCAGGTGCGTTTCGATCACGGCAACGAGCCGCTGGCGATACAAGGCCTGCGCCGATTGCGCCAGGTATTCCTGAGTCATTTCAATGTCTGACGTGCGCGCCTTGCTCGCCGGGCGCGATGTGGAGCTTGGCGACGGCCCCTATCTCGAGCGCATGGATGCCAAGCGCTCGGCGTGGGAGGAGCGCCTGCGCATTTGGCTGGCGAAGTTGCCGCGCCTGGACGGCCGCGCGACGCGCCGTTTTATCGCGGCGACCAATGCGAAAGAAGACGCGACGCGGGTGATGGATGACGACACCCTGCGCGCGCAGCTGGCCGCCGAGGCGCACCGAATGCACCATGAAGGGTTCACCGACGAACGGTTGGCTGCCTCGTTCGCGCTGATTCGCGAGGCGTCGCGGCGCACCCTGGGCATGCGCCATCACGATGTCCAGTTGATGGCGGGCCGAACCCTGCTGCAGGGACGCCTTGCGGAAATGTCCACCGGCGAAGGCAAGACGCTGGCGGCAACGCTTGCGGCCTGTTCGGCGGCCGTCACCGGCGCGGCTACCCATGTGGTCACGGTCAACGACTACCTCGCCGAGCGAGATGCGGAACACAACACACCCCTGTTCGACTATCTGGGACTCTCCGTTGGCGTTGTCCTGCAGGACATGTCTATCCCCGATCGCCGCACAGCGTATGCCTGCGACATCACCTACGTGTCGAACAAGGAACTCACGTTCGATTACCTGAAGGACAGCATTGCCTTGGGCGATTCCTCCCGCACGCAGCAACGCCTCAGGGAGTTTGCGGGCGGTCGCGCCGCCGAGGCACCCATCCTTCGTGGCCTGCATATCGCCATCATCGACGAAGCGGACAGCGTGCTGATCGACGAAGCGAGTACACCGCTGATCATTTCCGAAACGCTGCCCGACGACCTGGATCCGAGCGTCTATACCCGGGCCATCGAACTGGCCGGAGCGCTCGAGGAAGGCATCCACTTCCGGCGCTCGCAGCACCGGGATGTCTGGCTTACTCCCCTTGGCAAGACCGAAGCCAAGGCCAGGGCCTCCGAATGGGATGGCTTGTGGCGGTCGACCATGTGGCGCGAGGAATTCATCCAGAAAGCGCTCTCCGCCATTCACTGCTTCCATCGCGACCAACATTACATCCTTGCCGAGAACAAGGTGCAGATCGTCGATGAATCCACGGGCCGTGTCATGGCCGACCGCACGTGGGAGCGCGGGTTGCACCAGATGATCGAATGCAAGGAAGGCTGCGAGATCACCGGACAGCGGCGCACCCTCGCTCAGATCACTTACCAGCGCTTCTTCGGCCGCTACCTCATGCTCTGCGGCATGACCGGAACGGCCCAGGAGGTCGCGAGTGAGGTCAAGGGAAGCTACGACCTCTCGATTACGCGTATCCCCACGCACAAGCCGAGCCGCCGCCGGCGGCTCGCCGATACCGTGTGCCGTCAGTCGGAGGAGCGTTGGCAGGCCATCGCGTCGAGGGCAGTGGAGATGGCGGCCCAAGGGCGTGCCGTGCTCGTCGGAACGCGATCAGTGGAAGCGTCTGAACGGCTTTCTGCGTTGTTCGAGGAACTGGGCATAGACCACGCGGTGCTGAACGCACGGCAGGACGCCACCGAGGCCGAGGCCGTTCGCGCGGCCGGTGCCGCCGGAAGAATCACGGTCGCCACCAACATGGCGGGCCGGGGCACGGACATCAAGCTGACCAGCGAAGCCGAGGCGGCGGGCGGCCTTCATGTCATCCTCACCGAGTTCCATGAATCGGCGCGCGTCGACCGTCAGCTGTTCGGGCGATGCGCACGACAGGGTGATCCTGGCACCACGGAGGCGATCGTGAGCCTGGAAGACGACCTCTTTCAGCGTTTCGCGCCGCTCGCGCATCGTGCAGCGCTTGAACGCCTCGCGCCTGCGCGCGCGGTCAGTGGCCAGGTGGTGCGTCGCTACGTCACCTGGCTTCAGGACCGCGCCGAGCGTCACTATCGCCACCAGCGCGTCGCCACGCAGAAGCGCGACGCGGAATGGGTGCGATCGCTGGCCTTCGTGGGCAAGAGCAAACGCTAACGCGCGCGCGGTATCCTCACTCAAACACCACATCCCCATCCACCCTACCCTCATCAATCCGCCCAAACCGCATGATGAGAATCCCAGTGGCAATCGTTGCAATCGCAGCGCAACTCAATGTCGCCGATAGCCCGACCGAGTCCACGGCGCGGCCGCCGACGAACGCACCGAACGCAAAGCCCATCTGGAGGATGGAAACGAACATGGAACTGGCGCTTTCGAGCTCTTTGGCCGCGGCACGGGCCATGAAACCCTGAGTCGCAATAGGCAGCGCACCAAAGGCAAAACCCCATGCCAGCACGGCGATGGACGCCACGGTTTGAGACTGTCCGCCCAGCGTGAGCGCAAGCACCGAAAGGCCCAGTGCCGCGGCAGCCCCGGCGTAGGTGAGCCGCGGGCCGCGCTGGGATAATGCCCCGCCGACGAAGTTGCCAACGAAGCCTGCAACGCCATACCCGAGCAACAGCGAAGAGAGCACCGCAGGCTGCATCTTCGTCACGTGCTCAAGGAACGCCCCCATGTACGTGTACGCGGCGAACTGGCCGGCGAAGGCGAGGAAGCACGCCAGCAAGCCGAGACGTGCACTGGGGATACGAAAGATGGCGGCGAGGTGCCGCATGGTGACCACTTCCGAGGGCGGTAGCCGCGGCAGAAGCGTGACCTGGGCGACGAGCACAAGCATGCCAAATGCGGCAACGCTTTCGAACGCAGTACGCCACCCAAAGGCACTGCCGATCAACGCACCCGCCGGCACGCCGACCACGGAACCCAGGGAAATACCGGCAAAGATGATCGAACTCGCCCGCCCCACCGATGCCGATGGAACAATCTTCCCCGCGACGATGCTACTGATCGCCCAGAAGGCACCGACATCGATACCCAGCAGGACGCGACCGAACAAGGCGACGCCCAGGTTGGGCGCATAACCGACGACCAGATTCGAGATCACCAGCAGCGCACTGAGCAGGCATAGGATGATGCGCCGATCCATGCGCCGCGCGCCGAGCATTACGGCTGGGGCCGCGATGGCCGCCGCGAAGGCAGGCACGGTCATCATCAGGCCGGTGGCTCCATCGGATGAGCCGAAGTCGGCCGACATCCTGGTAATGAGCCCGACCGGGATGAATTCGCTGGTAACCAGGGCGAACGTTCCAAGGGCAACCGCCCCTACCGCCATCCACTCGCGCGTCGTGGCGTGCGGCCCGGTGGCGGGCCGACCAGCTTCAGAAGACATGGTATTTCCAGCAAGAGGCCCCAGCTGGGGTAGCCGCGGACCTGTTATGTAGTAAGAGCTACATAATCTATGCCCGGCTCAGGTGCCGGTCAAGAAAAATCTGTATTATTCGCTACACAACCTATTGGAGGCGGTTATGGCTGGCGGCAGACCGCGCGGCTTCGACATCACCCAGGCGCTCAACCAGGCCATCGACGTATTCATGGCCAAGGGTTACGACGGCGCCACCCTGGCGGACCTGACCAGCGCGATGGGTATCAATCCGCCGAGCTTCTACGCGGCGTTCGGCAGCAAGGAGGGCCTCTTCCGCCAGGTCGTGGCCAGCTATGGCGAAGAACGCGATATCTTGCTGGAAAGCGCCCTGTCCGCTCCTACCGCCACGGAGGCCGTGGAGCGCTTCCTACGCGAAAGCGTCGCCGACCAGACCCGCTCCGACCGTGCCCATGGCTGCCTGTATATCCAGGGCGCCCTTGTGTGCGGCACCCAGGGCGAGCAGGTGCGTGAACCACTGACCAAGGCCAGGCTCGCGGGATACAAGCCGCTCGCGGCACGCTTCAAGGTGGCCCAGTCCACCGGAGAGATCGCGCCCGAGGTCGATCCGGATTCGCTTGCGCGGTATGTCTGCGCGCTGGTGCACGGCCTGGCCGTACAAGCGGCCAGCGGCGCCACGCGTAAGCAACTGTGCTGCGTGATTGAGATGACGATGAACACATGGGCGGCCACGATCGCTGGCACCCCGGGAAAGAAAGCGCGCAGCAGCACCTAGTCGCGTCACTGCGGCAGCGGCTCCGCCATGGCTACGGGCCGGAATCCATATCGCGGCAGATCTGCCTGGGCGGCTGGGCTCATGGCATACAACGCAAAGCGATACGCGGAAGCCAGTCGCACCGGATCGTTATCCCGCAGCACCACGCTCATTCCATAGTCGACCGGAATGGCGAGGTCGGACGGTACCTCGACCTTGGTCAGTGCCGGATTAGGCGTCGCGTTATGCGAGCTGCAGTAGCCGAAGAAGACGTCCACCTGGTGGTGTTCCAGGAAGTAAGTCACTGCATCGCCGCCTCCCGGCACCTTGGTCGGCACGGCACCGCCCACAAGCTTCTGCGCGCGGGACTCGAGCGCCGCCTTCGCGCCCGGACGAACGGTCTCGGCCTTCGCGAAGAATGCCCAGGCGTAGTCGCCACCCGGATCCGCGCCGGGTGTGGACGTACCGATGCGAACACCGGGCGCCATCAGGCGATCGAGCAGATTGGCGCTCGTGTAGCCCGCACCGGGCAGCGTGGTGACGCAAAGGGAGTTGCGGGTGAACACCACGGGAAGGGTAGCTTTCCCCTCCCCTGCAAGCTTCGTGGGATGCGCCATGTTGGCGGAGACATAGACATCCACAGGCTCACCCTTCTCAATGCGCTCCCGTAACACGCCAGCCGGGCCGTTGACGATGCGTACCGGTTCGCCAGTTGCCTGCGTATATGACTTCGCAATATCGGCGAGAACGCCTGTGAGGCTGCCCGCGGCGTAAACCGTCAGCGTCCGGGGCGCCTCGGCGGCGCCGGTGACGAGCGGAGCGAATAGCATGGCGGCGGCAACCGTGACGACCATCGTTCTCATAGGAGATCCACTTGTACGGAAGCGCGGACGGTTCGCGGTGCGCCCAGGGTACCGGTCGCGCTGCCGGCTGCGTTGTAGCCGTTCTGGCTGGCCGGGGTGACATTGGCCCAGTAATGGCGATTGGTCGCATTATCCACGGCGAGGCGGAACGTGACCGGCCAGCCCTGGAATCGCGTCTGGTATCGGCCGCCAATATCCGTGACCGTATAGCCCTTGACGAAATACGTGTTCGGGAAATCACCGGCGCGCTTCGTTGCGTGGTTCACGTTGAGCGTAAACGTTAGCCCCTGCACCCACGGCATCCGGTATTCCAGCAAGGTGTTGTAGACGACGCGCGATAGCCCGAGCACCTGTTTCCCTTCCGTGGTGGTCGAACCGGTGTGGTACAGGCGCGGGTCAAGCAGCTGGGCACCGGCAAATACCGTGAGGTCACGGGTAATGTCGCCGTTGGCGGTGAGCTCGATGCCGCGATTCACCTGCTCGCCGCGGTTCGCATAGACATTGTCCGCGCCGATATAGGCGTAGGGCCGTTTGATCCGGTACAAGGCCACGCCAAGGTCAATCGTGGTGACGCGTGCCTTGTAGCCCGCCTCCCACTGCTTGCTGCGGTAGGGCGAAAGGCTTTCATTGACATTGGCCGTGCCGGCCGGCGCGATATCGCCTTGCTGCAGGCTGTCGGCATACGTCACGTACGCCATCTGCGTCGGCGTCGGCTTGAACATCACGCTGGCCGTGGGGCTCATGCCATGCGCGTCATACGACGACGTGGTGGCGCCCTGCTTGCTGTAGTTCCGCACATGCAGCCAGCTCTGGCTGCCGGCGACCAGGGCGGACCACTGGTCGTCAAAGTGGATCGTGTCGCCAAGCGTGACGGACTGCTGCTTCGTATTCATCGAACGATAGCGGTGTGCGAAATACGGGAAATTCGTCGGCTTCGCGAACGCCGTGGGCTGGGCGAGGCTCGCCCGTCCCACGGTTACCGCACCCGTATTGAGCGGCGTGTAACGGCTCCAGTAGAAACCGTTGTTGGCGATCAACAGGTCGTGGGTCCACGGACCCGTTTCGACCTTGCCGTTCAGGGCGACCATGTTGCTGACGATCATGTCGTAGCTGTACGTGGTGGTCGCCGCGGTAGTCGTGTAAGCGCCTGCCTGGGTGGTGAGCGTATTGGTCGGCACGGTCGAACGGCGATCGTTCGATTCCTTCAGCACCCCTGCCCTTAGCGTCCAGTTCTCGCTCAGCGCGCTGCGTAACCGTGAGCTCAGGATACGCGTGATGTTGTCGTCACCGCCCCAGGTCTGCCCATAGCCGTCGCGCTTCGCATCCGGCGCCGACGGCAGCGTGACACCCCTGCCCAGCGCGAACGTGCCGGGGAATCCCGTCGAGGTGTAGTGGTAGTAACTGGCATCGTTCTCGAGCACCGTATGCTCAGCCAGCTTCACGTCGAAGCCCACCGTACCCATGCGGCGGGCCAGGCGGCTGCCCTTCACATAGCCCGGGCCGTTCTGGTCCAACAGGTTGATGCGGTAGCCGTAGCGGTCGTCCGCACCGAAATGCCCGCCCAGGTCGGTATGGACCAGGCCCGAGGCGCGCGAGTTATAGCGCACATCGAACTCACGGAGTGGCGCATCCGTGGGGCGCTTGAAGACGTAATTGAACGTTCCGGCCGGGCTGGCCGGTCCATACAGCGCGCCCGCCAGGCCATTGAGCACCTCGATCTGTTCGAACTGTTCGATCGGGTAATCCGTCGTGGCGGCGATATTCAGGCCATCGATTCGGGTGTTCTGGACGACGCCGGCCTGCATGCCGCGGGTCTGGGGGCGGATGTTTTCGCCTTGCACCGTCGGCAGGAACCGGAAGGCCTCGCGCACGCTTTGCAGCTGCTGGTTGCGCGACAGGTCGTTGTTCACCGATTGCACGGAGTAAGGCGTATTGAGCGGAGCAAGGTCACCCAATGGCCCCATGCCCACCGACTCGGTGCGGTACGAGGCCTGCCCTGCTTCAACCGTATACCCCTCCAGATCGGTCTTCCGTGGCGCCTCCTGCGCACTGACAGCGCCGGCCGCTCCCGCCAGCAGCAGCGGCCATGCGATAGCTTGATACGACTTCATGAACTTACTCCGGCTTAGACGACCCAGGCCCAGCATCCCCGGGCCGGGAGGCTCGCCGCTTGCATGGTCCGGGAGGACGTACGTGCAAGTCTTGCGGAATATAGTTCGGTATATAGCGATTCGTGAACCCCGCCGCCGACCCGAGCGCTGGCCCGGTTGAGGAACTCCTGGGCGCCATAGGCATCCATTGGATGGAACAGGAGCCACAACCTCGGGGAATCAGGGATGACAGCATGGCGACAAGACATATCCTCCCGGCGGATCGCGGCTACGGCGACAGCCATTGCATTACACCTGGCTGCGCTGCTCATCCTGTTACGGCCCGGTACCGCCCACGTGCTGCCGGCGTCCACAGTCGATACGGTGCCATCGCCCCTTCAGGTAACGCTCTTGCCGCGCCCGCGACACGTTACGTCGCAGCGATCACGGCACGACGTAGGCAAACGGTCACCTGACGCTACTCCGACCGCCCGACGTAACCGGCCAACTCCGCCGGCAGCGTCGGTCGTCGCGTCTCCCGCTATTCCCTCCCCTGATTCGCGTACCGAAGAACACGAATCAACGAATGCCGTCGAACACATGGGCGATGGCGGCTTCGCAGCCCGTCTCCAGGACGCGCAACAAGCGCAAGGCCTACACGGCTTGCCGGGCTCTGGAATTCAACGCGCGCCAGGCATCCGGATGACCGATCCGAGGGACCAGGGCATCGGCGCGGTGATGCGCAACACCCAACGCCTCTTCGGCATCACCAACAAACATTGTATCGATGTCGAAGCCTGGCAGCGGCTTAGCCCGCAGGAGCTTGTTGAGCGTCACGTCACCCCCGCCGACGTGCGCGCGGCTAATGAGAAGTACGCATGCAACCGACCGCTTGGGCTGTCGTTTTAACCACCGCCCTTACACCCTCCGAAGGATGAGATTCCGCCACGTTTTCTGCGAATGACGAAAATCTACGGCTTCGCCATCGACTGTGAAAAACAGGCCCGTCTCGTGTTCGATCCAAAGCCGGGTGCCGTTGATATAAAGGTGGCCGTTACGACGATCGACGGTCACGTCCATGGCCTCCTTGCCCCATTGGTCGATAACGTACGTGCCTTCGTAAGCGGACCAGTGCGCCGCATCGGGTCCCATGACTTCGCCTGCGCCGTCGTTGTAATCCACGCCGGCTTCCCCCTCGCTGCATTCCAGGTGCGCAGGCATCCCATCGGCCGCCGCGGTGTAGCGCCATTCGACCAATTCGCCCGTTGCGTCCGCCGTGTAGTAGGTGTCCGGCGAGGTGCTGATCAGTGGCCCCTTGATCTCGAGTGCTTCGGATTCAAACCGAAGCCCGTCGGGCTGCGACTCGATGGCGACCTGCAGGTTGCGACCCACATAGGTGCCGGCCAGCGACTTCCTGGCTGCCCCCGTCGGCTGGATGGCGCCGATATTCGCCGCCGTGAGCCTCGGCCGCGAGGGACCGAAGCGCTCAGCGAGCAGGCCATCCACGAGCTTCTTGCCGAAGCGGTAAGGCGCCGACACCGGCCGATTGAACATCGCTGCCCATGCGAGCTTTGCCTCGGGACAGTAGCTGAACACGCAGCCAAAGCCGAAGCCGCCGCCCTTGTGGCTGAGCACGCGCACCGGTGTGTCACCGTAGCGCAGCTCGTTCCGGATCACCCCCAGGCCGTAATCGCCACCCAGGCCGAAACCATGCATCTCATTCCACAAGGTCTCGTCGAGCAGGCCACCGCTTGCGCCGCGCCCGGCATCAAGGTGGAACGCGGCGTAGCTCGCCATGTCGCGCGCACTGATGTACACGCCGCCCGATGCGACGAGAGGCGTCACGAGCGGCACCGTCTCGTAACCCTTTTCGTGACCGACCGCCCGGTTGGCCCGTTGCGTGTAGACGCCGGCATCGGCGGTGGCATCCCGCATGCCCAGCGGCTCAAACAGTTTCTTGCGCAGCCATTCGGCGTAGCTCATGCCGGTGCGTTCCTGCAGGACGAATCCGGCCAGGTCATAGCCCAGGTTCGAATAGCGGTAACGGTTGCCGACGGGTGACCGAAGCCATGTGTCCGCGATGCTGTGGACGTGCTTCGTGAAACCCGCATCACCGGGTTCGTAGTTGTTGCCGACCGGCGCCTCATGGGTGAAGCCGGCACGGTGGCTGAGAAGGTAGCGTAGCGTGATCCGGTCTTCCGGCCGGGCTTCGAAGCGACTGTTCACCCGAAACCACGGCAGGTACCGGGTTATCGGAGTATCCAGGTCGAGCAAACCCGCCTGCACGGCCAGGAGCACGCCGACCGCCGTGAAGTTCTTCGATGTCGACTGGATACTGAAGATCGTTTCCTCGTCCACGGCGCGCGGCTGGTGCCCTCCCGTGGTGCCGAACCCCTCGACCCAGACGGTCTTGCCGTTCTCGATCAGGCATACCGAGGTGCCTTCGATCCCGTTGCTCGCCATCGCCTCGCGAATAGCCGTACGTTCGGCGGTGGCAAGCTTATCCAGGCCGGGTGTGGGACGGTCCGGCGCGGCAGATGCCGGGCCGAGCCTTCCCAGGCCAACCACGCCGACGGCGGCACCTGTAGCGGCGCGGGCGAGGAACGTGCGTCGGGTCGCGTCATGTGTCATCGGCGGTTCTCCTGGGTCTTTGCATGTTGTGTGCTGGCGGGGATGTCCCGCGAGTCAAGCACGAGGCTGAGCAGATCAACGGTGCCGGCCGTGCGCTGCAGATGTGGGATCCGCAAGCCACCGTGCCAGTCGATGGCGACGGTTCGCTGTACGTCTTGATAGGTGACCGTCAGGCTCAGTGGCGCACGAGTGATCGACGACGCGCGCAGCGCGTCATCCAGCGCCTCGAGTGACCATGCGCTGTCATTGACGCGGGTGATACGCCACGCGCTTGCCACCGACTGCGCTGCCATGGGTGAGCCTGAAGCGACGTCCTGGATCGTTCCGTCGGCGGAGATCCATGCGCCGAGCGTCGTCGAGTAGTTGAACACGCCGGATTCCTTCTGAACGCTGTCCGCGAAGGGATTTGTAGCGTTGTCGTAGACGACGGACCACCCCGCGTCAGTCAGCCCGGAAAGCGGCGCTGGCGCATCAACGCGATCAAGCCGTGCTTCAAGGAAGCCACGCCAGTCGATGTCGGCCACGTCATGCAATATGCGGATCACATCGTCTCGGGTGTAGGGCTTTACATTGCCGTCGACTTTGCGCCCGGCGAAGAACCGCCGGCAAAAATCGTCCAGCGATCGCGCTCCGTGCGTGGCGCGGCGAATCATGATGTCCGCCTCGAGCCACACGAGCATGCCTTCGTTGTAGTAGTCCGCGCCGCGTCGATCGGCCGTGCCCTCGTAGGGCGCATCGGCGAACGCAGGGATCGCTGCCGCCGTGTCAACCACGCTTCGCCAGCGCCGGCCTGGGCGCCCGTATTCAACCTGCCCCGCGATGTAGGCGAGGTAATCGAGCGTCTGTTCCTTCGAGACCAGGCCGCTGCGTACCGGCAGCACGATGTCGCCGTAGTACCGCGTCAAACCTTCGTAGACCCAGAGCAGGCTGTCGTCCATGGGCTTCTGCAAATTAGCCGTGGCCAACCCCGCCGGTCGGCGAAACTTTCCATTCCAGGCATGGAAGAACTCATGTGAGAGCACGGTCCATCGATACGAGCGCGATGCGTCCTGGAAGAAATCGGTCGATTCACGCACATCGGAGCTGTCCAGATGCTCCGTGCCATCGTGGCCCAGGACATCGCTCAGGCCAATGAGCCAGACATAATCATCGAGCTTTCGCGAGCCGAGGATCGCTGCCATTTCATCCATGACATGTCCGAGCGACGCCACGACGTCGGTCGGAACCGTCAGTGCCCCAGGGTCGTCGGAGGCGATCCACAGTGCCGCCTGACCGGCATGCGACGGCACCATGACGCGCCGGGTGTGCTCACCGGCAAGCACGGGCGCATCAACCAGGCGCGCGAGGGGTACGGTCGGCAACGTCAGCATGCCCTCGCTGGGGGCCGACGCCTTGAGCGCACCGTCGTAAGCCCAACCCTTTGGAAACTGGACACTCGCCTCGACTGAATACGACGCGGCCGCCGCGCTGGCCGGATACAGGAGCAACTGGCCGAACAGGATTGCAGCCAGATGCGGGGTGACGTTAGGCGACTTGCCGAAGCCCGTACCGAAGGACGACGAAGGCGACAGGTAGTCGACGTCAATCGTGACCTCGTGCGCCCCTTGCGGGACATCCACATGAAACACGAATGCGTCCATGGCATCGCGCCGCCATGGGAGCTCCTGGTCGCCCTGCCAGACGTGCAGGTCCAGCAGCTGCGTGATGGGACCGTTGGGCCGGTGCTCGCCAGGCACCCACTTCGGATAGGCCAAAGCGAGCGGTCCTGGCGACGCAGGCATGGCGATGTGTACGTGCTGCCGGCGCGTCAGGACATCACGCGCATCGATATGCAACTGCATGGGAGCCGTCGCCGCCATTAGCGGGGTGGCAGTAGCGGCCAGCGCACTGGCAAGCGGAAACGCGAGAGCTTGCAAGCCTTTGAAGCGCGGTGTGATTCGGGACCAGACAGACAAGATCGAGGCTCGGGACGTAGGCGGCACAGACGATACGCCCCCATCAGCTCGAAGCCTTGAATTTACTTGACCGCCCACCGGGCCGAAGCCAGAATTCCGTATGGCTTGCGACTGCATCGCACCGACGCTCCCGGGGAGGCTGCGTCACCCATCCCAAGAGAAATTGACCCGCCATCGACACGATTGCGGCTTCGCGGCCGTGGTGCTGCGCGGCAGCTATACGGAAGCCGGTGATCGCGGGCGGATTTGCGTGGCGCCCGGCGACGTCGTGTTTCACGGTGCGTACGAGTCCCACCTCAACGATGTCGCGTGTTCCGGTGCCGACGTACTTGTCGTGCCATGGCGAGGCGAGATCGTGTCCACCCTGGGACGGATCGACGATGTGGACGCGGTGGTCCGCGTCGCCGAGGCGGACATGGACGCCGCATCAGACCTCGTGGCCAAAACCGTCTCCCTGCTGGCGGTCGCACCCATCGACTGGCCGGACCGGCTGGCCGAGGCCATTCGAACGGATCTGGCCCTTAATCTCGAAGCATGGGCCGAAGCACACGGCCTGCGCCCCGAGACCTTGAGCCGTGGCTTCCGCCGCGCGTACGGTACGACAGCTGTTGCCTATCGCGCGCGCCTGCGGACGTTGCGCGCCATGGCTGCCTTGGGATCCGGCAAATCGCTCGCACGGATCGCCGCGGACTGTGGTTTCGCCGACCAGGCACACCTAACGCGCAGCTTCAGCGCGTTGACCGGAACGACCCCGGCGGCGTGGCGACGCCGTCCTTCAAGGGAAACCGCGTGACCTGAGGGGCAATACGATATTACGGTGCGTACCGCCCGGTCCCTGACAGCACCATCGCCGGCGTACTCCGAAGTTGCCGGATGAATCCTTCTACCGCAGGGTAACGTTCGTTCTTCCGGAACACGGCGACGATTCCCGTTGAAATGGCCTTCCCTGCCAGCCGTTTGAAGCGAACCCCGGGAATTGCGAACACACGGCTCAACACATTGGGAATTACGGCAACGCCGGTGCCCAGTGCCACTTCTGAGAGCACCGACGCCAGGCCGCCGGGGGAAGAATGCACCTGCGGCGAGAATCGCCCGCGGCGCGCCACTTCGTAGGTTCCCACCGGCTGCTCCGGCAGGATGAACCGTTCGTGCGCCAGGTCCCTCGCGGCTACCGGCCCCGGCGTCGCCACCAATGGGTGGATGGAAGGCAATGCAACGCAGAAAGCGTCCTCGAGCACGGTGTGCGTGGCGAGCTGCGAGCCGACCTGGACGGGACCGCGGATAAACCCCACGTCCAGATCGCCAGCCACGATCAGTGGCTCTATCTGCTCCATGGGGAATTCGCTCGCGACGAGCCGAACATCCGGGTATTTCTTGCGGAAGCGATCGAGCTGCGGCTGGAGCACCCCGGCGAATACGGCGGAACCCACATAGCCGATCGCCAGTTGCCCGATCTCGCCATGGCTGGCCTTCTGCCCAACGACAAGGGCCCGGTCAAACGCCTCGACGGCGGCCCGGGCGGCGGGCAGGAACGCCTCGCCCGCCGGCGTCAACGCGATGCCGCGGCGACTGCGGAGGAAAAGGGGCGTGCCCACCAGTCGTTCCATGTCCTGGATCTGCACGGTCAACGAGGGCGGTGAAATGCCCAATGCCTCGGCAGCGTGCGCGAACTGGCGATGCTCGGCGGCGGCCAGGAAATAGCGGAAGTGGCGCAATTCCATGGGACACCCATAGATTAGTCAGGAACTAACACAGATTACTCCACGGACCATCGTACCTAACGATCAAAGTGGCTGAAATAGTTTTAGCTGCAATCGAGGAAATGTCCGTGGCCCATGCTGGTACCCCTACCCAGGCGCGCATCGTCCTGCTGCTCGCATCGACGGGCTGCGCACTTACCGTCCTCGACACCAACGTGGTCGGCACGATCCTCCCCATGATCGGCGAACAGCTTCAGGCCGGCTTCTCAGGGATGGAATGGGTTATCACGTCGTATGTCCTCGCCTTCGCCTCATTGCTGCTACCGGCAGGCACCCTGGCGGATAAGTTCGGGCGCAAGCGCACCTTCCTGTTCGGCATCACGGTGTTCGGCATCGCCTCCATCGCGTGCGGTGCGGCGCCTACCATCAGCGCACTCATCGCGGCACGAGCCGTCCAGGGGATCGGCGCGGCCTGCCTTATCGCGCCCGCGCTGGCGATCATCGCCAACCGCTTCACCGACTACGAGGAACGCACCCATGCCTGGGCCTTCTGGGGCACGGCGATGGGGCTCACCATGACGCTCTCACCCCTGATCGGAGGGTGGATCGGCGTGACCTTCGGCTGGCGCATGGCGTTCTACCTCAACGCGCCGATCTGCCTGGCGCTGGTCGTGCTCGTACCTGCCAACGTCAATGAATCGCGGGATCCCACGCCCAGGCGCCTCGATCTCGCCGGCATCGCCCTCTTCGTCCTCGGCATGCTCGGCATCACCGCGGCGTTGATACAGGGTGCGAATACGGGCTGGGACGAACGTGGCGTGTTGGCCTGCGCCATCATGGGAGCCGTCTTCCTCGCCGCCTTCGTCGCGGTCGAGGCCATCCAGCAGCAGCCCATGCTCGATATCCGCCTGTTGAAAGTGCCGGCGTTGATGGGGGCGGTCGTCGTCATGCTTGCCTATGCCGCCTCCGCACAGGTGATGGCATCCCTGTTGCCGCTCTACCTCCAGGGCAGCACGGGTGCGTCACCGCTAGCCGCCGGCGCGATGATGCTGCCGTTTGCTCTCGCCATGCTGGTATTTCCCGTCGTCGGGAGGCGCCTTGCGCGTCGGTACGCCAGCTATCAGCTCCTGGCCGCGGGGCTGCTTCTTTCGGCACTCGGCAACGGATGGCTGGCCATGGTGGCGAGGAACACCTCTGGGACGGGCTGGCCGCTGTTCGCCGCGATGGCCGTCCTCGGCGCCGGGGGCGGGTTGCTGAACGGCGAGACCCAGAAAGCCGTAATGGTCCACGTGCCACCCGAACGCTCCGGTATGGCCTCCGGCATCAGTACGACCGCGCGGTTCAGTGGCATCCTCGTGGGCTTCTCGGTGCTCGGTGCCGCCATTGCGCAATCGGTCCGCGGGACGATCGATGCACAGCCACACCCGGGCCTCATGGTCACGGAATCAATGAAGGCAAGTGTCGTCGCAGGCGATTTCAAGGCACTCGCGGGGCTGCCACGCGAGTCCCTTACTACCCTTCGACTCGATTTTGCGCACGGCTTCTCCGCTGCGTTCATCACTGCCGCACTGGCAGCGGGTATGGCTACCGTCGTGGTCTGGCGCACCCGCCATCGATAGCGTCGGAATCTTGCAAGTCAGCGACGCACCGGCTGGGTAAGTTGATGCTGGCAAAACTGCAGCCCCTGACTACCGAGGATCATCCCTTGCGTAAACTCATCTATGCCCTGGCTGGCCTCGCCCTGGCCACGCCCATGGCTTACGCCGCTGAAGACTTCTCGGTCGGCCCGCAATACGACACGACGCACGTCTATGTCGCGCCTGCGGACGTCGATGCATTCGTCCGCAGCTTCGCTGCCACCTTCGGCGGCCAGTCGACGAAGCAGGCCATCGCGACCGTGACGCCCACGGCCTCGAGTACGTCGACACAGCTGGTCCGCACGCCATCGGGCGCCGTATCCGTCTTCGGGTTCCGAACACCGGTGCCCTACCCGTTTGGCGCCGAGCGCACTGGTTATCTCGTCACCAACGTGGACGAAGCCGTCGTCGCGGCCAATGCACATGGCGCAGCCACGCTGGTTGCTCCGTTCGATGATCCCATCGGCCGCGATGCTGTCATCACCTGGCCTGGCGGCGTGAACATGCAGTTCTATTCACACACCACGAAGCCCGATTACCCCGCGCTCGAACACGTTCCCGAGAATCGCATCTACCTGCCCGCGCAAAGCGCCGAGAAGTTCATCGAGGCATTCGTAGCTTTCGCGCATGGGAAAGTGGACTCGGACGTGAAAGCTCCCGGCACCGAAGTGGGCCAGAAGGAAGGTGACTATCGCAGGGTGCGCATTTCATCGCGGTTCGGAAAGGCCACCGTCATCGTGACGCAGGGCCACCTCAACTGGCCCTACGGCACGGAGCTGACCGGCTACGAGGTAAGCGACCTGGTGGCCACTCTCCAGCGCGCGCGTGACTCGGGCGCGAAAGTCGTGGTCGACGCGCACGCCGAGGGCGAGCGCAAAGCGGCCATGGTGCAGTTCCCCGGTGGACACGTGGTCGAGATCCATAGTCTGGCCCGCTGACGCTCAGGCCCCTCCCCATGGCTAACTGAGCTGCATCGGCCATGGGGCGCGCCTAGACGATTCTGGCTTCCGGAAAAACCCACTTTCCGGACAGAATCTCCTCGCGCGGACGATACAGCCGCACCATATAGTTCCACCCTGGAACGATGGGAATGCAGTTTCCCCGTGCCCCATCACACCCGCCGAAGCGGATGGTTACGCCGCCGTCGGGATCTTTTGCGGCCGTTAGATTGTTGTAGGCATAGATGCCCCGGTCATTCGGGGGAATGTACCCCTTCTCGTCATACACAATGACCGACCAGAAGGCATCGACCGGGACGTCCTTTACCCGGAGTTCGTACACCGTCTTCCCGTCATTCTGCCCGGGTGTGATATTGAGGTAGGTGGCATCCTGTGGAGGATTGGCGCCCCAGGCTGCCGCACCTCCGACGAGCCGCTGAACAGGGTCTACCTCACCACGCTTGCCAAAGCCCTTGCTCGTGTTGGGCATTGTCTTGGCAAGCATGAGCAACGCAGCGCGCACCGCGTCCTGGCTTTCATGGTCCCACTCAGGCACCTCGAAGCGTCCGGGGCCACCGGGCTGCCTGACCGACACGGCATCCTGGAGCGCATGCACCTTGCCAAGGTCGTCAGCGTCGCCGGGATCAAGCAGCGTACGCAACGCGACGAGAACGTAGCGCGTGCCTATCGCCTCCCGCGTGAATTCGTGGGGCAAGGTGTCGTAGAAGACGAAGGGGACGTATTGATCTTCGTCGAGAACCTCCATGGACATGAAGCGCCCCTTTGTATCAGGGAGCGTTACGGTCACCGGGCCTGCGTCGAGATCGAAAACCGCTGCCGAATAGACGGTATCCCGGTTCTCACGAATGATGTTCTGGTTCTCGATCGGGATCAGCTGGCGCCGGTGGCAAAACCTGCCGAATCCGCCGTCCTTGACGGCGATAGCGGAGAAATAGAGATCCGTCTCAGCGCGCATGAAGTTGTCAGGCGTAACGGTGATCGACATGGGGCATCCTCGCGTCAGCTTGGCGCAAGAATGCATACGACTCCATGCGGCGTCGTCAGAAAGGCCGCGGAGACCACCCACGCAAATCTACTTAGACAGACGCACTCAGCGAGAACGAAGCATGGCAAGAAGCACGGTAGCACCCGGCCCCGACGACGCCGGGTTCTGCCCAGTCACGAGCAGGCCATCGACCAGCACGTAGATCTTCCAGTCCTCCGTCTTCGAGAAGATGCCGCCGTTCTGCTTCAGCGAATCCTCGACCAGGAATGGCACTACGTGGGTGAGCTGCACGGCTTCTTCCTCGGTATTGGTGAAGCCCGTGACCTTCTTGCCCTTTACCAACCAATTGCCGTCTGGCCCTTTGACATGCCGCAAGACACCGGGCGCATGGCAGACGAACGCGATGTACTTGCCCGCGGCATAGAACGACTCAATCAGCTTGATCGAGTCCGCGTCCTCCGCCAGATCCCACATCGGGCCGTGGCCACCGGGATAGAACACCGCATCAAAGCCATCGTGCGACACCTCGGACAGCTTCACCGTCTTCGAAAGCCGGTCCTGGGCTTCCTTGTCCTTTTTGTAACGTGCGGTGAGTTCAGTCTGGAATTCCGGATCGTCGCTCTTGGGATCGAACGGCGGCAGGCCACCCTTGGGCGATGACAGCACCATCTCGACGCCGGCCTCCTGGAACACGTAATAAGGCGCCGCGAATTCCTCGAGCCAGAAGCCGGTCTTCTTGCCCGTGTTACCGAGTTGGTCGTGGGACGTGATCACCATCAGGATCTTCATGACTGCACCTCGTGGGTTAGCGGGAGGTGGCATGGATCGCGTCGCCACGGTGTCCGCAAATCAATGCGGCAAGCGTGGCGCCAGGTCGGTGTTATTTCTTGCCCCAACCCCGCAGGGATTGGGATTTCTTACCCAGCCACTAACTGCACTGCCGGGCAGAATTAATGAGACTGCGGCCCGAAGCCGCCTGGGGCGACTCCATCCGGATCAGGACAAGGGAACTCAGGCGGCCATCGTTGCGAACTTCGATCTGGGCAAGGATGCCCGGCGTGGATGCATCCACCACGTGCATCTCCCGGTCATCGCCCTTTGCCGCGGCGCTACTCTGCGGGTAAGTCTTCTGGATGACCGGCAGCAGGCATGCGACGAATGCATCGGGGCTGCGCGTCGTGCTGAAGCTTGTAAACGGCGAGGTGCGGGTCACGGGTTCCCCGGCGGAGGCGAGTGCGGGGCAACCCAGGCAAAGCAGTACGGCAACGATCAATGTGCGCACAGTGACTCTCCCTTGCGAATGAGCGGACGACCGCCACGCGTTCGGCGGCAGACCATTCTGCGCGCAAATGCCCGCGGCCACCAGCCGGGATGCGGAGCCACGTGACGGGGGACATAGGCCCTTAGGCCAATCGCGCCTCGTCCGGCCGGGCGCCAGAATAAGCCGCCTTCCGCCTGAGTGCGATCCATGCGCACCGTATTGATGTGTCACGCCGACGATGCCTTCGACCGCCAGGGCCTGGCGGCCTGGCTGGCGTCGTTCTCCGACCTTGCCGGCCTCGTCCTTATCGAGGAAACCGGCGAGCAGAAATGCGCCCGCATCCGTCGGGAATTCCAGCGCGTGGGGCCATGGCGCTTCCTGGACGTGCTGGCCATGCGCTTCTACTACCGCTTCCGGCTCGCGGCAGCCGACCAGGCATGGACCGAGGCCAGCCTGGCAGGCCTCCGGGCCCGCTTCGGCGACGTGTCCGGCGTACCCGAGCTCCGTGTCGCCAGCGCGAACGCCCCGGAAGTAGCCGCGTTCCTGAAAACCTGCGCCCCCGACGTGATGATCGCCCGCAGCAAGCAGCTCCTGGCGCGGAAGATCTATCGCATCCCCCGCCAGGGTTGCCTGGTCATGCACCCCGGCATCTGCCCGGAATACCGGAACGCCCACGGCTGCTTCTGGGCCATGGCCGAGCGCGATCTCGACCGCGTCGGTCTCACCCTGCTCCGCATCGATGCCGGCGTCGACACGGGGCCGGTCTATGGCTATTTCACCTATGCCTTCGACGAGGCGAACGAATCGCATGTGCGGGTGCAATACCGCATGGTCCTCGAAAACCTCGACGCGCTGGCCCAACGCATCCGCGACATCGCGGCCGGTACGGCTCGTCCCCTGGACGTGGCAGGCCGCCAAAGCGGCGTATGGGGCCAGCCATGGCTGAGCCGTTATCTGCGCTGGAAACGAGCCGCCCTCTCCAAACTACCCATTACAGCGGCCGCCGAATGAGCCTGGTTACCCTCATGTACCACGATGTCGTGTCGCCCGGCCGCTGGGACGATAGCGGCTTCACGGGTAGCGCAGCGGCTCATTACAAGCTCGAAACCGCGAACTATCTCGCCCACCTCGACGCCCTGCGCGCCACCGGAGCCCTGTTCGCCGAACCCGACGCTGTCGCATGCGGCAACTATCAAGGTTGCCTCCTGACCTATGACGATGGCGGCGCTAGCGCATCTGCTGCTGGAGAGGCCATGCGACAACGCGGCATTCGCGGCTGTTTTTTTATCACCACGGCTCGCATCGGCACACCCGGGTTCGTCAGCGCGGAAGACCTGCGCGCCCTGCACCGGGATGACCACCTGATCGGCAGCCACTCGCACACTCATCCGGCGAACATTTCCCAACTCAATGCATACGCGCTGCGCGAAGAATGGCGACGAAGCGTGGACACGCTCGAACAAATCCTCGGCGCGCCGGTGAGCACCGCTTCAGTGCCTGGCGGCTTCATGTCCACGCCCGTGCTGCGCGCCGCCGAAGCCGCGGGAATACGAACCTTGTTCACCTCGGAGCCCACCACGCGTGAGTGGCATAGCGGCATCTGTGTGGTACTGGGGCGCTATGCGCTGCTGCGTGACTCCGCCCCTGCCGTGGCCGTCGCGCTCGCCAGTGGAGAAGGTGCCGCTCGAATGAAGCAATGGGCAGCCTGGAACGTCAAGAAGCCGCTCAAGCGCTTCGCCGGCCCGATCTACCGTCTCGCCCGCGCACGTCTCCTGCACAAGCAAGTGTCGTCACAACGCGACACCCCCGGCACCTCCTGAGCTTTCGTCGGAGCCCGGCCTGTGGGCTATACAAATCGCGCCTAACTGCCGAAATTGCGCATCACCCTTCATCCCGCCCCGTGCGAATACTCGTGCGATGTTCTGAACTGCGAGCGGCAAATTCGCTCCCATCCTCATTTTTGTGTATAAGCCGAAACAGAAGATGGCGTTCACGGCAACGGAACCCGAGGGGTCGGGCCGCCGCTTGCGCTTTACGGAACCGCGTCCTGTCCTGGATAGGCGACATGGAGCCTTCGAACATAGCCAGCAGCAAAAAGCGCGAGCGGTCGGCTTTCCTTTTGCTCACCGTCGCGCTCTTCCCGATCCTGGCGGTCGCGCTGGTCGTCGTTTTCGGTTTCGTCGTCTGGTTCTGGCAGATGTTCGTCAGTGGGCCTCCCGGACCACCCGGAGGCTAACGTGAGCCGCCCTGACCTGGCACGCCGAGCACTGCTTCGAGGGCGCCCCCGCCCGGAGCCTGCCATTCGCCCGCCCTGGGCGCTGGCCGAAGCGGCATTCCTCGACGCCTGCACGCAATGTCGTGCCTGTGTCGACCAATGCCCCGAGGGCGTGCTTGCGCTCGCCGATGGCGGCTTTCCTGTCTTCGATCCGATGCTCGGGGCGTGCACCTTTTGCAGCGCATGTGCAGACGCCTGCGCGCCACGCGCGCTGGACAGCAACGCCGTGACACCGGCATGGCACTCGTACGCCCGAGTGAACGAAGACGAATGCCTGGCCACGCTCGGCGTCGTCTGTCGAAGCTGCGAGGACGCCTGTGGCGATCGCGCCATCCATGTTCGTCCGCACGGCGGAAGCGTTCCCACGCCAGGTGTCGACAACGACCGGTGTTCCGGGTGCGGTGCCTGCGTATCCATCTGTCCCAACCTGGCGATTAGGTTGCACCTGTCAACCGTATAGGTTCCAAGGAGCCGGCATGCCTAGTGAACTCCACATCTCCAGCCTGTTCATCCAGCATCGGATTGAGGCACTGTCGGGCCTTCGCAAATTCATCGAGGCACGTCCCGAACTCGAGCTCGCTCTCAACGAAGGTATCCGCAGCATAGTGCTCTGCGAGACCGACGACCAGCGCGCCCTGATGGACCACATCGACGCCATGCGAGGCATGGCGGGCGTGTTGAATGTATCGCTGATCTACCACCATGCTGAACCCCGCGACGCCCTGGAACAGCCGATCGCGGTGGTCCGAACAGAAGGCATGTCCGCATGAACACGCTGACGCGACGCGATTTCATCAAGCAGACCGCGCTGGCGACAGCGGCCACCGCGGCAGGACTTTCGCTTCCGGGTGCGGCCAGCAACGTCATCCTCGAGGGCGATCAGACCCAGTTGAAATGGGACAAGGCGCCGTGCCGTTTCTGCGGCACCGGATGTGGTGTGAATGTCGCCGTGAAGGATGGCCGCGTCGTCGCTACGCACGGCGATGTTCACGCCGAGGTCAACCGCGGCATCAATTGCATCAAAGGATACTTCCTGTCGAAGATCATGTACGGCAGCGATCGACTGACCCAACCGTTACTGCGCAAGCGAAATGGCGTCTATGCCAAGGACGGAGAGTTCGAGGCCGTATCGTGGGATGAAGCGTTCGACGTCATGGCGGCGCAGTTCAAGCAGGTGCTGAAAGACAAGGGACCGCAGGCGGTCGGCATGTTCGGCTCGGGGCAATGGACCGTCTTCGAAGGCTATGCGGCAAACAAGCTGATGAAGGCGGGCTTCCGCAGTAATCATCTCGATCCGAATGCGCGCCATTGCATGGCTTCGGCCGTCCAGGGATTCATGCGCACGTTTGGCATGGATGAGCCCATGGGCTGCTACAACGACATCGAGGCCGCCGACGCCTTCGTGCTTTGGGGCTCGAACATGGCGGAGATGCATCCCATCCTGTGGACGCGTGTCACCGACCGGCGGCTTTCCCATCCACACGTAAGGGTTGCGGTGCTATCGACCTTCGAGCACCGCAGTTTTGAGCTGGCAGATATTCCTATCGTCTTCCATCCGCAGACCGACTTGGTCATTCTCAACTACATCGCCAACCACATCATCCAGACCGGCAAGGTCAACAGGGATTTCGTCGACAAACACACTACGTTTAGGCAAGGCGTGGCCGACATCGGTTATGGCCTTCGCCCTGACAATCCATTGGAGGAAAACGCGAAACATGCGGCCGACCCCAATGCTTCCAAGCCCATCGACTTCCAACAATTCGCCGACTTCGTCAAGCCGTACACACTCGAGAAAGCGGTCGATATGACCGGCGTGGATGCGGGCTGGCTGGCAAAGCTAGCCGAACTCTATGCCGACCCATCGATCAAGGTGACCTCGTTCTGGACCATGGGTTTCAATCAGCACACCCGCGGCGTGTGGGCCAACAACATGGTCTACAACATCCATCTGTTGACCGGCAAGATTTCCACCCCCGGCAACAGCCCGTTCTCGTTGACCGGCCAACCTTCCGCTTGCGGCACGGCGCGTGAAGTAGGCACGTTCAGCAATCGGCTGCCGGCTGACATGGTCGTGACCAACCCCGGCCATCGCAAGCACGCCGAGGAAATCTGGAAAGTGCCCCCGGGCACGATCGTCGCCAAGCCCGGCTATCACGCCGTGGAGCAGAATCGCGCGTTACGCGACGGCAAGCTTAATGCGTACTGGGTCATGGCCAATAACAACATGCAGGCCGGCGCCAACATGTTACAGGAGACATACCCCGGGTACCGGCGTCCCGGAAACTTCATCGTGGTATCCGACGTCTATCCCACGGTGACTGCACAGGCCGCAGACCTCATTCTGCCTGCGGCGATGTGGGTCGAGAAGGAGGGAGCCTACGGCAACGCCGAACGGCGCACCCAATTCTGGCACCAGCTGGTCAAGGCGCCGGGCGAGGCCCGGTCAGACCTCTGGCAATTGATGGAATTTTCCAAGCGCTTCACCACGGATGAACTCTGGCCGGCAGACATCCTCGCGGCTAATCCGCAGTTCAAGGGAAAGACCTTGTTTGACGTGCTGTATCGCAACGGCAAGGTCGACCGGTTTCCCGTTTCTGATATCGAACAAGGATACCTGAACGACGAGGCCGCGGCGTTCGGCTTCTATCCCCAGAAGGGATTGTTCGAGGAATACGCCGAGTTCGGCCGCGGCCATGGGCATGACCTGGCTGATTTCGACGCGTATCACAAGGCGAGGGGCATTCGCTGGCCAGTGGTCAACGGCAAGGAAACCCTATGGCGCTACCGGGAAGGCACCGACCCATACGTCAAGGCGGGGACCGGATTCCAGTTTTATGGCAATCCCGACAATCGCGCGGTGATCTGGGCACTGCCGTACGAACCACCCCCGGAATCACCCGACGACGAGTTCGACATGTGGCTGGTGACCGGCCGCGTGCTTGAGCACTGGCACTCGGGCTCGATGACGATGCGCGTACCGGAACTCTACCGTGCGGTACCCGCCGCCATGGTCTTCATGCATCCTGACGACGCCGTGGCGCGTGGCCTCAAGCGCGGCGACGAGGTACGCGTAGTGTCGAGGCGCGGCGAGATGCTGTCGCGCGTGGAAACACGGGGGCGCAATCGCATGCCGCGCGGCGTGATCTTCGTCCCGTGGTTCGACGCGGGGCAGCTCATCAACAAAGTGACGCTCGACGCCACCGACCCGATCTCGAAGCAGACCGACTACAAAAAATGCGCCGTCAAGATCCTGGCCGCCCCGGAGGCGAGCCATGCATAGCAAGTTTCCGGTCTTCGTGGGGGCACTCGTGCTGGTCGTGATCGCGGCGACGACCTTCGTGGTGGGATTTAGCATCGGCAAGAAATCCGACCTGCAATCGGGTACGCCGGCACCGACGTTGGCCAATGCCAGGCCACTGCCACCGGTAACGATCGTGCCGGGCCCTGGCGGTCAACAGATCGATGCGATTCGTCGTGGCGCACCCATCGACCAGGAAATTGAGCCGCCAGCGATGGCAAAGGTGGAGAACACCGACGTCAAGCGCAATCGCGCATACCCGATGCAGCCGCCAACCATTCCGCACAGCATCGACAACTACCAGGTCGACCTGAATTCAAACCGCTGCCTGCTCTGCCATGCGCGTGCCAACGCAGATAAGTTCCAGGCGCCGCCGGTGAGTGTCACGCACTACATGGACCGCGACGACCAGTTCCTGGCGACGATCTCTCCGCGGCGCTATTTCTGCAACCAGTGCCATGTAGTGCAGACCGATGCCAGGCCGCTCGTGGCCAATAATTTCAAGGACATCGATACCGTACTGTCCAGTGAGCGCGAGAAGGCGAACTGACATGTGGCAACGTATCGCTGACTTGCCACTTGTTCGCTGGCTCCTCGCGATGTGGGGTGTGATGCGTCGGCCGAGCGTGCATTACAGCTTGGGTTTCCTCACCCTTGGCGGATTCATCGCCGGCATCATCTTCTGGGGAGCGTTCAACACGGGCCTGGAGGCGACCAACACCGAGGCCTTCTGTACAAGTTGCCATGAGATGCGTGACAACGTATTTGAAGAGCTAAAGACGACCATCCACTACACGAATCGCTCCGGCGTGCGCGCCACGTGCCCGGACTGCCATGTTCCCCACGCGTGGCCGGACAAAATCGCACGCAAGATGCAAGCCTCGAAGGAAGTGTGGGCGAAGGTCTTCGGCACGGTGGATACCCGCGAGAAATTCGTCGATCACCGGCTTGTCCTCGCTGAGCACGAATGGGCGCGCCTTAAGGCCAACGACTCGCTCGAATGCAGGAATTGCCACAGCTTCAACTCGATGGACCTGACTCGCCAGTCACCCCGCGCGGCTCAGATCCACAAGCGATGGCTCGGGACGGGGGAGAAGACCTGCATCGACTGCCATAAAGGCATCGCGCACCATCTGCCCAATATGAAGGACATACCTCAGGGATAGACGGCAGGTGCCCAGGACTCCGGTCGCGCCCGCGCAAGGCAGGTCGCGACCACGTGCGTCACCGGGCGCCGATGCGGTTCGCCATGCGCGCCACCCAGCGATACATGAAGAACACGATCAGCGCGAAAACGATGCCGCCGATCCACTGTGCCTTCTCACCGAAATCCGCACCGACCAGCGCCAGGGGCGCCTGCAGGTTGCTGAAGCCGAGCTTGTCGGCGAACGCCACGATCGCGGCAATCACCACGCCGACGATGCTCTCGCCCACGATCAGGCCCGAAGCCAGCAGCACGCCCAGCTGCTTGGTGCTCTCTGGCCGCGCGGCGCGATCGGCACGGCGGTCGAAGAACCACCCGACCACCGAGCCCACGACCACCATCAGCGTGCTCACGGTGGGCAGGTAGATGCCCAGGCCAACGGCCAGCGGCGGAATACGCGCGCTCTTGGTCGTGCGCGCAAGGATCTCGTCGATGGCGATGATGACAACGCCAATGGCAACGCCGATCTCGATCAGGCTCCAGTCGATGTTGCCGGTGATCACGCCCTGGGCGAGTGCCGAAATCAGGCCGGCCTGCGGTGCCGGCAGTGCGTGCGCACCCGCGCCCGCCACGCCGACGAAGCCGTAAGCCTTGTTGATCAGGTCCAGCACCGGCGGAATGACCGCCGCGCCCGCGACGACGCCGACGACCAGTGCGACCTGCTGACGCCACGGCGTCGCGTCCACCAGCTGGCCGGTCTTGAGATCCTGCAGGTTGTTATTGGCGATCGCCGCGACAGTAAACACCACCGCGGTGATGAACAGCGCGAACGCCACCAGCGCCTTGCCTTCCTCCACGCCGACATACGGCTTGACGAAGGCCACCAGCAACAACGCCGCGGCGATGACCACGAGGATGCCCACGCCGGAGAGCGGGCTGTTCGACGAGCCGATCAGGCCCGCCATATAGCCGCACACGGTCGACACGAAGAAGCCCATCAACACGACGAAGGCCACGCCACCGATGGCCAGCACGCCGAGGTGGTCGCCCAGGCCGGCCGTGTTGGCGAAGTAACCCAGCAACCAGGCGATCGGAACGAAACAGGCCAGGGTCACCAGGCCCACGATGCCGATGGGGATATCGCGCTCGGTGCGCGGCAGCGTGTGGGCATCGCCGGCCTTGCGCACCTTGTTGGCCGCCATGGCCGAGGTCAGGCCGGTAATCACCGGCTTGACCAGCTTGGCCAGCGTCCAGATCGCCGACACGCCAATCGCGCCCGCGCCGACGAAGCGCACCTTGTGGCTCCAGGTCGCATTGGCGAGATCGGCCACCGGCTGCGACACGTCGCCAAGCATGGAGAAGTGCGGCACGCCCCAGCCCCAGCCGATGATCGCGCCGACCAGCATGGCGATGCCCACCGATATGCCCACGAGGTGGCCAATGGCGAACAACGCGAAGGAAAGGCTGAAGTCGAAGCCGCTGACGCCGCCGCGGTCATTGACGCGGAAATAGCGGACGAAGTCGCTGGCGAACACCTGCGTGGCGACGACCACGGCAAACGCGGCCGACACGATCGAACCCCACAGCACGGCAAACAGGCCTGCCCGGCCCTCTTCGACGCTGCTGGCGTCGGCATCAGCGCCACTGCCCACCTTCAGCACTTCCGCGCAGGCGAGGCCTTCGGGATACGGCAGGTCCGAATTGGTGACCAGCGCACGGCGCAGCGGGATCGAATACATGACGCCCAGCACGCCACCCAGCGCGCACACGGCGAACGACGTCCAGAACGGGAAATCCGCCCACCAGCCGATCATGATCATGCCGGGCAGCACGAAGATGATCGAGGACAAGGTGCCCGCCGCCGAAGCGATGGTCTGCACCACGTTGTTTTCCTGGATGGTGGAATCCTTGAACCCGCGCAGCAGGGCCATGGAAATGACCGCCGCCGGGATAGAGGTGGCGAAGGTCAGGCCGGCCTTGAGGCCGAAGAACACGTTGGCGGCGGTGAACACCACGGTGATGATCACGCCCAGGATGAGGCCGCGGACGGTCAGCTCCTTGCGATTTTCGGTCTGAAGATTGCCGCTCACGAAAGGCTTCCGGTCATGTGATGATCCCCTGGGGTGCTCCCCGCCTCGGATGGCGGGCCAGGCCGTAGGGTTGCCGGATTCGGCGAGAATCGCAACGTGTCGATTTGCGCAGGGCTTGTTCGACGTCTGAATGTGGCACCTTCCGCCACCCTGGAGAGAACGCAATGAAGGCCAGCAATCGCCGTATCTTCCCCCACCGTGGCCGCGCACTGGCCATGCTCTGGATCGCCTCCCTCCTGGGCGGTTCCATCGCCACTCCCGCCCATGCGCAGGGCGCCGACCACATGGCGCCCATCGACGCCTACCTGATGGACCGCAACGCGGAAATCGCCCTGGCCCGCAGCGCCGCACCGGCGTCGATCGCGAAGGACGCCACCGTCCTGGTCCTCACCCGGACGGGCTACGAAACGGCGGTGAAGGGGACCAATGGCTTCGTCTGCTACGTGGGCCGGGGCTTCGGCGGGGCGCCCGACTGGCCGGAGCGCTGGGAGCCCAAAATCCGTGCCGCGGCCTGCGATAACCCGCCGGCGGTGCCCACGATGACCGCCCTCCTCAAGCTACGCACGGCGCTCACGCTGGCGGGCAAGACGGATGCGCAGGTCATGGACCGCATCAAGGCCGCCCTGAAGTCGAAGGAAATCCCGCCGCTGGGCGCCGGCGCCATGTGCTACATGATGTCGAAAGACGCGTACCTCTCCGCCCAGGGCGAACACAACATGGCCCACGTCATGTTCTACGCACCGTTCAAGGACGGTACGTACTGGGGCGCGAATCTCCCGGGCTCACCGGTGATGGGCGGCAATTACTGGTACCTGCTGCCCGGCCACGAGGCGGACATTGCCAGCCTGCCGCCGATCTCGGTCTTTCTCGTCGCGACGGGAACGTACTCCGACGGCAGTGCTGCAGCGCCGCATGCGATGTAAGCGCGGAGGTCCGGGTTGCCCCTGGCTGGCCCGGACCTCTGCCTGATGCCACCGGTTATTTCGCGGGCTTCCGGAACCGGAGCATGAACCGGTCCGTCTTTCCCTTCACGGACGGATCGAACACCTTCAGCGAATGATCGTCTGCCGCATTCGCGAGCAACGAAGATTCCTGGTCGAGGACGAAGCCGGCTTTCTCAACCTCCGCCTTGACCGTGGCGGGTTCGATACGGTGCAGGTCCTCGGTGTTCTTCAGGCCCTGCCCTTTCGCCGCGGCGTGGTCGACGATCACGTAATAACCACCCGGCTTCAGCAGCTTGAAGACCGCCTGATTGAAGCCATCGACGCTCGCGCCCTTCATGAAGCTATCGTGGAAGTCGTGGTAGTTCTCGAAGGTCCAGATCACATCGAACTTGTTGAACATGTCCGGTGGCGGCTGCTGGGCTAGCGGATCCGAAATGGCTTGCACGTTGCCATAGCCTGGCTCGGCCGCCATGGCCTTGGCGATCGCCAGCGGGTCGCTCTTGAACTCGGTGATCTCGGCGGGGACATAGGCGTAGACCTTGCCCTTGGCGCCGACGATCGGCGAGAACAGCCGGCTCCAGTAGCCGCCGCCCGGCCAGACATCCATGACCGTGTCGCCGGCCTTCACCTTCGAGAACGCCAGGAGCTCCGCCGGGTGCCTGACGGCATCCTGCTCGGTGTCCTTGGCCGGACGATGCGAATCGGCGACCGCTGCCGCGATGGCGGGGCTGGCGGCGGGTGGTGGTGCTGCCAGGGCAGCCGCGGAGGAAAGGACAACCGCGGCGATGGCCACGGCGAGGACGGTGGACTTCATGGCTGCCTTCCCTAGGGCACCGGGCCCTGTGACATGCGGAAGCCCGAGCCTAATCCGCCGGCGGCCCCGCCGCCATATGCCCCTCGTCCCGCCTAGTCGGTCACGCCAACGATCACCGAGGCGGCATCGAAGATCGCCAGTACCGGCATCCCTTCGGCCAGGCCGAGCGCTTCAGCGCTCTCCTTCGTGATGATCGCGGCGATCGTGCCGCCACCATCGAGCGCCACGGTGATTTCGGAATTCACCGCGCCCGGATGAACCTGCGCGACCTTGCCCGGGAGCTGGTTCGATGCGGAGACCCGGCCTTCGCCAGGTACGCCGAGGATCACCCAGCTCGCCTTGATCAGCGCGACCACGGGACGCCCCGTGGCGAGGGCGAGCGCGTCGGTGCTTTCGCGGGTGACCGTGGCGATGATCCGCGCGCCACCCGTCGTTGCGATCGTGATGATGTCGTTGACCGCGCCTTTCTGGACCTGTTCGACGGTTCCGGCGAGCTGGTTGCGTGCACTGGTTCGCATGGTGAGGCGCCTCAACAGGTGGATGTCATCGGTGGCGTCGCCGCCGAGCGATGCGAGCTGCTCGACGAAGATCCGGTGGGCCGATTCGATGCTTTGGAAGGATGCGATCAGGCGCTCGGCGCGAGCGGTCAGCGTCGCGCCGCCCCCGCCCTTGCCGCCCGTGGAACGCAGGACCAGCGGCTCGCCGGCGAGGTTGTTCATCGCCTCGACCGCATCCCAGGCGCCCTTGTAGCTCATGCCAACGGCCTTGGCGGCGGCGCTGATCGAGCCGGTCTGGCCGATCTGCACCAGCAGGGCGACGCGATCGGCGCCTCCCCAGCGCTTCGCACCATCGGATAACCAGAGGGAACCTTCGTACTGGAGCATCGTTTCACCGGCCGATCGAGTGCGGCCAGTCTAGCGCCCGGAAACGGCTGGCGGCCGCCCTGGAAAGCCGATTCATCCAAGTCGCTCGTAATATAGTGCGTTATATAGCGCCTACCGGACGACCGTCCGGACCGTGGACTCCCCGGGGGACAATATGCGCCGAGCACCGTTGGTCGCCAGCATCTGGCTATGCCTTGCCACGTGGACCGCCGCGGCCCAGGAGACACCCACGCCACCTGCCGACAAGGACCAGGCGACCACGCTGGACCACGTGACCGTTACCGCCCGCCAGCGCGAGGAAGACCTCCAGAAGGTGCCGATCGCCGTGTCGGTGGTGAACGGTGAATGGCTTGATCGCTCGTACACGGTCAACACGCAGCAGCTCAGCCTGCTGGTCCCAGCCCTGTATTACAACTCGGCCAATCCCCGGAACACGGCGTACACGATCCGCGGTCTTGGATCGAACACGCTCTCCGTCAGCGCGGCGAACGATGGCATCGAACCCGGCGTCGGTTTCTACATCGATGGCGTCTATCACGGCCGGCCCGCGACCGCCGCGTTCGACTTCACCGATATCGAGCGGATCGAGGTGCTGCGCGGACCGCAGGGCACGCTGTTCGGCAAGAACACCACGGCCGGCGCGATCAACATCACCAGCCGCGCGCCCACCTTCACCCCGGAAGGCAATGGCGAGCTGTCGTATGGGCAGAACGGGTATCTGCAGGCCAAGGGCACGATTTCCGGTCCCCTGACCGACACGCTGGCGGGTCGGTTTTCTGCGCAGTTCACCGAGCGCGATGGTGTCCTGTACAACGTTCGCACCGGCAAGGACGAAAACGAACTCAACAATTACGCCGTACGCGGGCAGTTGCTGTTCAAACCGGATGACAGCCTGAATATCCGGCTGATCGGCGACGTATCGAACCTCGATTCCGATTGCTGCACACAGAATTACCTCCGGGTCGGGCGCAGCCTGCGCGGCGCGGCGCGCCAGTTCCCGGGGCTTTCGGCAAATCTCCCCGCGCACGGCTTTCCCGCGTATTCACCGCCCAGCCGCGATGTCTACGACCGGCTGACGGACATCGACGCCCCCTTGCACATCGATACGCAGGATGGTGGTGTGTCACTCAATGCCGATTGGAACCTGGACGCGGTCACGCTCACCTCGATCAGCGCGTGGCGCTACTGGAAATGGGACGTCGCGAACGACCGTGATTACACCGGCATCCCCATCCAGACCGTGCAGCGGATTCCTTCGCGGCAGGATCAGTACAGCCAGGAGTTCCGCGTCGCATCGAACGGCGATGGCCCTTTCAGCTACGTCGGCGGCCTGTACTTCTACACGCAGGAAATCAATGGCAAGCCGATCAGCGTGTATGGCCCTGCAGCAGCCTACTGGCTCATCAGCACCACCTCGTTCCCCGGCATGCCGGATAACCTCGCCGACGGCTATGGCCAGTACGGTGACTCGCATTTCCGCATGAAGAGTTACGCGGCCTTTGGCGAGGTGAACTACAAGTTCACCGATCGGCTAATCGGTACCGTGGGCCTTCGTTACACCTATGAAGACAAGAATGGCGCATATTCGACGACCGTTTCGGGCGGTGCACCGACCACTCCGGGTAGCGTGCAGGATAATGCCAAGCTCTCACTGTTCCGGCCGCAGAGCTACCGGGCGTCGGATAACGGCGGCAATCCTTCTGGCCGCGTCAATCTTTCGTACCAGTTCACTGACAACATCATGGGCTACGGCAGTTTCGCCTATGGGTACAAATCGGGCGGCCTGAACATGTCGGGCCTTCCGCTGGATGCTTCGAACAACCCGGCGCTGGCAACGGCAGTCATCAAGGACGAAACCAATACAACGTGGGAAGCCGGCCTGAAGACGTCGTGGTGGGAGGGTCGCTCCACGCTGAACCTGGCGGCGTATCGCACCGAGGTACGCAATTACCAGGCGAACGTCACCTCCAGCGTCGAGACGGCGGCGCTCCGCACCTATCCCTCAAACATCCCGAAGGTGCGGGTCCAGGGTGTCGAGGGTGATTTCGCGGCGCTGCTGTTCAAGGGCTTCACGCTGCGGGCGTCGTTTGCCTATGCCAATGGCAAGTACACCGATTACCCGAAAGGGCCCTGCCCGCTGGAGTGGCAGAATCCGAACGCCGCTGGCGGTTGCCAGCCGCTCAATGCGCCGGCCAATCTCGCCATCAAGACATCCAACCCGCGCGGCAACCCGACCACGCCTGGCGCCTATGTGCTGACGGGGTTGCCGCTCGCCGGCCTGTCGAAGTGGGCCGGCTCCCTCGGCGCCGACTACGAGTGGCCTTTTGGCACGAGCGCCCTGCTCGCCCATGTCGACGTCAGCGCGCGTAGCGACTACAACAGCGACACCACGAATTCGATCTACACGCGGATCGCCGGCTACGCGGTGACGAATGCGAGCATCGGCTATCGCTTCGATGACCATTGGGAAGTCGACGTGTTCGCGCGGAACCTGTTCAACCGGGACTACATCACCGCGCTCACCATCCAGACCGGTAATTCAGGCCTGATCCTTGGCCAGCCGAGCGATCCAAGGATGGTGGGGGTTACGTTACGTGCGAGTTTCTGAGAACACCTGACGCGAGACATCAGAAGCGGTAGCTGACCTTCAGGGCCCCGGTCTTCGAATCGAAGTGGCTGGCGAATTCGCCGGTGTATTCCAGCCGCACATCCCATCGGTCTTCAAACCGCCAGTCCAGGCCGGCCGTCGTTTTCAACCGGCTTTGCGGCAGATCGCTCTTGACGTTGAACCACCCTGCCCCAGCGGCATCCTCCGCGAACTGCATGGAGGCGCCAAGGTTACCCTTGCTGTAGAACGAACCGCCCAAGCCGGCGTACAACTGAAGGGACGTGTCGTTATCGAACGCGAACTTGCTGCCGGCCTCAAGCATCGGCGACGCACTGAGGATATTGCTGCTCGAGCCGGCAACCCGCAGGTCCAGGCTTCCAGCACCACGCTCCGTGTAGCTCGCGGAGTCGAGATGGGTAGCGTGCAGATCGATATAGGGCTTAAGGTACGCGTGGTCAAAGGCGATCTGGTCGCTCACTCGCGAGTGGATACCCCAGTGGCTCACGTCGAACGAGCCGCGCGCGGTTCCACCCAGGGCGCCCAGCTGGACGCTGCGGCGCGAGTCATACGACATCCTCCCGCCGTCCACTCCCATGGACACGAGCCATGAACCCATCTGGTGCTTGCCGATGAGGCCCGCCGTCCAGCCGTTGCCGTTGACGGAACTGTGGACGCTGCGAGTGGCCAGGCTGCTGTTGTCGGCCGATGCCGACGCCCCGACGAACCAGTCGGTTGCGACCTCGCGCTGGCCACCCAACTGGTACGACTGTCCATTCTGGTGGTAGCCGACACTATTGCTACCGGAATCGCGATCGCCGCTGCCCGCGATTACCCGGCCCCAGAAGCAATCGTGCTCGTGCTGGAACTGCGCCCCATCGTCGAAGCGCGGGCAGCTGTTCATCCGCTCGACGAAGGCGTTACCGGCCACTACATGTGCCACGGCGGCGGCCTGGGCGCCTTCGCTCTGCATCTGCGAAAGCGCGTTGCCATAGGACGTCGGGTCGACAGATGCCGCGTTGAGCGCTGCGAGCGCCGTGGCGGACGATGCGGACAACGTGTCGTTCTGGAAGTTGGTCTGCAGGCTCTGCGCCAGGGCCTGCTGGTTGGATGAGAGGCCAGCGACCTGCGCCTGCTGCACGAGCCGTGGCGTCGGCGCAACTTCCAGCGAGAGCATGGGGTCGAGCAACCACGTGTAGTTGAACAGGTAGTTGGGTGTGTCGATGACGGTGAGCTGGCTGTTCGTCGTCAGGTCCATGACATTCCCGACAACGGGCATCGCCGCGTTGCTGAGGGTATCCGGCTTCACGAGGATGGTGCTCCCTGAAAGGTAAGCGGCCGTGGGAACGAGCGACGTTGCTTCGCGATTGAAGAAGTCGACCGCGACCTTGATCGTGCCGTTGTTGTGCAGGGTACCGTCGATCACGCTCGCCACCGGCGCATAGGCCGCGGCGCCATTCACGTCGATCATGCCGGTATTGTCGATGTCGCCGATCGAGCTGAAGTTCGAGGTACCCCAGTAGCCCGCATTTTCCATCGCACCGCCGCTGCCCAGGTCAAGGTTGCCCCGGATCTGACCCGAAGCACTATTCTGGACACCGGAATACGAATCCAGCGACGCGATGGCGTAGGTACCTGCGATGGACCCATTGGGATTGGAAACCCAGATCGAACCGGAGTTATAGACCAGTCCATCACCGTTGGTATTGCCACCGCGAAGCATGATGGCCGGAGCGGTGGCGTTACCCTCGATGACGCCGCCCAGCTCATTCATGATCACGACTTGCGCCTTCTGGCTCTGCCCCTGCGAATCGACATAGATCGCGCTTGAGCCGCTCCCCGAAGCCTGGACGAGCCCGCTGTTAGTGATGTTGATCGTACCCGCGCTCCCAGCGCCTCCCACGTAGCCCATGTACGCCTGCCCGCCCGACATGGCCCACAGCCCACCGCCGCCGCCGGCGCTCTGCGCGAAGATGGCATGCGCATTGGCGCCCGAGGTCACGATGGAGCCGCTGTTCTGGATGGTGATGTTGCCACCTGTCCCGAAGCGGGTGTTGCCTGCATCGCCATAGAATGAATGATCGAACAAACCCGTGGTCGTGGTCGTCGCAAGGTCACCGCCCAGGATGCCACCACCGCCGATGGTCTGGGCGAGGATGCCGTAAGCACCGTCGCCCGTCGTGCTGATCGAGCCGGCGAGAGTGAGGGCAAGATCGCCGCCGTTACCGGCCATCACCGGCTTGTTGAACGGACCGACGCCCGCCGCGAGGCTGATCCCGGCGACCCAACCGCCACCGCCGCCGATGCTTTGCGCGAGGACACCATGGGAATCACGCCCCGTCGTCGCCACGGTGGTATTCGCGGAGGTATTGACCGTGACGCTGCCACCGCTTCCGCACGCGTCGCTGTAATAGCCGCCCGTCATCGCGCACACGCTTAGTGGGGTATTGGTATTCCCGGACGCGTTGCTTCCCACCACCACCGTATTGAGGCTACCGGTCGGATCGGCGAGCGGATTGGTCACACCGGAGGAGGCGCCGTTCGTGTTCACCGCGCTGCCCGTGGTCTGCATGACCACCGCGTTGCCACCGGCACCGCCGATGCTCTGCGCCACGATACCAACCGCGTCGTTGCCCCAGGTATTGATCGTGGCGGCGGCGCCCGTCGAGGTGTTGTTGACCGTGATATTGCCGCCATCACCGGTCGAGCTGATCTGGCCGCCGAGGGTGATCTGGATCGGCTTGCTGCCGACGCCGTAGTTGCTCGCCGTGACGATGCTTTCGCCGCCGCCCGCGCCGACGCTTTGGGCGAAGATGCCGAAGCCGGCATCGCCGCTCGTCCCGATAACGCCGTTATTGGTCACCGTCACGTCGCCGCCGTTGCCGGTGTTGTCGGCATTGCCGCCGATCTTGCTGACCACGCCCTGGGTGTTGCCGGAGCTGTCCTTCAGCTTGTCCACGGCGGTCGCGCCGGCCTGGCCACCACCAGCACCCACGCTCTGTGCCAGGATGCCCGGCGATGCGGCACCGAACACCTGGATGATGCCTGTGTTCGTCGCGGTGACCTGGCCGCCGTCGCCCTTCGTCAGCGGGCCGCCGTCGCTGCCACCACTGCTGCCGCCGCCGAGGAACAGCGCGACGCTGGTCGTCGCGCCCGTGGCATCGGAAGGCGTCGCAATGGGATGCGCCGCCGCATAGGCGAGGTAATCCCGCGCCCACAGTTCCAGTGTGGTGTCATCGGTGTTCCATGCACCCGCCTGCCAGGCAAGGGCGCCACCGTACGTTCCGAGCAGGCCCGCGAGCACGGAGCTCTGGCCCAGGTAGTCGGAAAGCTGCCCGGCGGAGCCTGGCAAGCCCGCCGTGCTTCCCGAGCCTCCCTTGCCGCCACCGCCGCCGACGGACTGGGCATAGATACCCGCCGCATCGCCACCAGCCGTCACGATGATGCCGCTGTTCGTCGCGTTCACAGCGCCACCATTGCCGGGGCTGCCGACGCTGCTCGATACCGTCACGGTCTGGCTTAGCTTCCCGCTCGATCCTTTCGCGGTGCCACCCGTGCCGAGTCCGCCGCCGTTGCCGATGCTCTGCGCGAAGATGCCGTTACCGCTATCGCCGATGGTGAGGATGCGACCCTCATTGCTCGCGGTGACCGTGCCGCCGTCGGAGCCGTTGCCGCCCTTGCCGCCTAGCGACATGGTGTAGCTGCCGCTCCCGTTGCCGGTCTTGCCAAGCGTGTAGGTATCGTCCTTGCCGGTGCCACCCGTGCCGCCGCCACCGCCGACGCTCGAGGCCAGGATGCCGTTCGCACTGTCGCCGGCAGTCCAGATCAGCGCGCCCGCAGAGTTATCCGCCGTCACGTTGCCGGCCGTGCCGCCGCCGGCACCAGATCCACCGAGAGCCACGGTCACATCGATCGACGTGGCCTTGCCGATGAGCAGCGTGTCCGCACTGGAGTCACCGCCGTTGCCGCCGCCACCACTAACGCTCTGGGCAAGGATGCCGTGCGCCGCCGCGCCGCTCGTCATGATCAGTTGCTGGTTGTATGCGAAGACGTTGCCGCTCGCGGCACCATCGCCACCATTGCCACCGATCGCCGCGTTGATCTCGATATTGGGAACATCGGGCGCGAGGAACTGCAATGCATCGCTCTTCGTCATGCCGCCGTTGCCGCCACCCCCGGCCACGCTCTGTGCAAGCATGCCCCATGCATCACTGCCCGAGGTAAGGATCTGCCCGGCGTTGGTCGCATAGACGTCACCGGATGTGCCACCTTTGCCACCGGTGCCGCCCACCGAAACGTTGACGTTCACCAGCGAGCTAGCCGACATGGCCGTCGCCGAACCACCATCGCCACCGCCGCCACCGACGGCCTGCGCGACGAGTCCCTTCGCGTGATTGCCGCCCGTCAAGGCGATGCCGCTGTTATACGCCGTGACCTGCGTGGTTCCTGGCGTGCCCGCGTCACCGCCGGTGCCACCAGCACCACCTACCGCGTACGTAAACACGCCGGCGTCGCTGTTCTGTGCCGAGCCGCCGGTGCCGCCACCGCCGCCGATGCTTTGTGCCACCAGCGCGCTCGCATGCGTACCACCCGTGATGATGACCTGGCCGGGTTCAGCCGGCGAGCCGTCGACGCGCACCGGATAGCCGTTGTACAGCGTCACTACGCCACCGGAACCGCCCGTTTCGCCATTACCGCCGATGCTTACGCCGGCGAACACCGAGCCACCCTGCACGGAGCCACCCGCACCGCCACCGCCACCGATGCTCTGGGCCGCTACGCCGATCGAGTCATCACCGAACGTGCTCAGCACCGAGTTCGGCACCGTGCCGACGCGCTCCCACAGACCCACATCAACTTCACCGCCATTGCCGCCCGCGCCGCCGCTGCCGCCATGCTGCGAGAACATGCCGCCGGCTGTCGATCCGTTGCCACCGGCGCCGCCAATGCTTTGAGCGAGGACGCCCGCGGCCGCGTAGCCCTTCGTCGCGATGTCGGTGCTGGATACCGCCACCTGCACGAGGCCACCATCGCCAGCCGCGCCGCCCGGGCCGGCCTTGCCGGCCGTGCCGTCACCCGTACCACCGTTTCCGCCGACACCACCGGCGCTGAGCGCCTGGATGCCTGCCGCCATCAAGGCGGCCTGCGCGACGTTCCCGTCCGCGTCGACCGGAATGACCGCGCCACTCGCGGCGGATGCCGCGCCCATGGCTGAAATATGCGATACCACCGTACTGTTGTATTCGCCAATGATCAGGTTGACGAACCCACCCTCGCCGCCCGTACCCCCAGGGCCACCCTTGCCTTCGGCGGTGTAGGAGTTGGCACCCGTGCCATCGCCGCCTTGCCCGCCCTGGCTCGCCGCGACAATCGCGGAGCCCTGCGAAAGCACATCACCGGCGTAGAGGTAATAGGTGACGTTGCCGCCCGATCCGCCCGCCGAGCCGGCCGGTCCGGTCTGGTCAAAGGCACCCTGGCGGATGTTCGTGGGCTGACCACCTGCGCCACCGGTGGACGTGAGCCACACTGCCGTCGCGCCGGGCACGCTGCCGTTCCACCCGTTGCTGCTCAGCACCGAGCCGTATTGATTGAAGGTGACCGCCTGGCCATTGCCGCCCGCACCCGGTTGGCCGGGTGTCGCATCTTCCTCGCTCAGTCCACCGGGCGCCCCGCCGGCGCCGCCCGTGCTGTAGAGCCACACCGCGGGGGCAGTGCCGGTGCTGTTGACGCCACTACCAGCATCAAGCGTGAGGGTGACATTGCTTGCCGCGCCGCCGGTGCCACCATTGCCACTCGTGTCAGTGCCATCGACACCCGTGCCGCCGGCTCCACCTACCGTGCCGATCTCGATCGATGGCGCGACCTGGCCGTTGGTCAGTTCGATATCGACCGCATCGGGCGTCACGCCCGTCCCGCTACTCTGATCGGGCGCCGCGGCACCCGTCTGCACCTTGTTGACTGCAGGAAGCGTTGGCGCGGGGAGGCTCGACTGCGCAGAAGCGGTGCCATCGGCAAAGGCCGCCGCGACGAGGCAGAACGTCAGCGCGCGGGCCAGGGGACGGCGCGGAGGAAGTACGGTCGGGAGCGAGCGTGGGGCCATGACGCGACCTGCTGAGTGTGTGCGAGAGGCGCCATCCTGAGACGACGCGCTCCAGCACACTTCTCATATCGGTCGACGCTTTCCTGATTCGCCCGATCTGGTTCAACGAAAGTGGTGCACGAAACCGATCCGAAATCCGCCAGGCAGCAAACTCAGTACGAAGGGCGAGTCGCTGCGCTTCGCGCTCCAGATACCAATGCCGACGCCTAGGGCGGCACCGGCGAGTACGTCGGTCTGCCAGTGGCCGCGCACCTTCACGCGTGCCACGGCGTCATAGGCGGGCAGCAGCGCCAGTGCGTATATCGCAGGGTGTTCCTCGCCGTAGTTGACGATGAATGGCGTCACGGCTGCCGAGATGAGGGTCACTTCGCCGCTCGGGAAGCTGTGGTTCCCGGAACCCTTGAACCAACGATCCGGGTCGTCGGTCTTCGAGGGGCGTTCGCGGCGGAAGGCAAACTTCATGGCCGTGGATGCCGCCGCGCCAACCACCATGGAATCGACGGACCGCCAGAACGTGTCGCCAGTACGGTCCTGATCACCGAATGCCAGCGCGCCGCCCGCGACGGTGAGGATCGTTCCATAGCGCAGGATGTTCTGGTTCGAGATCTTCCAGATACCGCTGTTCTGCTTATGCACGCGGTGATCGATGCCGAGCGGCCCGCCGCCGGCGTGGGCCTGCAGCGGACAAAGCAACGCCATCGCCAGCGCACCACCCAGGATTAAACGTCGCATACGGCCTCCCCGCTGCCCGCGACCATGGCGGGCAGTCCTCGCTGCGATTAGACGCCCACCAGCTTAGTGCAAGCTGATGGGCGCGTTTCGCGAGCGAGGGCTACTACGGTCCCTAGCCGCCCAGCGCCGGATCGGACACGGAATCCCGGCCGGTTTCGATGTGACCGGCGAACCGCCGGGAGAACAGCTCATCCGTGTCGCAGGTGGCCGTCAGGTCATACCAGTGATCGCAGCCGCCGATATCGAAATGGCTTTCGACGCGCTGCCCGGGGAGCAGCCAGTAGCGGCGCGGCGGCGTGCGCAGGTAGTCGTTGGCTTCGATGGTGATCGCGCAGGGGCGGCCGCCACCGTTGCTCAGCACGAGGTGCAGTTCGCCGGAGCGGCGCCCCTGCGTCAGGGAGACCTCGGGCAAAGCGATCCGTCGGCGGTCGGCACCCGCATCGGGCTGCTTGCCGCTGAACTGGCGCATGAAGCCATTCGGCCCGATCACGGTCAGGTCATAGGCATCGCCACTGTTCGAGCTGGTCCAGTAGTCGGAAAGCGACTTCCCGGCCTCGACCGTATACGTCCACGGGCCATCGCCACGCAGGGTCGAATTCACATTGAAGCAGGCGCCCATGCCCCCGGAATTGTTGAAGTTCAGTACATATCCGCCCTGTTCCTGATCGACCTTGCCGGTCACCTCGAGCGCATAGGCGAGCGCCCGGGCCGGCCGCTGACCACGCTCCTGACGGGGCAGCTTCTGCTGGGTGGGCGGTGTCGGGCTGAGGTCCGAATGGTCGCCACGATCCGGCTCGTACGAGCCCGTCGCCGGCAGGCGCGGCATGCGGCCATCGTGCCCGTCGAAGTCGAAAGCGCGGGTCAGGTCGCCGCACACGGCGCGACGCCACGCCGAGATGTTCGGCTCGTGCACGCCAAAGCGCTGTTCCAGGAAGCGCAGGATCGACGTGTGGTCGAAGGTTTCGGAGCAGACGTAGCCACCTTTGCTCCACGGCGAGATCACCAGCATCGGCACGCGCACGCCCAGGCCATACACGCCCGCGTTGAATCCATTGCCACCCGGATACACCTCGCCATCGACGCTCACGGTCGACAGGCCGCGATCGCGCGAAGCTGGCGGATACGCGGGCAGCAGGTGATCGAAGAAGCCGTCATTCTCGTCATACGTCACGAACAACGCCGTCTTGCTCCAGACCTCCGGATTGGACGTAAGCGCATCGAGCACACGATCCACGTACCAGGCGCCGTAATTCGCCGGCCAGCTCGGGTGTTCCGTATAGGCTTCCGGCGCGGCGATCCACGAGACCTGCGGCAGGCAATCGGCCAGCACATCGTTCTGCAGGATTTCGAACAGGTTCTGCCCGTTGAGCGTGTCGGTGCCAGTGCGCGCCTTGTCGTACAGCGGGTTGCCCGGCTCGGCCGTGCGGTACTGGTTGAAGTAGAGCAGCGAGTTGTCGCCGTAGTTGCCGATGTACGGGTTGGAACCCCAGCCCCAGCCGCCCGCGGCGTCGAGGCCCGTGCCGATGTCCTGGTAGATCTTCCACGACACGCCCGCCGCTTCAAGGCGCTCCGGGTAGGTCGTCCAGCCGTAGCCCAGCTCGGCGTTCGAGAGCACGGGGCCACCGCCCTGCCCGTCGTTGCCGACGTAGCCGGTCCACATGTAGTAACGGTTCGGATCGGTCGATGACAGGATCGAGCAGTGGTACGCGTCGCAGACGGTGAACGCATCGGCCAGCGCGTAGTGGAACGGGATGTCTTCGCGGGTGAGGTAGGCCATGGTGGTCGTGCCCTTCGCGGGCACCCACTGGTCGTACTTGCCAGCATTAAAAGCCGCCTGCGTATCGTTCCAGCCGTGCGGCAGGTCTTCGAGGAACTGCAGGCCCAGGTTGTCCGCCTGCGGGCGGAACGGCAGCAGGTAGTCGTCGCTGCCTGCCGTGACAGGCTGGTGCCAGACGGAGCGGCCGCTCGGCAACGTAATCGTCCGCGTATCGCCGAACCCGCGCACGCCGCGCATGCTGCCAAAGTAATGATCGAACGACCGGTTCTCCTGCATCAGGATCACCACGTGCTCGATGTCTTTCAGCGTACCCGTGCGCCGCGCCGCCGGCACGGCGAGGGCCTTCTGGATGGACGGCGGCAGCACCGACGCCGTGACTGCGGCGCCCGCGGCGCCAAGGGAAAGTTTCAGGAAATGCCGCCGGTCCTCGGAGGTCATGTATGTCCGCCTGCGCTAGGTTTTCCCCACTGCGCGGGCGATTGTCATGGCGGGTTGTGACAGTTTTTGCACCATTGGGGCGGCCGGCATCGCGGGCGCACCAAAGCGCCATGCGCGTCACATTTCAACGAGATCAGATGACGGCGGCCACCGCGACAGGCGGCGCCGCCGGAAGTGAAATGGTCAACGCGAACCGGCCCCGATCGCCATCGACATCGATCCGGCCGCCGGCTTGTTCGACGAGGGTCTTGACCCACCACAGGCCAACCCCGGTATGCGTTGTCGGGGAGCCCGAGACGAACGGCCGAACGACTTGCTCGGCAGTCACCAGCTCCAGGCCCGGACCGTCATCGGTGATCTCGAGGACCACTTCGCGGCCCTCATCGCGGGCATTCACGATGAACGTGCCGGCACCGGAAGCCGCGGCGTTATCGATGAGCCGGCCAAGCAACAATTCGAGCGCGGTGCCCGATATCCATGGACGCACATCAACGCCGCCAGGCCGGAGGTTGCCGCCCTGGGCCACGAAGTTCTCCCCTGCCCGCGCGAGCGCGACGCCAAGCATGGCCGTCGGCGTAGGCAGCATGGCGACTTCCATGTCCTGCAGCGCGCGGAAGATATCCTGGATCATGCGCGCATGGCGTTCGCATTCATCGGTGATGCGGCTTGCAAGGCGGCGCACCTCGTCGGGCTTCCCATGCTGCGCATACATCTCCACCAGCTCTGCGGTGGCCATGATCGCGCCCAGCGGGCTCCCGAGCGCGTGCCGTGCTTCACGGTAGAACGCGTGGACCGGGGTTGTCGGTGCCGGATGTTCCGCCAGATTCATTGCAAGGCCCCGGACCCGTGCCGTACACGGTACTCGGCAAGGCGGTTATAGATGGTGCGAACGCTGATGCCCAACACCCGCGCGGCACGCGCGCGATCGCCATCACAGGCGGCGATGGCGCCCATGATCGCGTCGTGTTCGATATCCGCAAGCCGGCGGATGCCATGCGGGGCGCCTGACGCGAGTGAGCCCGGAAGATCAAGGCGTAATTCGTCAACACAACACACGTAGGCGCGCTGTACCACCTGGCGCAGCTCGCGGACGTTGCCCGGCCACGCATACCCAGCCACCTGCTCGAAGGCATGGGCCGCGAAGCGCCTGGCAGTTCCGGCGCGTTCGTTGAGCTCAGCGAGCATGCGCGACGACAACAGTGGAATATCCGACGGCCGTTCGCGCAGCGCCGGCAGCCTGGCTTCATAGCCGGCAAGGCGGAAATAAAGATCGGCGCGCAAATGCCCTGATGCAATCGCCTCGCGTGGAACGCGGTTGGTGGCGCTCACGATGCGCACGTCGGCGACCTTACCCTCCGTTGCGCCCAGCGGAATGACTTCGCGCGATTCGAGGAAGCGCAGCAGCGCCGCCTGGACAGGCGCGGGCATGTCGGCCAGCTCGTCGATGAACAGGGTGCCACCTTCCGCCGCGCGGACCAACCCGTGGCGGCTCTCGTGCGCACCGGTGAAGCTCCCGCGTACATGGCCGAAAAGCTGGCTCGCGAGAAGGTCGGGGGCCAGCGCCGCCGCATTGATCGCAACGAACCGCCCGCGCCGGCCGCTGGCGTCATGGATGTGCCGCGCCGCGAGTTCCTTGCCCGTGCCACTTTCGCCGTGCAGGAGGACAGGCAGATCCAGCGTGGCGACGGTATTCAGCTCCCGGCGCACCGCGCGCATGACGAGCGACTGGCCGAGCAAGGTTTCAGCCTGGCCAGGCACGGCGCGGATGTCGTTGCTCGCGCGGATGTTCAGCGCGGCGCGCAGCGATGCCGAGGTGAATGGCTTGCCGAGGCAGATGGTCCCGGGAAGTACCTGGGCCAGCGATGCAGCGAGCGCCTGGTCACCGCTCATCACGATTTTCTTGTCGACCCTGGCGAAGTCCCGCTCGTGCAGAAGATCCAGGCCACAACCGTCGGGGAGGCCGATATCGATCAACGCGCCATCGAAAGAACGTTCGCTGACGGCAGCGCGGGCCTCGGCGCAGGTGCGCGCGGGGACGGCTTCCACCCCCGACGCCATGAGCAACTCGCACGCCGCCCTGGCGAACGAGGCGTCGTCTTCGAGTACGAGCATGGCGCCTGGTAGCTTCATTGTCCCTCCCACTGGGCTCGAGCATAGGGCACGGCTTGCTAGAAGTCTGTGCACGGGCCGTGCCGCTGGCGGCATTTCCGGCTGCAAGTCTTGCAGTCAATACGAGGCCGGGCCGCAAAAGTGTGAAATTCGGTCGATGGCAAACGATGCAGCCGTGGGGTGCAGGCCGTGCAGTCGCGCCATGCGAATACCGCGCCACGGCGCCGTTTTGCGGGTGGCATGGTCCATGCTCACTCAGGGCATGCCGAAGACACCGCCGCCCCAGGCCCCAGTAACCCTTTACATCCCCCACGGGCACGAGGGTCCGTTCGCCTGGCGCGTCCTGCAGGATTCGAATCGCGTGGGCGCCTTCATGACCCAGGACGAAGCCGTGCGCTTCGCGTTACGGCTGGCGGGAAGCATCCACCACTACCACGGCGTCGCCGTCCATCTCCGCCTCGAGGACGAGAAAGGCACATGGGAGGCCATGACGGCGTTTTCGAGCGAAGAGCCGCGTGACGGCGCCGCCATCGCGAACGCGACCAGCCGCGCCAGGCGAAGCCCTGATCCATAGGGCTCATCGGGCCCGGAACCGGCCTGGCGCCTGCCCCCGGCGATCCCCTTTTGGCCGAAGCTGAGCGACAATGTTGGCTCTGTCGAGCAAGGCCAACCTTGATGTCCCAGCCCCCGCCGCGCGATCCCGAAGCCGACCCGATGCTGACGCCCAGTCACCTCGACTTTCCGGTCGTGGGCATCGGCACGTCCGCGGGCGGCCTTGGCGCGCTGGTCAAGTTTTTCGAGGCCATGCCGGCGAACCCGGGCATGGCGTTCGTCATCGTGATGCACCTGTCGCCCAAGCACGACAGCATGGCCGACCAGATCCTGCAGCGCTCCACCTCCATGCCGGTGACCCAGGTCACGGAGGCCGTGCCGCTGCGGAGGAACGAGGTTTACGTGATCTCGCCGCGCAAGGCGCTGTCGATGAACGACGGCTACCTGCGGCTGACGGATCTGGCACGGGGCCAGGGCAAGCACGTCGCCATCGATTATTTCTTCCGCACGCTGGCCGAGGTACATCGCGAACGAGCGATTGCCGTGGTGCTGACCGGTACCGGCGCGGACGGCTCGGTGGGCATCGCGCGGATCAAGGAGCGCGGGGGCGTCACCATCGTCCAGCATCCCGACGATGCGGAATACGACCAGATGCCGCGTTCGGCGATAGCCACCGGTTCCGCCGATATCGTATTGCCCCTGTCCGATATTCCCGACCGGCTGTTCGCGCTCGGCCGCGACTCTACGCGTATATCGATTCCGCGCGTGGATCCGCGGGACACCGAGGGGAGCGATACACCGGATCTCTCGGAATCGGCGGTCAATGAAGAAGCGCTGCGCGACATCATGCTGATCCTGCGCACGAAGACCGGCCACGATTTCCGCTCGTACAAGCGTGCCACGGTTCTGCGCCGGATCGAGCGGCGGATGCAGATCAATGGGCTGACGACGCTTGCCGCGTATCGCTCGTACCTGCAGGAGCATTCGCATGAGCGCCCCGCGCTGCTGAAGGACATGCTCATCAGCGTCACCAATTTCTTCCGCGACCGCGAGGCCTTCGAGGCGCTGGAGCGCGATGTTATCCCGCACCTGATCGACCCTGCGGATGGGGACCAGCAGCTGCGCGCGTGGTGCGCCGGCTGCGCGACGGGCGAAGAGGCCTATTCCATCGCGATGCTTCTGGCCGAAGCAGCGGCGCCGAAGGACCTCCCGGTCCAGGTGTTCGCTACGGACATCGACGACGATGCCATCGTGTTTGCCCGGCACGGCAGCTACCCGGCTTCGGTCATCACCGATATCACGCCGTCACGCGTCGCCCGCTTCCTGGTACGCGACGAGAACCTGTACAAGCTGACCAAGCCGCTGCGCGAGCGGGTGATGTTCGCGCGGCATAACGTGCTGCAGGATCCGCCATTCTCCAAGCTCAACCTGATCACCTGCCGCAACCTGCTCATCTATCTCAACCGTGATGTGCAGGCGCATGTGCTTGAGATGTTCCACTTCGCCCTTAAGCCGGGCGGCTACCTTTTCCTCGGCAGTTCGGAATCCGCTGAGGTGGCGTCGAAGTACTTCTCGCCGGTGGACAAGAAGAACCGGATCTACCGCGCCACCCGCATCCCCCGCTCTGGCCTCTACCTGCAGGCACCGTCCCGGCAGTTGCCGGTGCAGCCCAACCTCGGCCTGGCGGCGGCGGAAGCCAGCCAGGACCGCGGTACGAGGGCCCTGGGCGACATCCACCGCAAAGCGCTCGAGGAACAGCTTCCCCCCAGCATCCTGGTCGACCACGACGGGCATATCGCCCACATGTCTCCGACCGCTGGCGAGTTCCTGCGCATCTCGGGTGGGGCGCCGTCGTATCAGATCACCGGGCTGATCGTGCCTGAGCTGCGCCTGGAACTGCGCGCATCGCTGTACCGCGCCGCACAGAACGATCGCCCCGTGCGCTCGCGTGCCGTGCCGTGGTCGCGCCAGGGCGAGCCGATGACTGTCAGCGTCGAGGTCAGGCCGGTTCACGTGGCCGGGGCTAACCATGGCCTCACGCTCGTCATCTTCCACGAAGGCCCTGCCGAAAAAGGCGCCCCCGACAGTGGCGACCAGGAGCAGCCGCCGCTGCTCCTGCAGCTCGAGGAGGAGCTGCGCCGCGCGAAGGAACAGCTCCAGATCACGATCGAGGAGTCGGAGACCTCGAGCGAGGAGCTGAAGGCCTCGAATGAAGAATTGCAGTCGATCAACGAGGAGCTCCGCTCGGCGACGGAGGAGCTCGAGACCAGCAAGGAAGAGCTCCAGTCGATCAACGAAGAGCTGATCACGGTAAATCACGAACTGAAGCTCAAGGTGGACGAGACGGCCAAGGTCAACGACGACCTGCATAACCTCGTCGCATCCACGGACATCGCCACGGTGTTCGTTGACCGCGACATGTGCATCAAGCGCTTCACCCCGCGCGCGGCGGATATCTTCCGCCTGATCTCCGCCGATGTCGGCCGCTCGCTGCTCGACCTGAACCACAGCCTGCACTACCCGGACCTGGCTTCCGATGCTGCACAGGCCTTCCAGGCGCTGCGCAGCATCGAGCGCGAGGTGGGCGGACAGGATGGCCGCTGGTACATCGTGCGCATCCTGCCGTATCGCACCGCCGAGGATCGCATCGAGGGTGCCGTACTCACCTTCATCGATATCACCCGCCGCCGCGCGGCCGAAGAAGCCGCGCGCAGCAGCGAGGAACGCATGCGGCTGATCGCCGACAGTGCGACCGACTATGCGTTCATCAACACCGACGCCGAGGGCATCATCACGCTCTGGAGCCGGGGCGCCGAGCGGATCTACCACCACTCCGCCGCCGACGCGATCGGCCAGCATGCGGATCTGATCTTCACGCCCGAGGACCGCGTCCACGGTGTATACCGCCGTGAGATGGAGATCGCCCTTGCCGAGGGCCGTGCTACCAGTGACCGCTGGCACGTGCGCTCGGATGGCCAGCGCATCTTCTGCAGCGGCATCACCGTGTCGCTGAACCAGGGTGGATTCCACGGCTTCGCCAACATCTCGCGCGACACGACCGCGAGCAAGCAGCGGGAACGCGAGCGCGAAGACCTGCTCACGGCGGAGAAAGCCTCGCGCGAACAGGCGCAGAACGCGGTCGAGCTGAAAGACCAGTTCCTCGCCGTGATGTCGCACGAGCTGAAGCATCCGCTCAACCTGATCCTCATGAACGCCGAGCTCATCGCACGCTCGTCGAGCACGAAGAAGGACACGGCGACCCGCTCAGCAGCGGAATCGATCCGGCGCACGGTCGAGGGCCAGGCGCAGATCATCGACGACCTGCTCGATCTGTCCCGCCTCAACACGGGCAAGCTCACCCTCGCCCTCACCGCCGTCAACCTCTCCGAATGCATCCGCCGCATCGCCGACGGCATGGAAGAACAGCTCGCACGCCGGCACATGAGCCTTGAGCTCCAGTTGCCAGAAGGTGACCTTGTCATCTCGGCCGACGCAACGCGCATCGACCAGGTGATCTGGAACCTCATGAGCAACGCGGTGAAGTTCGGCCGCGACGGCGGCCGTATCCGTATCGCGCTCGAGGTGGGGGACACCGAGGCGACGCTGGAGGTGGAGGACGATGGCACCGGCATGCCGCCGGAACTGGTGAACCGTGCATTCAACATGTTCGAGCAGGGCCATAATCGTCGATCGCCTGCGGCCGGGCTCGGCATTGGCCTCGCACTCGTGCGCGATCTCGTGCAGTTGCACGGTGGTTCGGTCGACGCGCGGTCGGAAGGCCTCGGCAAGGGTGCGACCTTCACGGTCCGCCTGCCTCTCGGTCCCACCACGCTTGCCCTCGACGAGCCGGGCGGGCGCAAGGCAAGCCGGCGCTCCGTCTTGCACGATCGGCGCGTGCTCATCGTCGATGATTCCCTTGAACTGCTGGGGCCTTTCTCCGAGTTGCTCGGCATGGAAGGCGCCACCGTCACGACGGCAAGCACGGGCAAGGAAGCGCTGGAACACCTTGCCCAAGGCATCTTCGACACCTTGCTTTCCGACATCGGCATGCCCGACATGGACGGGTACGAACTGATCGGCAAGGTGCGCGCGATGCCGAACCACAACGGTCTGATCGCGGTAGCCCTGACCGGCTTCGGCCGCCAGGTCGACCAGCGCAAGGCGCTGGAAGCCGGCTTTGATGCGCATCTTGGCAAGCCGGTATCCCTGGCGACCTTGACCAGCACCCTCGCAGGTTTGATCGAGGCGCGGTCCGGGCCTGCGTAGACCAGGCATAAAAATAGGTCCCGGACGCTGGTGTACCGGGACCTGCCTGCCCGTTAAAAGGCGGGGGAAGCCGTCTGCAGGCCGGCGCACTATGGGGTGCGATGGTGGTGTGCGATGTGATCCGCCGCGAGGTCGCTCTTCACACTGCTGAACGGCTGGGCGAGCCCCGGCCCGCTGGATGCCCGGTCGTGGGAGCGCGCTTACGCGCGATGGGGTTTGCCGCAAGACCCATCGCGCGCAAGCGCGCTCCCACAACGGCTGTTACGGCGCGGCGGAGGTCACGCGCCACACCGTATTGCCCACGTCGTCCGCGATCAGCAGCGCACCGTCCTTGTCGAAGGTCACGCCGACCGGCGCGCCGAACAGCTGCTTTTCATCCTTCGAGTAGAAGCCGCTGACCAGCGTCTCGGGCTTGCCGACGGGCTTGCCATCCTGGAAGGCGACGAACACGACGGCGTAGCCGCTGAGCGGCGAGCGATCCCAACTGCCGTGCTCACCGACGAAGGCGCCGACCTGGTACTTCGCGGGCAGCGCATTTTTTTGCGAAAGCGTCAGGCCCAATGCAGCTACGTGGGAGCCCAACGCATAGTCCGGCGGGATGGCCTTCGCCACCATGTCCGGCCGCTGCGGCATCACCCGCGTGTCGACGTGCTGGCCGTAGTAGCTGTAGGGCCAGCCGTAGAACGCGCCCTCGGTCACGCTGGTCATGTAATCGGGCACGAGGTCCGCGCCGATTTCATCGCGCTCGTTGGCGATGGCCCAGAGCTTGTTCGTGGTCGGATCCCACGCGAGCCCGGTGGGGTTACGAATGCCCGAGGCGTAGATGCGGCTGCCGCGGCTGGCCACGTCCACCTCGAGCACGTTCGCCCGGCGGTATTCGATTTCCTGGCCGTTCTCGGTGATGTTGCTGTTCGAGCCCACGCCCACGTAGAGCTTGGTGCCATCGGCGTTAGCCTGGAGTGCCTTGGTCCAGTGGTGGTTGACGGTGGAAGGCAGGTCGGTGAACTCCACGCCGGGTGCCGTGATCTCGGTCTGGCCATCGGTATACGGGAAGGTCACGATCGCATCGGTGTTCGCCACGTAGAGCGTGCTACCGATCAACTGCACGCCGAACGGGGAATGCAGGCCCTTGATGAAGACATGCTTCTCCCACTCGCCGGAGCCGCCCTTGCGCAGGAGCGTGATCTGGTTGCCGCCCTTGGCACCCTTGCCCGACTTGTTCTTCACCATGCCGGCGATCAACTGCTTGGGCGTGGTGACGGCCTCCTCGCCGGGGCCGTTGGACTCGACGACAAGCACGTCGCCATTCGGCAGGGTCAGCAATTGCCGCGGATGCTTCAGGTCACCGGCGATCTTTTCGATCTTCAGGCCGGGGGCGACGGTGGGCATCGCACCGTCCTTCCACCCGGCGAAATCGGGCACCTGCATCGGCGGCACCAGGAAGTTCTGCGCCTTGGGCATGGACGGGTTGCCGCCGGACTGGTCGGCCGCGCTTTGCGAGGCCTTTTCAGCACAGCCGCCGAGCATGGCCATGCAGGCCAGGGCGAGAGCGCCACGGTAGAGATGCTTAGACATGGTTGTATCCCCGGTCCGTGGAGTAGCGCACGGCGATGATGACGTGGCCGATGGCGATGAGCAGCACCGTGAGCACGGAGAGCCACATCCCCGCCGGCATGATCGCGTAGGCATCGCGGCTGTGGACGAAGGCGTTGAGGATCGCCGCGACGATCGCGACGAAGTTCAGCCAGAAATCGACGTGGTCCGCACCCGTGCTGAAACGGCGCGAGGTGATCCAGACCTGGGCCAGGTTGACCAGGCGCGGGATGATCGCGAGCAGCAGGCCGAGGGTAATCAGCCAGGCCGCGGCCTTGACCCAGAGGATGGTGCCGGTCTTCGCGTAGATGATGTCGAAGATCATCGCGGCGACGAAGAAGCCGAACGGGATGGGATTGAGGAGGCCGTAGATGGCATTGGCCACGGCGGAACGGCGTGGTGCGGCTGGGTAGCTCATGGGTTTAGTGCCCCTGGGAAGTCCAGCGGATAGTAGGCCCGCCCTACGTCTAGGCCTTGTATGGATCCCCCGGCGCATGTGCGAGCGCGCGCAAGCACGCTCCCACACGTGTACGCTTGGCGGCTACTTTCGAGCCCCGGGCACCCCATGGCACTCAAATCCACGGTCTTCAAGGCGGACCTCCAGGTCAGCGACATGGACCGCCACTACTACCAGGGCCACGCCCTGACCATCGCCCAGCACCCCTCGGAGACCGATGAGCGGATGATGGTCCGCGTCCTGGCCTTCGCCTTGAACGCCGACGAATCGCTGGTGTTCGGCAAGGGCATCAGCTCCGACGACGAGCCGGACCTGTGGCGCAAGGAACTCACGGGCGAGGTCGACCTGTGGATCGAGCTGGGCCAGCCGGATGAGCAGCGCATCCGCCGCGCGGCCGGGCGCGCCAACCGGGTGATCATTTACACCTACAGCGGCCGTGGCGCCGAGGTGTGGTGGAAGAAGATGTCATCGGCGGTGGCACGGACGAAGAACGTCACGGTCATCGATGTGGCACCGGCCACGGTCGATGCCCTGGCGGCGCTCACCGAGCGCACGATGCAATTGCAGTTCATGGTCCAGGACGGCCACGCGCAGGTCATCAGCGGCGAAACGGTGATCCCGATCGAACTGACGACGCTGGCGTGAGTGCTTCGCCGTAGCGTATTTGTGGGAGCGCGCTTGCGCGCGATGGACTTGCGGGAGAGCATCGCTCGCAAGCTCACTCCCACAAGATCTCTTAAGTCGCCCGGTTCAGCGCGTGCGAGCCGGTCAGGATCATGCGCAGCATCTGCGAGATCTCTTCGATCAATTCCGGATCGCGTTCGGGCGGCTGGTCCATCGCGATGGCGCCCATGGCGAACACCAGTCGGGTGATCGCGCGGGCGACCAGCTGGGGCTGGTAGAGGGTCGCCCCATCTGCCGCGGCCAGGCGAATCAGGTCGACGCGGAGCTCGTCCTCGAAGTAGGCGAGCTCCCGCTCGACCGCGTGCTTGAAGTCATCCGAGCCGACGGCGCCCTCGCGTAGCAGGACGTGGAGCAGCTTGTCGTCCGCGCGCAGCTGCTCCATGAAGGTCTCGACCGAGACCCGGATGACGCTCCGCTCGGTCGACGTCGCCCGCTCGCGTGCCTGGCCAATGATCGTGCGCAGCGAGCTACCCGCCAGGTCGATCAGGGCCACGGACAGCTCCCCCATGTCGCGGAACTGGCGGTAGAAGCTGTTCGGCGCGATTCCCGCCTCGCGGGCCACCTCGCGCAGGCTCACCGTCGACAGGCTGCGGTTCGGCCCGATGATTTTCAGGGTCGCGGCCAGCAGGTCTTCGCGCGAAATCGCACCCTTTCGGGCGGGAGGCGCGTCGGCGGTCGGCAGGAGAAGGCTGGATGACATGGCGGGGCCCGTTCGTTCGAGGAGAAATGATACCTCGGTCAAGAAATATACATGTGTATACACATTCGTATATGTGTTCGTATAGTATGGGCCCATGAACGCTGCCCTCCCCGCCCCCAAACCCCGCTGGCCGCTGCGCCTGGCCCGGCGCGCGGTCTCCCCGGCCCTGTTCGACTTCTGGGCCACCCGGGTCAACCGGCTCTGGACCCTGGAACAGCCGTTGGCGCGCCTTGTCTCAAGGACCGCCGCGAGCCGTGACGCGGTGACCCTGGTCTTCCGCCCGAACGGCCACTGGGCCGGGATGCGCGCCGGCCAGCACGTGAATATCGGCGTGACCATCGCTGGGCGCCGGCTTGTGCGCAGCTACAGCCCCACCTCGCTCGCCGATGGCACGCTGGCCATCACCGTCAAGGCCATCGACGGCGGACTGGTCAGCACGTACCTGGCGCGCGACGCACGGGTGGGCGAGATCATCAGCCTCGATCCGGCCTTCGGCGCGATGACCCTCGCGGCCGCTGGCGAAGACCTGCTGCTCCTGGCCGCCGGCAGTGGCATTACGCCCATGCGAGCGCTGCTGCGCGACCTTGCGGACCGTGGCATGCCGCGGAACGTGGATCTCTTCTACTGGGCACGCCAGCAGGACGAGCTTTGTTTCGTCGATGAGCTGGACGCGCTTGCAGCGGCCCATCCGCGCCTGCGCGTGCATTTCCTGCTGACCCGAGAAGGCACCACGCCTGCCGCGCGTGTCGACCAGACGTCGTTCGGGGCGGTGTCGGCGCTCGACCAGCGCCGCGTCCTCGCCTGCGGCCCGGGCGGCTTCGTCGAGGCGGCGCGTGTGCGTCTCGCTGGCCAGGTCGCCAGCTTTGAGGCCGAGGCGTTCAGTCTCCCAGCGGCCATCGGAATGGAAGAAGCAGGCGAAGTGGACGTGCACCTTGCCCGCAGCGGCCGCACCTTGAAGCTTTCCCGCAACCAGTCCCTGCTCGAGGGCCTGGAAGCCCAGGGCGTCCGCCCGGCGCATGGCTGCCGCATGGGCATCTGCAACAGCTGCGCGTGCGAACGCCAGACCGGCACCACCCGCCACCTTCTCACCGGTGACCGCAGCAGCGAACCGTCGACGCAGCTTCGCCTTTGCGTCAGCGCGCCGACCACCGACCTGATCCTGGATCTTTGAGACCGACATGAGCCGTACTCGCAACCGCACCCTCTCCGCTGTCGAGCTCGATGCGTTCGGCGCCGAACTCGATGCACTGCGCGCACGCGTCCAGGCCGATATTGGCCCGAGTGACGCGCGTTATATCCGTCGCGTCGTCGCAGGCGTGCGCTGGACCGGCGTCCTGGGCCGCGCACTGCTGTTCCTCGGCGCTTTCGTCCATACCGTGCTCGTGCCCGCGTGGATCCTCGGCACCCTGCTGCTTGGCCTGTCCAAGATCCTCGAGAACATGGAGCTCGGCCACAACGTCATCCACGGCCAGTACGACTGGATGAACGACCCGAAGCTCAACGGCAAGACCTACGAGTGGGACATTGTCGCCACGTCGCGGGCCTGGCGGAAGACGCACAACTTCCAGCACCACACGTACACCAACGTGCGCGGCATGGACGACGACATCGGCTACGGCCTGCTGCGCATCTTCCCTGAGCAGCGCTGGCGCCCGTTCTACCTGATGCAGCCGGCGATCGCAGTGGTCTTTGCCTTGTTGTTCCAGTGGGGCGTGGCGATCCAGGACCTGCGCGTCGGCCGCTTGTTCGCTGGCAAGATGAAGTTCCGCGACCTGCGCCGGGCGTTCCGCCCCGTCGGTCGCAAGATGGGCAAGCAGCTGCTGAAGGATTACGTGGTGTTCCCGCTGCTCGCCGGCCCGTTCTTCCTGCCGGTGCTGCTCGGCAACCTGGTCGCCAACGGCCTCCGCAACGTGTGGACTTACGTGATCATCTTCTGCGGCCACTTCACCGCGGATGCCGAAGTGTTCCCGAAGGAAGTGCTGCGTAACGAAACCCGCGGTCACTGGTACCTGCGTCAGCTGCGCGGTTCTTCCAACATCAGCGGCGGCAAGGTGATCGACGTGCTGTCGGGCAACCTGAGCCACCAGATCGAGCACCACTTCTATCCGGACCTCCCGGCCAATCGCTACGCGGCCATGGCCGTCGAAGTGCGCGAGATCTGCGCTCGCTATGGCCAGCACTACAACACCGGCTCCCTGCCGCGCCAGTTCGGCCAGGTCGTCTGGCGCATCCTGCGCCACGCGCTGCCCAGCCGTCCGCGCGCCGTGCGCATCCGCAAGGAAGTGCCGGCGACCTGATCGCGCGACACATCGGCACACCCTGATCGCCCGCACGAGTCATCGCGCGGGCGATTTGCTTCGCGGCGCTGCTTTTCGAGAAATCCCTCACGGTGGTGTCGCTCGTCATACGCAAGGGCGCGCGCGAGGCGTGAACAGCCGCCAACACGCGCGGAAGTCAGAAAACGCCTACGCAATGGGGCGGGCACCGCCAAGAGTGCGATGCCATACCATCTTCCAACCCACCACTCATTGTGTCGAAGACTCTCATGGCGGCAAGATCGCAAGAACTTCAAACCACGCTGTCGCGTCGTCATCTGCCGGCAGCGCGTCACGCGGTACATATCCAGGAAGATCGCACGCAAATGCAAACGCGCATGACCAAGTTGGAAAACGACGTACATCACCTTCGCGACGACGTCGATGTCATCAAGGGCGACGTACGGGAAATCAAATCCCGGGTCGGGTCGCTCGAGTGCACGGTAACCAGGCTCGAGCAGAAGATCGACAGCTCGGTCGAGAGGCTCGACGCCAAGATCGATAGCGCGGTCGAAAGGCTCGACACCAAAATCGACGGGGCTGTAGCCCGGCTCGATGCCAAGATCGATGGCACGACCTCGCTCATCATGGAAAAACTCAACGGCATCTCGCAGGCGCTCACGCGTTACCCGACCAAATTGCAGGTCGCCCTTTGGGCCGGCGGCACCCTGACCGCCCTGCTCGGCATCGCCGTGGGCTTCGTCGGCATCCTGCTGCGGCTGAACGGCCAGCCGCTGATGGCCGAAGCGGCTGACACGCTCAGGGGGCACTGAGCCGCTGAACATCAGCCGCGGGTTCCGTACGGTGCGGCGATCGTCGCATCAGTTTCCTGGCACGCCCGTGTTATCGGCGTCGAGGCGTGCGCGGATCCGCGCACCCGCGGCGTCGAGCATCTGTCCTATTTCCTTCCAGGTCAGCGTTTCCTTCTTTGCCTTGTCGGAGACCAGCGGATCAACGGATACGGCTATCTGCTTCCCGGATGGGTCAAGCAACTCCGCTTCGATGGTCGCCGAACCCAGGTTGACGTTAGGTCCGGCGGTGGCGGCATCCTTGACCGCACCGGCCACGAAGCCGATCGGCGTGTAGCCCAGGATCCCGCGCTTTTTCTTTTGCGCTTCGACCTGGGTAATGGCGATGCGCAAGCGGAGCACATCGGGGCCTGCCGCGTCGACCACCGGGTAGGCGGGTTCAAGATGCTTCACAATGGCGGATCGAAAGTTCTTCGTGACCGCGGCGAGCTCGTCGGGATCGATGCCCTGATAGCTCGAGTCCTTCGCGTACCAGACGAGGATCGGATCCAGCTCCACCTTGGTAAAGCCTTTGAGCGATGCCCCTGGCGCGATGTAGATAGACGCTCCCGGGTGTTTCGGGTCCGGCTGGAGGGTTGGATAGCTCTCGAGGAAGCCGCTGGGCGGCGGATCCGCCGCTATGCATGGGAACGAAACAAGCGCGAGCAGCGCCGATAACGCAAACACGGACGGGCGCATGGCAGCGCTCCTCGTAGGCAGGTGGCGCTACGTTAGTCCGATGTATCGCGTGGGCATTCCGTAATCCCGAGCGCCCGAAGTCCGTAGTAATACCTATGGCACCGAGTGCAAAGCCGTATAGCCAGATCCCGGCCAGGGCCATCACTCGTCGCGGACAAGATCACCCAGATCAAGCGTATCGATGGCCACCGGCCCTGTCAGGCTGACCTGCGGCCTCACCGCGTCGCGTACCACGTCGCCAAGGATGATCCTCGATGCCGTGGCCTCGCCATCGGCTGGATAAAAAATGCCGTTTGCGCCACTGGGGCAGTTGGTGAGTTCGCCGACGAGGACTTGTTCGCCGTTCGAGTAAAGGTCCACGCGGATAAGCGAGAAGCCGCGGCTGAGCCGGGCCGCGGTGTCGAGCATCGCGGAGAGGTTATCCGGCCGGGCGACATCGATGGTTCCCCGCTCATAAACCAGGCCGAAATGCAGTGGCTGCCAGTCAAGGTCGAAGAAACGCCGGCAATGGCGCACGTGGCGATTCGCATCGACCTGGATCAGCCGAGGCGATCCATCCACGCAGAAGATCTTGTAGTCGATGAGGTCGTCCGCATCGAAGACCAGCGGCTCGACGATCACCTTGGGTTGCAGGTACCGATAATTTGGCTCGCGCGAACGTCGGTAATAGTTGAGCTGGAACCAGCGGCGGATACGCGCGAGATCCAGCGGCTCGCCGTCACGCCGGACGATGACTTCGCCACTCGCGTGCGTGGGCTTGATCACGCAACGTTCGGGGAAGACGTCGTCGCTCACCTCGCTGACATGCCGCAGGATTCGAGTGGTCGGGACGTTGAACGTGTCGCCCAGCGTGTCCCGCACGTAGACCTTCAGCAGCTCCTTATCCGTGACGAAGACGCGCAACGGATCCTGCAACTCCCCGGAAGCCTTCAGACGGTAAATGACATCGTTGACCAGCTGGCTTTCGCGCCGCGGCAGGCGCCTGTGCTGACGGAGGAAGCTGGCGAAATGCACGGTGGCGTCGATAAACGACCAGCTCGGCAGTCGCTGGACCAGGCTGCGTTTCGTGAACTTCGCTGACATCCCTGCACCCTCCCTGCCCGCCATCCGGGCGAGGCGGCGCAGACAGGTCGGGCCTGCGCGCCACCACGCATTTTCGGCAACCATAGCCGAATCCGGCAAGAAACGTGATGAATGACACAATCACGTTGCTGAACAGTCGAGGTTTACGGTGTGACGCACGTCCGTATCGGACGAAGTCTCCTGTGGGAGCGGGGGGGGGCGCGCGGGGGGGGGGGGGCCCCCCCAACCCCCCCCCCCCCCCCCCCCCCCCAAAAAAAAAACCCCCCCCCCCACCCCAACCCCCCCCCCAAACCCCCCCCACAAAAAACCAAAAAAAAACCACCACCCCCACACC
>NZ_JBVJMK010000006.1:0-17905 GCF_055584245.1 Luteibacter sp. NPDC104163
CCCGTCCCCGCCGCGCTTGCCGGGGTGGGTTCCCCCCCCCGGTCCCCCGGCCTGCAGCCGGGCCGGGAAAACATGGTCTGTCACCCCCGTGGGGGGCGCGCGCTTGCGCGCGATCGCGCGCACGCGCGCTCCCACAACATCGTGTAACTTTTCACTGCCGGCAAGCGAACTTCCCTGTGTTGCCCACAGGAATGCTTCCATGCGCCTCGTTCGTCTCGCCGTTTCACCCCTGCCGGTCCCCGCGGCCTGGTACGCCTTGCCACTGCGGCTCATCGTGGGCTTCGGCTTCATGCAGCACGGCTATGCCAAGCTGTCCCGCGGCGCCGGCGACTTCATCGGCATCCTGCACGCGATGGGTTTGCCGCATGCGGAGCTACTGGGCTGGGCCACGATCCTGGTGGAGCTGGGAGGCGGCCTCATGGTCCTGCTCGGCGCGCTGCTGCCACTGGTAAGTATTCCGATGATCGTCGTGCTGGTCGTCGCCATCGTCACGGTGCACCTGCCCAACGGCTTCAGCTCGATCAAGCTGCAGGCATTCGATGCGATGGGGGCGCACTTCGGCCAGCCCGGCTACGAGACCGACCTGCTGTACCTCGCCGGGTTGGTTGCGCTATGCATCGGCGGCGCCGGCCCCTGGTCCGTCGACGCCCTTGTGGGAGCGCGCTTGCGCGCGATCGCGCGCACGCGCGCTCCCACAGTCGTAGTTGCTACGCCGTAACCAGCGGCCGCTCTATGGCGGCGATGCCGCTGCGGGCATGGTCGGCGATGTCGCCGGCAAGGCGCAGCGCGTCGAGGAACGCATCCACCTCATCCGCGCGCCCGGTGAATTCGACGACGGACTGCCCGCCTTCGCGCTGGAGCAGGCGGCCGCCGAAGCGGCCGAGGCAGGTATCCACGGCGTCGCCGCCGGCTTCGACCCGAGCCACGAGCAACTCCCGCTCCACGTGCACCTTGCGCGTGAGCTCGCCGATCTCGATGACATCCACCAGCTTCGCCGATTGCTTGATGATCTGCTCCACCACCGCATCATCGCCGAACACCACGAGCGTGAGCCGCGACACATCCTCGTCGTGCGTGGCGGCGACGGTGAGCGATTCGATGTTGTATCCACGCGACGCGAACAGGCCGGCGACGCGTGCCAGCGCGCCGGCTTCGTTCTGCAGCAGGATGGAAATCGTGTGCCGCATGGTCAGAACATCCCCGTCGGCTGGCCCGTCGGCGCCACCGGTGCGCTACGGCTCGGGATCCAGTCACCGGTGATCATCTCGGCATAGGTCGCACCCGGGCCCACCATGGGATAGACGCCGGCATCGGGGTCGATCACCACTTCCAGGAACGCCGGGCCGTCGAATGCGAGGAAGTCGGCGATGGTCGCCTCGATGGCTTTGGGATCATCCAGGCGCTGCGCCCACTCGAAGCCATCCGCCTGTGCGGCGCGGACGAAATCCTTCTTGTGCAGGCTCTTGTCGGATGCGGAGAAACGCCCCTTGAAGAACAGCTTCTGCCACTGGCGGACCATGCCGTCGCCGCTGTTGTTCAGCACGACGATCTTCACCGGCAGGTTATAGGTGGTCACGGTTTCTAGCTCACCGATATTCATGCGGATGCTGGCGTCGCCGTCGATGTCGATCACGGTGAGGTCGCGGCGGGCGAACTGCGCGCCGATGGCGGCGGGCAGGCCAAAGCCCATCGTGCCCATCGAGCCTGAGGTGAGCCAGTGGCGGGGCTCACGGAAATCGAAATATTGCGCGGCCCACATCTGGTGCTGGCCCACGCCGGTGCTGATGATGGCGCGGCCATTGGTGATCCGGTTGATTGCCTCGATCACGGCGCACGGCTGGATGTGCTCGCCATCGCGGCAGAAATTCATCCTGTGCTCGCGCTTCAGCGCGGCGACGTGCTGGTGCCACGCCGAGAGATCCTTGCGGAAGCCCTTGCGCGCGCCATACGCCAGCAACCGGTCCAGCGTGGTTTCCAGTGAACCGACGTGGTGCCAGTCCACGGCCTTCACCTTGCCGATCTCGGCCGGATCGATATCGACCTGGGCGATGGCCTTGGCGCGCGGTGCGAACTGGTCCGGAACGCCGACCACGCGATCGTCGAAGCGCGCGCCCAGGGCGAAGACGAAGTCGCAATCGTCCATGGCGTAGTTGGCATATGCGGCGCCGTGCATGCCCAGCATGTGCAGCGCGAGCGGATCGGTGGTGTCGAAACCGCCGATGCCCATCAGCGTCGTGACCACGGGTATGCCGAACGTATGCGCGAACTCGCGCAGCGGACCTGCGGCGCCGGCCGCGACGACACCGCCGCCGGCATAGATGAGCGGGCGCTCGGCCTTCGCCAGTGCATCGAAGAACGCGGCGCAGTGCGCGTCGTCCAGCGTGGCGGACTCCACCGCGTGCAGGCGCGAGCGGTACCCGCGCACGGGCAACTCGCGGCCACCGTCGAAGGTGAGCGGGGAGTTCTGCACATCCTTGGGGATATCGATCACGACGGGGCCGGGGCGGCCGCTGCGGGCGATATGGAACGCCGTGCGTAACGTCGCTTCGAGCGTCGTGGCGTCGGTCACCAGGAACACGTGCTTGGCGCACGAGCCCATGATCTGGCTGATGGGTGCCTCCTGGAAGGCGTCCGTACCGATGGCGCCGGTTGGCACCTGGCCGCTGATGACGACCAGCGGGATGGAATCGGCCATGGAATCGCGCACGGGCGTCACGGCATTGGTGGCACCCGGACCGGACGTGACGAGCGCGACACCGACGCGGCCGGAGGCACGCGCGTAGCCGGCTGCCATGAAACATGCGCCCTGCTCGTTGGCGGGGACGATCAGCGGGAGCGGCTCACTCCCGTCGGCACCCGCATGCTCGGCGTTGAAACGGAATACCGCGTCGTACACGGGAAGGATCGCGCCGCCGGAATAACCGAAAAGTACATCGAGGCCTTCATCGGCAAGCACTTGCACGACGATATCGGCGCCGGTCATGGCGCGCCCGGCCAGGGGGTGCTTCGAGGTAGTGCGGCGAATGTCGCCGACGGTATCCAGTTGCGCGTTCACTTGGGTTTCCTTATGAGTTCGCTGTCGTGGGGGGGGGGGGGGGGGGGGGGGGGGGGTGGGGGCCCCCCCAACCCCCCCCGCCCCCCCCCCCGCTCCCACAGGGTTGATCAGGCAGTCTTCGACGGTTCCTCGGCCGGCTTCGGCTGGTTCGCGGCGAGCCAGGGCATGCGGGCGCGGAGCTGGGCGCCGACCTTCTCGATCGGGTGCTCGAGGTCGCGCTGCTTGAATGCCTTGTAGTTCGGCAGGCCGGCCTTGTACTCGGCGGTCCATTCACGGGCGAACGTGCCGTCCTGGATCTCCTTCAGCACGGTCTTCATTCGTTCCTTCGTGCCTTCATCGACCACGCGCGGGCCACGGGTGTAGTCGCCGTACTGCGCGGTCTCGGAGATGAACTCGAGCATGCGGGCGATGCCGCCTTCGTAGAACAGGTCCACGATCAGCTTCAGTTCGTGCATCACCTCGTAGTACGCGATCTCCGGGCGGTAGCCGGCTTCGACCAGCGTTTCGAAGCCCTTGATGACCAGCTCGGAAGCACCGCCACACAGCACGGCCTGCTCGCCGAACAGGTCGGTCTCGGTCTCTTCCTTGAAGTCGGTCTCGATCAGCATGGCGCGGGCGCCGCCGATGCCGGCCGCATACGCCGTGGCCTTCTCGCTGGCATGGCCGGTGGCGTCCTGGTGCACGGCGTACAGGCAGGGCACGCCGCGACCGATCTCATACTCGCGGCGAACGAGGGCGCCCGGGCCCTTCGGCGCGACGAGCACGACATCGATGTCGGCGCGGGGGGTGATCTGGCCGAAATGCACGTTGAACCCGTGCGCGAAGAGCAGGGTGGCGCCCGGCTTGATGTTCGCTTCGATCGCGTCCTTGTAGATGCCCGGCTGGGTCATGTCCGGCGTCAGCACGGCGACCAGGTCGGCACCACGAACGGCATCGGCCGGCTCGGCGACGGCGAAGCCATCGACGTAGGCGCGGTTCCACGAAGGGCCGCCGGGGCGCAGGCCCACGACCACGTCGAGTCCGGAGTCTTTCAGGTTCAGCGCATGCGCGCGGCCCTGGCTGCCGTAGCCGAGCACGGCGATGCGAGCGTTCTGCAGCGGGGCGGTGGTGGCTTGTTTCTCGGTCATGATCGTTTTCCTTGGCGAGTGTGGTTTGGTGGGAGCGCGCTTGCGCGCGATGGGTGGTGCGGGAAATCCATCGCGTGCAAGCACGCTCCCACAATGGGTTGGTCGGCTGGCTTAGTTACCGATGAGTTCCTGGGTCATGTCTTCGTCTTCGATTTCGCGGCGTACGCGTGGTGCGGTGGCGGGTGCGTCGTCGAACGCCTGGGTGACGGCGCCTTCGGCCGCCGAGCCAACGAGGCGGGCGTACTTGGCGAGTACGCCACGCGTCACCTTTGGCGCCGCGGGGCGCCACGTGCCGCGGCGTGAGGCCAGGTCGGCATCCGTGCGCAGCTCGCGCGTGGTTGCATCGATGAAGATGGCGTCACCTTCGCGAAGCAAACCGATCGGCCCGCCGCGTGCCGCTTCCGGTGCGATATGCCCGACCATGAAGCCGTGTGTCGCGCCGCTGAAGCGGCCATCGGTGATCAGCGCGACGTCGTTGCCGAGGCCGCGGCCGACCAGCGCTGCGGTGACGGCGAGCATCTCGCGCATGCCGGGACCCCCTGCGGGGCCTTCATTACGGATGACCATGACATCGCCCGCACGGATGCGGCCGGCCTGCACCGCGGCGAACGCTTCTTCCTCACTCTCGAACACGCGTGCCGGACCGGCATGGCTGCTGCGCCCGTGGCCGGCCAGCTTCAGGATGCAGCCTTCCGGCGAGAGGTTGCCGTAGAGGATGCTGTAGCCGCCGCGTGGCTTGAAGGCGTTGCTCACCGGGCGGACGACGACCTGGCCTTCCGTCGCGGGCGGCGCCGCGTCGAGCTCCTCGAACAGCGTGCGGCCGGTGACCGTGTCGGTGTTAGACAGCATGCCGGCCGCGCGCAGTTCGCGGGCGACGATGGCGACGCCACCGGCGGCGGACATTTCCACCGCGCTGTAGCGGCCACCCGGCATAAGGTCGGCGATGACCGGAGTGTTCTTCGAGGCCGGCTCGAAGTCTTCGATCGAGAGCGGTACGCGTGCTTCGTTGGCCATCGCCAGCAGATGCAGGACTGCATTGGTCGAACCGGCGGTGGCGGCGACGACGCGGGCGGCGTTATCGAACGCGGCGCGGGTCATCACGTCACGGGGCTTGCGGTCGGCGTTGAGGCATTCCATCGCCAGCTCGCCGCAACGGAACGCGGCATCGCGCTTCGACGGATGCGTGGCGGGGATGTCGTTCAGGCCCATCGGGGTGAGGCCCAGCGTCGTCAGTACCATCGCCATGGTGTTGGCGGTGTACTGGCCACCGCAGGCGCCCGCGCCCGGGCAGGCGTGGCGCTCGACATCGTCCAGCTCTTCATCGCTGATCTTGCCGGCACCATGCGCGCCCACGGCTTCGAACACGTTCTGCACGGTAATCGGGCAACCGTTGCGGCTGCCGTGGTCGATGCTGCCACCGTAGAGGGCGACGCCCGGGATATTCAGGCGGGCCAGCGCCATCGCCGCGGCGGGGATGGTCTTGTCGCAACCGCACAGCACCACCATCGCATCGAGGCAATGGCCATCGACGGCCAGCTCGATCGAATCGGTGATGACTTCGCGGCTGACCAGCGAGGAACGCATCCCGGTGGTACCCATGGCGATGCCATCGGTTACAGCGATGGTGTTGAACTCCACCGGCGTGCCACCGGCGGCGCGTACGCCTTCGGCAGCCGCCTCGGCGAGTTCGCGCAGGTTGAGGTTGCACGGCGAGACGTTGGACCAGCTGTGCACGATGGCAACCATCGGCTTTGCGATCGCATCATCGTCCAGGCCGGTGGCGCGCAGCATGGCGCGGGCCGGCGCGCGATCGGGGCCGGTCTTGATCGCATCGCTGCGCAGCGTGCGGATGGGGATCTTCCGGGTGCTCATGCGGCCTCCGCCTTGGCGTGGATGGCGTCCAGGACAGCGCGGGTCACGTCATGCGTGGTGGCCGTGCCGCCCAGGTCGCGGGTGAGGTTGGCTTGTTCGAGTACGTGGTCGACCGCGGCTTCGACGGTGGCCGCTTCGTCCGGCAGGCCCAGCGAATGGCGCAGCAGCATGGCGGCCGAGAGGATCGTTCCCAGCGGGTTGGCGACCGACTGGCCGGCGATATCCGGGGCGGAGCCGTGGATCGGCTCGTAGATGCCGGCGCCCGGGCCACCGATCGACGCCGACGGCGACAGGCCGAGCGACCCGGCCAGCACCGAGGCTTCATCGGTCAGGATGTCGCCAAACATGTTCTCGGTGACGATCACGTCGTAATCGGCCGGATGGGTCAGCAGGTGCATCGCCATCGAATCGACCAGCTGGTGCTCGAGCGTGACGTCCGGATAGTCGGCGGCGACGCGCGTGGTGACCGAACGCCACAGGCGGGAGGTTTCCAGCACGTTGGCCTTGTCGACCGAGGTGACCTTCCTGCGGCGCGTGCGTGCCAGTTCGAAGGCGTGGCGCGCGACGCGTTCCACTTCCTCGACGCTGTAACGGCATTCATCGGTAGCGTCGGTTTCGCTGCGCGTCTTCGCGCCGAAGTAGATGCCGCCGGTGAGTTCGCGGATGAACACAAGGTCGACACCCTGCGTGCGTTCGGGCTTAAGCGGCGAGAGCGTTGCGGTGCGTGGGTGCAGCTTCAGCGGGCGCACGTTGGCGAACACGCCGAGCAGCTTGCGCATGGCCAGCAGACCCTGCTCCGGCCGGATCTTTGCCGACGGGTCGGACCACTTCGGGCCGCCGACGGCACCGAGCAGGATGGCGTCGCATGCCAGCAGCGCGTCGCGGGTGGCCTGCGGCAGCGGGTCGTTGAAGCGATCGATGGCATCGCCGCCGATGGCGTGCTCGGTGAAGGTGAACTGGTGGCCGAAGCGCTCGGCGACCGCACGCAGCACGGCGACGCCAGCTGCGGCTACTTCAGGGCCGATGCCGTCACCCGGTAGTACGACGATCTGGGCCTTCTTCATGCAGCTTTCTCCATGCGTTGTTCATAGGCGCTGATGGCGCTGTCCTGCTGCAGCAGGAAGCCCATCTGGTCCACGCCGTTGAGCAGGCAGTGGCGGGCAAACGGTTCGAGTTCGAAGTGGATGTTTCCGCCGTCGGGCAGGCGGATGATGCTGCTGGCGATATCGATGCGCAGCTCGATGCCGGGGTTATCCAGCAGCCAGCGGTGTTCGGCATCGGAGAGCACGATGGCGAGCAGGCCGTTCTTCAGCGCGTTGCCGCGGAAGATGTCGGCGATCTCGTTGGAGATGACCGCCTGGATGCCGTAGTCCAGCAGGGCCCAGGGTGCGTGTTCGCGCGAGGAGCCACAGCCGAAGTTGCGGCCGGCGACGAGGATCGAGCAACCCTTCGCCTTCGGCTGGTTCAGCGGGAACGCGGGGTCGTCGCTGCCATCGGCGGCGTAACGCCAGTCTTCGAAGGCGTGCTTGCCGAGGCCGGTGCGCTCGGTGGTGGTGAGGAAGCGCGCCGGGATGATGCGGTCGGTATCGATGTTCTCATCGCGCAGTACCGCGGTGCGCGAATGGACATAGGTCAGCGGGCGGCTCATGCGGCGGCCTCCTGGTTCAGGTAGTCGCGGGGATCGGCCACGCGGCCCGCGACGGCGGAAGCGGCGGCGACGAGCGGGCTGGCCAGCACGGTGCGCGCACCCTTGCCCTGGCGGCCTTCGAAGTTACGGTTGCTGGTGGCGACGACGAGCTGGCCTGGCTGGGCCATGTCACCGTTCATGGCGATGCACATGGAGCAACCCGGCTGGCGCCACTCGGCACCGGCGCTCAGGAACACCTCGTGCAGGCCTTCGCTCTCGGCATCGCGGCGTACCTGCTCGGAACCGGGCACCACCAGCATGCGCACGCCATCGGCGACGCGACGGCCACGCAGGATCTCGGCGGCGGCGCGCAGGTCGGAGAGGCGGCCATTGGTGCAGCTGCCGATGAAGACCACGTCGACGGCTTCACCTGCGATGGGCTTGCCTGCGGTGACCTTCATGTAATCCAGCGCGCGTTGTTCCAGCGCGTCGGCCGCCGCCGGCACCGGTGCATGGATGGGGACGACCATGCCCGGATGGGTGCCGTAGGTGACCGAAGGCTGGATCGCCGAGGCGTCGATGCGCACTTCGCGGTCGTAGCTGGCGCCGGCGTCGGTGGTGAGCGTGCGCCAGTGCGCGACGGCGGCATCCCACGCGGCACCCTGCGGCGCGCGCTCGCGGCCCTTCAGCCACGCGAACGTCGTGTCGTCCGGCGCGATCAGGCCTGCGCGCGCGCCGGCTTCGATCGACATGTTGCAGACGGTCATGCGCTCTTCCATCGAAAGCGCGCGCACTGCTTCGCCGGTGTACTCCAGCACATGGCCAGTGCCGCCGCCGATGCCGATCTTCCCGATGATGTGCAGGATCAGGTCTTTCGCGGTCACGCCGGGCTGCAGCTGGCCATCGACGTGGATGGCGAACGACCTGGGCTTGCGCTGCAGCAGGCACTGCGTGGCCAGCACATGACCGACCTCGGTGGTGCCGATGCCGAAGGCCAGTGCGCCGAACGCGCCGTGGGTCGCGGTGTGGCTGTCGCCGCAGACGATGGTCATGCCGGGGTGCGTCGCACCCACTTCGGGGCCGGCGACGTGGACGACACCACGGTGCGGGCTATCCCAACCCATCAGGTCGATGCCGAACTCGGCCACGTTGGCCTCGAGCTTCGCGACCTGGGCTTCAGCTTCCTTCGTGAAATAGGGGCGCTTGCCATCCGCACCGGCCGGCAGGGTCGGCGTCGAATGATCCAGCGTGGCCAGGGTGCGATCCGGACGGCGCACCTTCAGGCCGCGCGTACGCAGTTCGTCGAACGCCTGCGGTGAGGTCACCTCGTGGACCATGTGCAGGTCGATGTACAGCACGCCGGGCGTGCTCTCGGTCTCGGCCGCGACCTGGTGGGCATCCCACAGCTTGTCGAACAGGGTGCGCGCGCTCATGCCGCGACCCTCCCGGCGGTGGCTTCCTCAATGGGCGTCAGCCAGCCCCAGCGGTCCTCAGTGCGGCCATCGAACAGGCCGAAGAAGGCATCCTGCAGCGCGCGGGTGATCGGGCCCGGACGGCCGCTGCCGACCGGCTTGCGGTCCACGGAGCGCACGGCGGTGACCTCGGCGGCGGTGCCGGTCATGAACACTTCGTCGGCGAAATAGAGCATCTCGCGCGGCAGCGGCTGCTCGACCACTTCGTAGCCCAGCTCCTTCGCCAGCGTGAGGATCGAATCGCGGGTGATGCCGCACAGGATCGAGGCGGCGGCCGGCGGCGTGTAGATGACACCCTTGCGCACCACGAACAGGTTCTCGCCCGCGCCCTCGCTGAGCAGGCCGTCGGTGCCCAGCGCGATGCCCTCGGCGTAGCCACCGTTCACCGCTTCGCGAGCGATCAGCTGGCTGTTGAGGTAGTTGCCGCCAGCCTTCGCGCCGCTAGGGAACGTATTCGGCGCGGCACGGTTCCAGGAGGAAACGCAGACATCCACACCCTTCTCGATGGCATCGGCACCGTGGTACGCGCCCCACGGCAGGGCGATGATGGCCACGTCCACCGCCGTATCCAGCGACGGCGCCAGGCTGAAGGTGAACCCGCTGCGATACACGATGGGGCGCACGTACGCCGAGGTCAGGCCGTTCGCGGTGATCACCTCGCGGCACGCGCGGTTGAGCGTGGCGGCGTCGTACGGCATCACCAGGTCGTACACGCGGGCCGAGTGGAACAGGCGCTCGGTGTGCTCATCCAGGCGGAAGTAGCGCGGGCCGTCCGGCGTGCTGTACACGCGGATGCCTTCGAAGACGGAGGAGCCGTAGTGCAGCGCGTGCGCGCCGACATGGCAGGTGGCTTCGGCCCAGGCCTTGATGCGGCCGTTGTGCCAGAGATGGGTCGGGGCTTCCATGGATCCTCCTTCAGGACTGGACCGCGACGGCCGCGGTCTCGTTTTCGGCTTCGTATGCGCCCATGAGCGCGACGAGGTCATCGTTGGTGACGGAGCGCTGCCGGTCGGCGACGACCTTGAAGCGCTCGAAGACGGCATCGAGCGTCGTTTCATCCACTTCGTAGTCGAGCTCGACGAGGCGCTGGCGCAGGGCGTGGCGGCCGGAGTGCTTGCCCAGGACGAGTGACGTCTTCGCGCCGACGTCCTGCGGGCTCATGATTTCGTAGGTGCCGCGGTGCTTGAGCATGCCGTGCTGGTGGATGCCGGATTCATGCGCGAAGGCGTTATCGCCCACGATGGCCTTGTTGCGCGGCACGGCCTGGCCGGTGACCTCGGTGAGCAGGCGCGACGTGGGATACAGGTGCTGGGTGACGATGCCGGTATCCAGCTTGAACAGCGGCCGCCGCGTGTGCAGCGCCATCACGATCTCTTCCAGCGCGGCGTTGCCGGCGCGCTCGCCGATGCCGTTGATGGTGCACTCGACCTGGCGGGCACCGGCGCTGATCGCGGCCAGGCTGTTGGCCACGGCCATGCCGAGATCGTCGTGGCAATGCGCGGAGAAGATGACCTTTTCCGCCCCGCGCACGTTTTTCTGCAGGTAGCGGAACATCTCGGTGATTTCGGCGGGGGTGGTGTAGCCGACGGTGTCGGGGGCGTTCAGGACGCAGGCGCCGGCTTCAACGGCGACCGAGAAGATCTCGGCGAGGTAATCCGGCTCGGTGCGCAGGGCATCTTCGGCGGAGAATTCAACTTCATGGGCGAGCGCTTTGGCCCGTTCGATCGCCGTTGCGGCGATGTCGATCACTTCCTGCTTCGATTTCCCCAGCTTGTGTTCCCGATGCAGGGGAGAGGTGGACAGGAACAGGTGGATCCGTGAGTGCCTGGCGCCTTCCAGGGCCCTCCCCGCTGAATCGATATCCCCCGGTTGGCAGCGTGCCAGCGCGGCGACCGTCGGTGTCCTCAATGTCCTGGCGATCTCGGCGACGGCGGCGAAATCATCGGGTGAAGCCTGCGGAAACCCCGCTTCGATGATGTCGACGCCCAGTGCTTCCAGGGCTTGTGCCATGCGCAATTTGGCGCGCCGGTCCATGGAAAACCCAGGGGCCTGTTCGCCGTCGCGCAAGGTGGTGTCGAAGATACGCACGCGGCCTACGTCGCTTTCGACGTTGCCGGGGGTACTGCCCTGGTGTGCTGGATTCATGTCTGGCTCCGCTCGTTGTCGAGGCGGGCTGGAGGCATTAAAAAACCCCGCATCCGTTACCGGGTGCGGGGTTCTTAAGGAGTCTTCAGGTTATTTTCGTTTCACCTGGACACTTGCCCTTAGCCCGCACCTCCGCAGGTAATAAGTACAAGGTTAATAAGAAGGAGGCCGCCGCCGAGACGCAGCTTGCCGTCGACCTTGGTAAGTCGATTCAGGGCAAAGCGGCCGATGGTGGTGCGCTGCGTCATGCGATCGAACGTACGTCACGCGTTTGACGCGTGTCAACAGTTTCTGTTGAAAGAAGTTTCCTAGGAGTGTTTGGACGGCTATCCGTCCGTCGTGTGGTTTGGTCGGCGGGACCGCATGGGAATGCAGCGTGTGGGTAAGTGGTATGCACCGTCGTGCGCGCGGAAAAAACTTCGCGCGCGGCCATTGGTTGCAGGTGAAACAACGCCGATCCGCACCGGATGCATCGACGCACTATCGTCCCGCGTTCGAAAGCGCGCCCAAAAATGAGAAGAATCCGAAAAAAGATGGAGTGTGATTTGGTTCGCACTTTCCGCGTGCCCGCGCTGTCCTGTCTACCTAGACTTGCCACCGTTCCCCACGGAACGCCAACCCAAAGGATGATTCATGGCCAATGTTCGGAAGGCCGGGGCGCGCATGCTTGCGCGGCTCGCGGCTGGTTTTTGCCTCGTTTTCCCCCTCGCCACGCTTGCCGACGACGGCATGGCGCCTTTCCCCGAGTACAACGGGGATGAGCGCTGGTCGCCGCTGGCCGCCGAAGCCGCAGGCTGGCAGATGAGCGCCAATTGCGCCTGGGAACGGTATGTCGGCTGCACGATCACCCAGGTCTCCACGATCTCGACCGGCTACGCCTATCGCTATCACTACAGTCGCCCCCGATCGGACGGCGGCTTCGACCTGGTCGAGCGCGACGGCTTTGGACCCGGCGCCTGGTCGTGCCCGGCGAATTTTGGCGTCTATACCGAGTTCATGGGCATGGAAGTGGGCCCGTACCCGAACCGGCTTCTCGACATGGGTACTGGATTCCCAGTGCGCTGCAAGGCTTTGGGCGGGGTGTTGGCAGAGGCGGGGGGTGCCGTCGCTGGCGCGCCGGAGGCCGTCGAGCGCTTTGAGCAGGGCAGGCTGATCGAGCGCCAGGTGCTGGGTGGGGAGCTCGTGACCTGGACGGTGGCATGGGACGTCACGGGCGCTGACATCACGGGCCGCGGGGAGCGCCTGGTGGTGGATGCACGCATCGAGCAGGGGAGGGTGGTGTCGCTAGGGAGTGGACTCCAACTGGAGTACGGCACCGAGGGCGCGCTGGACACCGTGCGCGGTTTGGGCGGCACGGTGTTCTCGCGGGCTTACATCAATGACCCGGACGGCCGGCTCGTGGCCGCACTGAGGGCAGCCCGGCATCAACTGCCAACCGGCCCGGCATCGGAGCCCATTGCAACGCTGGCGAAGCTGGCCAAATCGATCGACGCGCTGCTGGACGGCAGCGCCCGCTGAGCACGAACAAGGAGCAAGGATGAAGTTTCGATATCTCGGGTGGGCCGCGCTCGCGGCCACCCTGTTCAGCACGCACGCCCTCGCGGGGTCACATCTGGTTGCGACGCTTACCCACAACAGCATGTCAGCAGCGAACGACCAGGTCATCGTCACACTGACCCTGACAAACGACGGCGACGCCCCCGTTCACATATTCGAGCCTGCTACCCCCTTCATCGCCACGGGTGGTCGCCTGTCTCGCGACCAGTTCCATGTCGTCGACGCTTTCGGCCACAAGGCTCCGTATCGAGGCGTTTGGGTCAACTGGGGAGGTATGCCGCCCTCGCTGTTCCGAATCGTCCGACCGGGCGAGACGCTGGAAAAGACGATCGACCTTACTTATGAATACGACTACGGAAGCGGAGGTCCATTCGTCATTCGCTATGAGCTCTCGATGGACTGGGAACCCGATCCCAGTCAAGCCTCAGCCGAGGAGATAGCGTCGATCGTGCGTGGCGACCAGGATTCCGTGCTCTCAAACGAAATAACGGTCATGGCGCCCGCGTACCGTGATCGGCTGGCTTCCACCCTTGCAGAGCCTGCTATGTGCAGCTCTGATCAATACGACAAGGCGACGCGTGCGTGGCAAAAGGCGAGTCTCACGGCAAATAGCGCACAGGTATTTACACGCGATCTACCGAAAAATACCTCCCATCCCCGTTACGTGAAATGGTTCGGTGACTCCACTCTCACGCATGAGAAGGACGATCCCGATACACCGGGGAAGGCCTATCTTGACCACGTGAAGGGCATCGTAAGCGCCACGTTCTCAAGGCTCGCATTTGGATCGTTCGCGCCTCTGTGCGGGTGCGACGGCTGGCCCGATGCGACTGCGGCGCACATAGAGGACCGGATGTACTACAGGATATTCCTGTGCCCGGCATTCTTCCGCCAGCTCGAGGATGGGCCGTCGCCATCTCGTGTGGCGACGCTAATTCACGAGTACGGCCATTTTGTCGGCGACGGGCGCGGACCTGCGACCGCGGACTATGGTTATGGCAGAGGGAAGGCGCAGGGCTACGCGATCAATGATCCGCGCACGGCGATTCGAAATGCGGACAACTACGAGTTCTACATTACGGATACAACACCGTACGAAGAGGCTGAGGCAAATACGGCAGACAGGTCGCGTTGACCACCCATCGCGCGCAAGCGCGCTCCCACAGAAGCGCTCGCAACGCTCTTGTGGGAGCGTGCTTGCACGCGATGGCATCGCCTCAGTGCTGCCACCCGCGCAACCACTCAGCGAAGAGTCGCGCATCAGCCGCAAGCGGTTCAGCGACAGCTTCGCGGCCAAGCATCGCCGCTAGCGCCTCCGGTACTTCAACCGCCCGCCCAATCAAAGGCTCGACGATCGTGTCGAACTTCGCGGGGTGTGCGGTGGCGGCCATGGTCCACGCGCGTGCATCACCGGCGAGCCGGCGTTGTTCGAAGACGCGGACTGCCGTGGCGGTGTGCGGGCAGAATACTTCGCCATCGCTCGCGGCATGCCGGCGGATCGTGTCACGGATCGTCGCGTCGTCGATGCCGTATGCGCTGCCGTTCAATCGTGCTGCCTCTTCACTACCAAACAGGTGGAGAAGACGCTCGAAGTTGCTGGGCGCTCCCACGTCCATGGCGTTAGCGATCGTCGCCACCGCATCGCGCGCCCGATACGGCTGTCCGCCAAAGAATTCCGGCAGCGTGTCGTTGGCATTGCAGGCGAACACGACTTCGCCGATCGGCAGGCCGATCTCGCGGGCCCAAAGGCAGGCCACCGCGTTGCCGAGGTTGCCCGTGGGGACGATCACGTTCATCGGGCCATCCTCCGCGTGCAGGGCGGCATGGCCGAAGTACGCCATCTGCGGGAGCAGGCGGCCGAGGCTGATGCTGTTGGCGGAAGAGAGTGGGACGTCGGACTGCAGCGCAGGATCACCGAGCGCACCCTTCACCAGCCGCTGGCAATCGTCGAAGCTGCCTTCGACACGCAGGGCGCGTACGTTGCCGCCGAAGCTGCCCAGCTGGTGCGCCTGGCGTGGCGAGACCCGGTTGTCGGGATAGAGGATCGCCACGCGCACGCCGGGCAAGCCGTGGAACGCGGCGCCCACCGCGGCACCGGTATCGCCCGAGGTCGCCACCAGGATCGTCAGCGGCCGGTCCGCACCCGCGCGCAGGCGCACGATGCACGCGGCGAGGAAGCGCGCGCCGAAATCCTTGAACGCCGCCGTCGGCCCGTGGAAGAGTTCCAGCACATGCGCACCGGCGATGCGCAGCTCACGGCGTGGGGCAGGGTGGGCGAATGCATCGGCGCAGATGGCTTCAAGTTCGCCGGCAAGCCCGTCGCCCTCGAAGAACGGTGCGAGCATGGCCGCGGCGGTACTGGCGAGATACCCCCCGGTGGGCAATGCGCTCACCCGCGGCATGGCCTCGGGAACAAACAACCCACCATCCGGCGCAAGTCCCGCCGCGATGGCGGAAGAAAGCGACACCGGCGCGGCGCCGCCGCGCGTACTCACATAGCGCATCGTCACACCACCCGCGCCGCGGGGCCATCGATCGGCGCCACGAGCGCATCGCTGCGGTGGCCGGCGTGGCGGAATGCCGCCTGCATGTCGTGCGCGGCGGCCACGGCGGCGGCGCGGTCTTCAAACCAGCCGAAGACGCTGGGCCCGGCGCCCGAGATGCTGGCGCCAAAGGCGCCGTGATCGAGCGCGGCCTGCTTTACCGAATGGAACCCCGGGATGAGCGGGGCGCGGCGCGGTTCCACCAGCACATCGGAGAGGCCTTCGCGCACCAGCGCCGCTTCGCCGCGATAGCAGCCGGCCAGCACCATCGCGAGGTTCGCGCTCTGCGCCACGAACTCGCCGAGCGCGTAATGCCCGGCCAACGCCGCACGCGCCTTGCGTGTTTCGAGCACCACATGCGGATGCACTAGCGCGCAATACCATTCCGCGGGCACGGGAACACGGACAAGCCGCTTATCGGTGGCGAGCACCAGTCCGCCAAGCAACATCGGCCCGAGGTTATCGCCGTGGCGGCTGCCACTGGCTACGACCTCGCCGTCCATCGCGAACGGATAGAGCGCCTCGCGCGGCAACGGTTCGTCGAGCAGCGCATTCGCAGCGACCACGGCGGCGACACACGAAGCGGCCGAGCCGCCCATGCCAGAGCCCAGCGCGATGCCCTTGTGCAGGATGAGTTCGAAACCGAACGGGAGATCGAGCCCGCGGATCATCGACAACAGCGCGGCACCCGCGGTGTTGTCTTCCGCCTTGAGTGGCAGGTCGGTCACGACGCCGTGGATGGCGGCGATCCGGACCTCACGTTCGGGAATCCGGCGCACTTCGGCGCGATCACCGGCACCTTCGACGGTATGGCCAAGGATATCGAAGCCGATGCCGACGTTGCCGACGCTGGCAAACGCCTCGGCGGTGGCGACATCGGTGGGGGCGAGGGGCGAGGTGTCTTCTTTCAGCATGCGCATCGTTTTACTCCCATGGCGCCGGCCACGCGCAGCAGGTCGGTGAAGACCGCCGCCGCCGTGACCTCGGGACCGGCACCCGGCCCCTGGACGACCAGGGCATTGTCGCAGTATCGGCGCGTCGCGAAACGCACCACGTTGTCGGTGAGCTGGCCGTGGGCGAACGCGTGGCTGCGTTCAAGCACTTTCACGCCAACCGAGGCGCCGTCGCGGTCGAGCCGGGCCACGTGGCGCAGCACGCCGCCGGACGCCCGGGCTTCATCCAGCAAGGCGGCCATCGGAGCATCCATGGCCGGAAGGGCCTCCATGAAGTCGTCGCGGTCGAGGGACGCCAGGCTGGCCGGCACGAGGCTTTCCACGGCCACGTCGTCCAGCGACAGCGCCACCCCGGCCTCGCGGGCCAGGATCACCAGCTTGCGTGCCACGTCCATGCCGGAAAGGTCATCGCGCGGGTCCGGCTCCGTATAGCCCAGCGCGTGCGCCTCGCGAACCAGGGCAGAGAAGGGCACCGATCCATCGAAGCGGTTGAACAGCCAGGCCAGCGTGCCGGAGAGCATGCCCTCCACGGCGAGCAGTTCATCGCCCGTGTCGATCAGGTCGCGCAGCGTCTGTACCACCGGCAGGCCCGCGCCTACCGTGCCTTCGTAATGCAGGCGGGCGCCGCTGGCGTCGGAGGCGCGGCCGATCGCCTTCCAGCGGTCGATGCAGCCGCTGGCGGCGCGCTTGTTGGGAGTGACGACGTGGATACCGGCGGCGAGCCAGCCGGCGTAGTGGTCCGCCACGGCGTCACTGGCCGTGCAATCGGCCAGCACGGCGGCCTCGCCGGGGTGGCCGGCGACGTAGGCAGCGAAATCGTCCAGCACTACGGGCCGCCAGATCTGGGCGCCGCCGGTGCGGCCGTTCAGGGCCTCGTCGTCGCAGTCCAGCCACATGTGCCGGCTGTCGCTGACCGCACGCAGGCGGAGCTCCAGCTGGCACTCACGCAGCAGGCGCGGCGCCGCATGGCGAAGCTGGTGCAGGAAGGCCGAGCCGACCTTGCCGGGTCCGATGACCCCGACATTGACGACGAGCGGCGGGGCGGCCGCGCGCAGGGGCGCGGCGCGTAAGGGCGAGCGTTGAAGAGCGACGGCGAGGGACACGGTAAAGCCTCCTTGGGAGGCCCGTCACATCGCAGAAAGGGATTTCGGCTGTGGATCCCGGCGCCGGTCCCGTCCTGCGGGAGGTCGGGGCCGGCAGCGACATGGAACCTAAGCGCGCGCGGACTCCGATCCTCCGACCGTAGTGGTCGTGGTGGTGGTCGTAGTCGCGGTGGTGGTGGACGCAAGCGCGCGGGCCACGGAGGTGGCCGGGATGGAACGCAGCGCTGGCGCGTTGAAAGACATGGCCCGACGTTAGGCCCGCATTGTGCGGTGTGTCAAGCGCCAGAAAGTCATAGGCCGGGGGTGCCCGGTCGGTTGTGGGAGCGGGGGGGGGGGGGGGTGGGGGGGGGGGGGGGCCCCCCCAACCCCCCCCCCCCCCCCCCCCCACCCGGAGGGGGGTGGTTTTTGTGTTTAGCGGGACCCGGGGGGGCGGCAAACGCACACCCCCCCA
>NZ_JBVJMK010000006.1:17915-95912 GCF_055584245.1 Luteibacter sp. NPDC104163
GTGGGTCAAGCCCAACAACGTCTTGGGCGGGGGGGGCCGGGTGGGTTGTGGGCGCGCGCTTGCGCGCGTTTGGGGGGGTGCGGCGAGCACCCATCGCGCGCAAGCGCGCTCCCACAGCTAAAGATGCTTACTTCTTCGAAAGATCCAGCGCGTAGACGGCCGTGCCATCGCCGTTGTCCTTCACCTCGGTGACGTGCAGGCCCAGCGACTTCGCCAGGTCGGCCTTGCCCGAGGCATCGCGGAAGGTCACGGGACCCTTCACCTTCACCGGGACGAAGCTCCACGAGCGCTTGTCGACCAGCTTGTTCGTGATGGTCTTGTTCGCCTCGACCCACTTGATCACGACTTCGCGGTTGCCGTCCGGTGCGTTGAGCACGACCGAGTCGCCGTTCATGCCCGGGAACTCGCCGCCGCCGTTCGCGCGATAGCTGTTGGTCACGACGATGAACGGCTGGCTGTCCTTCACCGGCTTGCCCTTGAAGCGCAGGTTCCCGATGCGCTCGCCTTCCGGCTTCGTCACGTCGATGGTGTAGGTGATGCCGCCCTGGATCTGGTCGAAGTTGTAACCCGGCATCTTGCCGATCAACGGCTGCTCGCCGTCCTTCGCCGGGTCGATCTGGTTGAAGCGGTTCGCCGATTTCTCCAGCCACGCCTTCACGCCCGCGCCATCGATCTTCACCGCGGCCAGCGTGTTCGGGTAGAAGTAGAGATCCGACGCGTTGCGGATCGTCATTGGGCCCTTTGGCACATCGGTGTAATCATCCGGGCCACCGAAGCCGGTGCGGAACGCGGACGCCGCGGAGATCACCGGTACATCCTTCAGGTCAGGGCGCGAGCGCGCGAGTTCGTCCCGCGCGTAATCGATCTGCGCGGCATTCACCACGGCCAGCGCCGTCATGTTGCCTTCGTCCGCGAAGTAGCTGGTAAGCGCGTGGTCGGTCGCGCCGATCGGCGTGTTCACGTAAGCGATGGCGGCCTCGTGCGCATCCTTCACCAGCGGTGCGATGGCCGGATCCGCCTCGACGCACTGGCCCTTCTTGACGCAGATCGGGCGCACCTGGCTGTGGCTCTTGTCCTTCTCCACGACCCAGCGGCCACCCTCGCGCTTCATGCTGAGGTTGATGACGCCGAGATCCTTGCCGAAGAAGCCGCCCATCACCGCGGGCACGCCGCGAACGATGCCGCGCTTAGCGTCGACATCCTTCATGCCCTCGTAGCGCGGCCCCGGGAACTCGGTATGCGAGTGGCCGAGCAGCAGCGCGTCGATGCCCGGCACGCCGGCCAGGTACCAGCCGCCGTTCTCCATCTGCGGCGTATACGGCGCGGTGTTCAGGCCACCGTGCAGGATCGCGACGACGAGATCGGGATGCTGGGCCTGGATCTCCGGCATGTACTTCTGCGCGGCCTCGACCACGCCGGTGACGGTGACCTTGCCCTGCAGGTTGCGCTTATCCCAGTCGAGGATCGGCGGCGGGGTGAAGCCGACGATGGCGATGCGCAGCTCGGTCGGTACGTCCTTGCCTGCAGCGTTCTTCGCCATGACCGTCTTGGTGACGATGGTCCACGGCTTGAAGATGGGCTTGCCGTCGCGCGCGCTGTCCACGTTGGAAAGCACGAGCGGGAACTTCGGGCCAGCACACTGCTTCGCCGTCACGCCATCGACGTTCATGGCCGTGTTCGTGACCTGCGCGAGGAACGGCAGGCCGTAGTTGAACTCATGGTTGCCGGCGGTGCCGCCGTCGTAGCCCATGCTGTCCATGGCCTTGTAGATGCCGAGCTCGGTATCGCAGCCGATCGGCTTCACCAGCGCCTGGTAGTCGGCGAGGACGCTGCCCTGGATGGTGTCACCGCTGTCGAACAGCACGGTGTTCGGGAATTCCTTGCGGGCCTGGCGGATCAGCGTGGCCACGCGCTCGTAACCGAAGGACGGGTCGTCCTTCTGCTTGTAGTAGTCGTACGAAAGGATGTTCGAGTGGACGTCGGTGGTTTCGAGGATCGCGAGGTCGAGCGTCGCGCCATCGGCCACGGCGGCCGGCTTCCCGGCGGCGGTCTTGTCGGCGGGCGTGCTGGCGCACGCGGCGAGCAGGGCGGCCGAAAGCGTGGCCAGGGCGAGGGGCTTGAACATCATGGAGGTCCGTTCATCGGTGGATCAGGGGGAGCGAAGCTAGCAGAAACGCGTGACACCCGCCCGCGCGCCGCGCGCCGCGGCTGTCGTGGGAGCGCGCTTGCGCGCGATGGGCCTTGCCGCGGGCACCCATCGCGCGCAAGCGCGCTCCCACAAAGGGGGTGTCAGGGGCTGCGTTCGGCCCGGGCCTCGTCGAAATACGTGTAGGTTTTGCCGTTATCGGTCAATTGCTTCGTCTTCAGGGTGAAGCGGTACGTGCTGCGCCCCATGGGGCTGCCATCGACGCGGCGGACATCGAGGCCGGTGGCCGTATCGGTGGTGATGTCAGCCGGCTTCACGGCCAGGCCTTCGCCATTGCGGCCCTCGACGGCCTCGCGCAGCACACGTCCGTCGGCCTTGCCCAGGTCTACGCCAAGCACCGCGGCCAGGGTCGGCGCGAGATCGACGTTGCCGCTGGGCAGCTCGCTACGCAGGTTTTTGCGGAAGTCCGGCCCGGTCAGCAGCAGCGTGTTGTGCACATCCACGGGGCTGAAGCTGCCGTGCATGCCGCGCTCGTTGCTCATGCTGGTGTACACGGTGCCGCGGAAGCCCTGGATCGTCGCGTCCGGATCGAAGTCGTAGCTCGCGATGATGTCCGGTGCGCGCTTGTTGGCGAGATGCACGGTGGCGAGCGGCAGGGTGCCCGGGATCTTTCCGTAACGCGCATCCACGAAGATGGCGCCGAACATTTCGCGCGACTGCAGGAAGCGCACGGCCTTTTCGATCGCCGCGCGATCGTGCGATGGCAGGTAGAGGTACTCGCTGCCGCCATTCGGCGCGATGACAAAGGCTTCCTTCGGCAGCTCGGCCGGTACCTTGTAAGCAGGCGTCGTGTACGGTCCCGGCTTGCCACAGATACGGCCATCGTCGTCGAAGCGCGTGGCATGAAGCGCCTTGCCGTTCGCAAGGATGCCCGACATCACCGGCGCATAGATGCAGCCAAAGCCATCGAAGGCCGTGAAGCCAGCCTGGGTCATCTCATCGGCCAGGCGGATCGCGCCTGAGGTCGAGAAGCCCCACTCGTTATCCATGCGACCCACGCGGCCATCCGCGATCTGGCGCAACGGGAACAGGTCGCGCGGCCCGGCGACGTTGCTGTGTGCGTGGTCCGAGACGATCACCAGATCCGTATCGCTCTCCATCCCCAGCGCTTTCAGTTTCGCCTGCAGCTGGCCGAGCAGCTCATCCTGCGCGCGCAGGGCCAGGTGGAAGTTGGGCGAGCCCACGCCGTACTGGTGCTCGGTCGAATCCGGGTTGCGCAGCCATACGAAGCTGACGTCCGGCTTCTCCACCGGGAGGATGTACTCGAGGAACGCCTTCATCAGGTACGCGTTCGACGCGGTCGGTGGCGCGCCCGCACCATCGGAGGCATCCGAGGTGCTGCCATCCTTCAGCGTCACCAGGGGCAGCTGCGCGGTGGGCGCGCCGTTATCCGGCTCCAGGTGGAAATGCTCATCGTCATAGGCGTGCACGATGTTGGCCGGCAGCTTGAAGCCAGCCGTCGCGAGCTTGCGCGCGAACGACAGGGGCAGCGCCACGTTCTCGTCGAGGATCGTGCCACCCTCATGGATGTCCTGCAGGAACGCCGGCCCCGATTTGCCGACCACGGCGGTCTTCAGTCCTTTCTTCCGCGCCCGTTCCAGCAGGGTCGGCGCCTGCAGCAGGTCGTGGTGGTAGTGGTCGTCGAGGGCGCGTAGTACCGCGTAATCCTCGGTGTACACCGGCGCGGCGAAGTCGCTGGGCGCGCCCTTGGCGTCGAAACCGCTGGCGCCCGGGGCCCAGAAGCGGTTGCCGAAGAAGCCGATCGTGCCCGGGAACGAGCCGGTGGCGAAGCTCGAGGCGTTCACCATGGTGAAGGTGGGGTAGGTCGCGTGGTTATCCGCGAAGAACGTGCCCTGCTTCACCAGCGCCGCCAGGTTCGGGGTGTCTTCCTCGCTGATCGCGTCGGGGCGCATGCCATCCCACACGAACACGATGACGCGGTGGGCAGCGCTGGCTTCGCTCGAAGCGAGGGCCAGGAACAGCAGGGCGGTGAGGCGGGTGCGCAGTGACATGGAGAGGTCCGTGCAAGGGTTCGCCATTGTTGGGGCGAAGTGTTGCAGGTTTTCGCGGTATTTGAGACCCGGTTCACCAAACGGCTTATCCGAGGCACATCGTAAGAAAACGTCCACACAGCAAAGCCACTCTCGTCGGCTTTCCCACCGTCGAGTCCCCTGTCGATGAAGTTCTCCCGCTCCGCCCTGTTCCTGGCGCTCGCCGCCGCCGTCGCTGTCCACGCCCATGCCGAGGACGCCCCGCCGCCGAAAACCCAGGACCTCGAGGCGGTATCGGTCATCGGCCAGGGTGAAACCCGCCAGGTGCAGCGCATCGTGCCGGAGGACCAGAAGGTCCTGCCGCCGGGGACCAGCCCTCAGAAGATCCTCAACCGGCTGCCGGGCGTGAGCGTGCAGTCGAACGATGCCTTCGGCGCCAATGAGGAGTCGCAGTCGATCACCCTGCGTGGCTTCAACACCACCCGCCTCGGTTACACCCTGGACGGCCTGCCGCTCGGCGATAACGCCTACGGCAACTACAACGGCCTGAACATCTCCCGCGCGCTCATCGCCGAGAACATGTCCACGGTCGAGCTCTCCGAAGGTATCGGCGCGCTCGGCACGGCCTCGACCAGCAACCTCGGCGGCACCATCCAGTATTTCTCGGCCGACCCGTCGGCGAAGTTCGGTGGCAAGGCCGCGCAGACCTTCGGCAGTGACCACAACCGGCGCACCTACGCCCGCATCGACACCGGCGATTACAAGGGCTTCTCCATGTACCTGTCGGGCGTGAAGGCCGATGCGGACATGTGGGCGCAGCCGGATTCGAAGACCACCACGAAGCAGTTCAACGGCAAGGCCGTGTACGAGTTCGGCGATGGCAACCGCATCACCGGCTTCGCCGATACCTCGCGCACCAGCCAGGCCGACTACGCCTACCTCTCAAAGAGCGGCATGCGCCGCGGCCTGGGCTGGGACTGGAACCTTTACGCGCCGGACTGGAACCGTGCGCTTGCCGCGGCCCATTGCGCGCCGGCGTACACGATCGGCGGCGTGAAGGACGCCCGCTGCGGCTTTAGCGGCGGTGTCGACAACATCGACGATGCCTACTACCAGAGCCGCGCGCTGCGCCGCGACGACCTCTACTACATCGCCGGCGATTTCAACGTGGCCGACGGTGGCACGCTGCACACGCAGGTCTACCACCATGAGAATGCCGGCCAGGGCCACTGGTGGTCGCCCGGCCAGAAGTCGTTCCCCGGTACGCCGGAAGAACTGCCGATCAGCATCCGCAGCACCAACTACACCATCAACCGCAATGGTGCGATCGCATCGCTGTCGTGGGACTTCGGCGCGCATCATGTCGAAGGCGGCGTGTGGTATGAACAGAACGACCACCACGTCGAGCGCAACTTCTACTGGATCGATGGCCCGGTCAGCGACAACTATTACCTGAAGAACCCGGATCGCCGCCTGTTCGCGCAGGATTACACGATCACGACGAAGCAGGCGTATATCCAGGACAGCTTCAAGGCATTCGACGATCGCCTCTCGGTCGATGTCGGCGTGAAGAGCCCGCACACCACGATGAAGGCCGTGGAACTGCCGGGCGTGGAAAGCCCGTATGCCACCGGCACGCTGAAGGCGCAGAAGGCCCTGCTGCCGCAGGCGGGCCTGGCGTGGAAGCTCGCGGAGGGCCAGGAAGTCTTCCTTTCCTATGCGAAGAACATTGCTTCGTTCCAGGGTGGCGGCGCGGGCGGCCCGCAGTCGGTATCGCAGGCCGCATTCAACGGCACGCGGAGCAACCTGAAGCCGGAGGAGTCGCGCAGCATCGACGGCGGTTTCCGCAGCATCGGTACCGCCTACGAGGCATCCGTGGCGCTGTATGACGTGAAGTTCGACAACCGCCTGCTCTCGCTCAACCCGTGCCCGAGCATCGAAGTGGGCACGCGCCCGGAGTGCAACACGGCCTTCGTCAACGTCGGTTCGGTCAGCAGCCGCGGTGCGGAGTTCACCTTCATCTGGAAGCCGATCCAGGGCTTCCAGTGGTACAACTCGGCATCGTTCAACCGTTCGAAGTGCGATGACAATTACGTCGCCAATGGCGTGCCGGTCCCGGTGAAGGGCAAGACCACGGTGGATACGCCCAAGCGCATGTTCGCGAGCGAGGTGAGCTACACCACGGGTCCGTGGACGGCGAGCCTGCGTGGCAAGTACACCGGCAAGCGCTACTACACGTACACCAACGACCAGAGCGTCGCAGGCGCCACCTCGTTCGATTTCGGCGCGAGCTACGACTTCGGCGCGATCGGCCAGCTGAAGGCACTGACCCTGGCCCTGAACATCACCAACCTCACCGACCACCGCTACGCCACCAACCTCACGGCGTTCGCCGCGACGGATCCGCAGGGCCGCGCCCTCGCGTTCCATGCCAGCGCACCGCGGCAGAGCTTCGTGACCCTTTCGGCGGATTTCTGATGATGAAGACGGCGCTATCCTTTGGCCTCCTTGCCCTCATGTGCGGAGCCTTGCCGATGACCGTGGAAGCCATGGATGCCCGTCCCATCGCCGCGAAAGTGCTGGTGATCGGCCACCGCGGGGCCAGTGCGCTGCGGCCCGAGCACACCCTGGCCTCGTACGCCGTCGCCATCCGCGATGGCGCCGACTTCGTCGAGCCCGACCTGGTCTCGACGAAGGATGGCGTGCTGGTGGTGCGGCATGAGAACGAGATCGGCGGTACGACTGATGTGGCCGCCCATCCGGAATTCGCCAGCCGCAAGACCACCAAGACGGTGGATGGGGTGCAGATCACCGGCTGGTTCACCGAAGACTTCACCCTCGCCGAGCTGAAGACGCTGCGTGCCCGCGAGCGGCTGGCCGATATCCGCAAGGCCAACACGGCCTACGATGGCGAGTTCACGGTGCCCACCTTCGACGAGATGATCGAGTTCGTCGCCGCCGAGGCCTCGGCGCGCGACAAGGTCCTGGGGATCATCCCGGAGATCAAGCATTCCACTTACTTCCGCGGCATCGGCCTGCCGATGGAAGACAAGGTGCTGGCGACCCTTGCCGCCCATGCTTATACCCGTACGGCACCGGTAGAGATCCAGTCGTTCGAGGTGGATAACCTGAAGTACCTGCGCGGCAAGCTGGGCAAGGATCACCCGAACATCCGCCTGCTCCAGCTGATGGAGGCGGGCGACGAGCACCCGGCCGACCAGCCCTCGCTGACTTACGCGGCCATGATGACGCCGGCCGGATTGAAGGCCGTGCGTGGCTATGCCGACGCCATCGGCCCCTCGGTCCGCAGCATCATCCCGCTGGCGGCCGACGGGAAGCTGGCGCCCGTGACCCCCCTGGTCCACGACGCCCACGCCGCGGGCCTCGAGGTCCATCCGTACACCTTCCGGCCGGAGAATCACTTCCTGGCGGCGAATTTCCGTAACGGCGCCGGCGATGCAGCCCGCAACGAGGAAGGCTCCGTAGCGGAAATCCGCGCCTACCTGGCCACCGGCATCGATGCCTTCTTCACCGACGACCCGGCCCTGGGCCGCAAAGCCGTAGACCACCGCTAAGGCCGTTGTGGGGGGGGGGGGGGGGGGGGGGGGGGGGGGGGGGGGGGGCCCCCCCCCCCCCCCCCCCCCCCCCCCCCCCCCCCCCACAACGGCCGGGCTTGCTGCACCCGCTCGGCGACACGCGCCCTCCCGGCCCGCTATGATCCCCGGTCATTTGCCACACCGCGGGTCGCCCCATGTCGCTAGCCAGGTTCCTTCGCCATAAGTCCGTCGAGCAGTTGCAGGCGGAGGTCGGCAAGCGCTCGGATTTCCGCCGCGTCCTCGGCCTGTGGCAGCTCACCGCCATCGGCATCGGCGGCATCATCGGCGTCGGCATCTTCGTGCTGGCCGGCCAGCAGGCCGCCCTGAACGCCGGCCCGGCGGTGGCGCTCAGCTTCATCATCGCGGGCCTGGGCAGCGCCTGTGCCGCCCTGTGCTATGCCGAGTTCGCCGGGCTCATCCCCGTCACCGGCAGTGCGTACACCTACGGCTACGCGGTGCTCGGCGAGGGCGCGGCCTGGATCATCGGCTGGGATCTCCTGCTCGAATACGCCCTGGTGGTGGCGGTGGTCGCCATCGGCTGGTCGGGTTACGTGCAGGTGCTGCTCGCCACCGCCGGCGTGCACTTGCCGGAATGGGCGCAGAAGAGCATGAGCGCCGACACCATGAAGTTCTACTGGCAGCATGCCGTCGGTTCGCTGGGCGTCACCTTCGCCGAGCCGGTCGCCGCACCGACGGACGGCCACCGTTTCAACATCATCGCCGCCGGCATCTCGCTGCTTGTCGCGATCATGCTTTCCGTGCGCACCGAGTGGGGCGCACGCCTCAACACGCTGATCGTCACGATCAAGGTTATCGGCGTCGCGCTTGTGATTGGCGTCGGCGCGTTCTATATCAACACGGCGAACTGGCATCCCTTCATCCCCGAGCGCATGTTCGACGCCAAGGGCGTGAGCCACTTCGGCTGGCACGGCGTACTCACCGGCGCATCGGTCGTGTTCTTCGCCGTGTTCGGTTACGACACCCTGACCACGGCCGCGGAAGAAGCAAAGAATCCGCAGCGCGATCTGCCGCGCGCCGTGCTGCTCTCGCTCGCCGTCGCCATGGTCCTGTATATCGCCGTATCGCTGGTGCTCACCGGCATCGTCCCGTACAGCTCCCTGAGCGGCGAAGCGTCGGTGTCCGATGCGTTCAATGCCATCGGCCTGCCGTGGATCAGCAACATCATCGCCATCGCCGCCGTCATCGGCGTGATCAGCGTGCTGTTCGCCTTCATGCTCGGTGCCGCGCGCATCTGGTTCGCGCTCTCCCGCGACGGCCTGCTGCCTTCGTGGTTCTCGAAGGTGCACCCGCGCTTCGGTACGCCGGCACGTCCGACCATGATCCTCGGCATCTTCACCGCCGTCGTCGCCGGCCTGCTGCCGATCGGTGAAGTGGCAGAGTTGGTGAACATCGGTACGCTGAGCGCGTTCATCCTGATCTGCGCGTCCGTGCTCGTGCTGCGCGTGCGCAAGCCCGATCTGCAGCGCAACTTCCGCACGCCGGCCGTGTGGTTCACCGCGCCGCTCGGCATCCTGTTCTCGCTGGCCCTGATCTATGGCCTGCCGTGGATCACGTTCGAGCGTTTCGCGATCTGGATGGCGATCGGCTTGGTGGTTTACTTTGCCTACGGCGCGCGGCACAGCAAGCTCAATCGCGAGTGATTGTGCGGTTGGATCGCGCGCGAGCGCGCTCCTACAGGGCTGCAGCCATTTCCGTCAGTTTCGCTACCGTGTTGATGTTACGGGCGGTGCCGGCTTTCGCGGCGGGGATCACCAACTTCGATGAGGCCATGCCGTCGTCGTAGCGGACGTAGACCTCGCGTTTGCCGAGGCGGATCTCCTCGCTGGCCTGGTGGCGGACTGCGGCGAGGGTGTCCTTCGGCGGGGCGCTGTCGAGGAAGATGGCGACGACGCGGTTGCCCGGGGCACCGGGAAAGGGATTGGCGGCAAGGACGGCCGCCATTTCGGCCGCGGTCCGGACCATGACCCCGACGGGCTTCCCCGCGTAATCGGCGAGGCGCGCTTCGAGAGCGTCTTTCACCGCTTTCTCCTTGAGCCGCGAGGTGAACACCACATTGCCGCTGGCGATGTAGGTCTTTACGCCCTCGAACCCCTCCGCCTCGCACATGGCCTTCAGCTCGGTCATCGGCAGCTTGCCAGTGCCGCCTACGTTCACGGCGCGGAGGAGGGCGATATACGCGGTCATGGCGGGCTCCGTGGCAGGCTCGGCCGAGTGTAAGCCGAAGGCCGGGTGGCGGGGCAGGGCGGTTGAATCGGCCCCTCCCGCCCCCTACCTTCGAAGACCTGACCCTCGCCCACCACAGGATGCGCTCCCATGGCCGACCTTTCCGATTTCCCCATCACCTCCCGCTGGCCGGCGCAGCATCCCGACCGCATCCAGCTCTATTCGCTGCCCACGCCGAACGGGGTGAAGGCTTCCATCATGCTGGAGGAGGTCGGCCTGCCGTACGAGGTGCACCTCGTCGACATCATGAAGAACGAGAGCAAGCTGCCGGAGTTTGAATCACTGAACCCGAACGGCAAAATCCCGGCCATGATCGACCCGAACGGCCCGGACGGTAAGCCGATCGGCCTGTTCGAATCCGGCGCCATCCTGCTCTACCTCGCCGAGAAGACCGGGAAGTTCCTGCCGAAGGATCCGCAGAAGAAATGGGAGACCATCCAGTGGGTGTTCTTCCAGATGGCGAGCATCGGCCCGATGTTTGGCCAGGTCGGTTTCTTCCACAAGTTCGCCGGGCGTGAATGGGAAGACAAGCGGCCGTTGCAGCGTTACGTGGACGAGGCGAAGCGTTTGCTTGGCGTGCTCGATAAGCAGCTGGCCGGCCAGAAGTGGATCGTGGGTGACGAGTACACCATCGCCGATATCGCGACGCTCGGCTGGGTGAATAATCTTGTGACGTTCTATGGCGCACGTGAGCTGGTCGAGTTTGACCAGTTTGAACATGTCATTGCCTGGCTGGAGCGTGGTACGTCCCGTGCGGGTGTTGAAAGGGGGCTCAAGATCCCGGCTCGATCGTAATTCCGGATCGCGCGCAGACGCGCTCCTGCAACAGCCTGCATGAAAACGCCCGGCGATTGCCGGGCGTTTTTGGGTTACCAGAAACGGTATTCCAGATTGACGCCTGCAACGCCTGCGTGGGCAGTGTGACCGAGATCCGCGAGGCCGTCGGCCTTGAAGCTGTATCGGTCGTAGGTAAGGGTCACGCCGATATTCTCGTTGAAGTCGTAGCCGAAGCCGACACCAGCGTAGATGGTGTTATCAGACGACGAACTACGGCTAAGGGGAACGGTAGGATCTGGCTGGAAGACGAAGTAGCCCACACTGCCGGCATCGTAGCGCGTACGAACATGCGCCACGCCAGCGCGGGCGGTTACGGTCAGGCTGTAGGGCAAGTCCCACTTGCCGTTGACACCGAGCAGAACCGCATCGGATTTGGATTTTTCGCGCGTAAGGGAGCGCGCGCTCAGGCCGCCGGAGCTTTGCCGCCAGTCGGTCTTGCCAAGGTTGACATAGCCCAGTTCCACGCCGAACGAGAACGGGCGTGCGACGACCCACCGGTATCCGCCCAGAACGCCGAAGCCAGTGGCGGTATCGTCTTCCGTCACGCTATGGCTGGCGTCGGACTCGTCACGGTCGATATCGAAGTGTGACTTTCCTCCCTGGATCGCGACGAATGCACCCGATTGGGTGACCGATGCGGACCCAGCGTACGCGATAGTCGGCAATGCGAGTAATGAGAGTACCGCGAGACCGGTGCGCGTGATGTGCTTCATAAATATCCTTTTCAGAACCGGAACTCTGCCGATAGCCCAGTCACCCCGACATTCACCGTGCGCTTGTCACCAGTGATGTCCTCGGCTTTCAGCGAATAGTTGTCGTACGTCGCTGTAATGCCGAAGTTCTCGTTGAAGTCGTAGCCGAAACCGATGCCTGCGTAGATGCCGTTATCGTTCGATGTCTGATGGTAGTGACTGGTCGTCTCGTAATAGCCGCTGATGGCGTACGTATACGAGACGTACTCCTCGTCAAGCTTTGCGCGCGAATGGGCCAGGCCGGCATGCGCGGTAATCGTGAAGCCGTGTGGAAGATCCCACTTGCCGTTAGCACCCACGAGCACGGCCTCGCTCTTGACCCTGTCTTCGAAGCGGAACGAATTGTGTCCCTGTCCCGCCGTGAATCGGCCCAGGTTGACGTAACCGGCCTCGACGCCGATGGCGAATGGGCGATCAACGACCCAGCGGTAGCCAGCCAGGGCACCGAATGCCCTGTCGTCCATGTCGTTGAAGTTCGTGGTCAGGTGGTTAACGTCGTAGTGCGAGCGACCGCCATTGACGCTGATGAAGGCACCCTGCTGCGTTGCTGCCGCGGCAGGAAGCGCGGCCAGGAAAAAAGTCGCGGCCGCGGCGGCGGCGAGAAACGTCTTCTGCACGATGGTTCCCCTTCTGTCCATGATAGTCGTTCAAACCCACGACGTTTGTCGTGGGCTGGATTGAAACGTGCACCGCTACGAACAAGGAATTACCAGAACCGATATTCCGCTGACAGGCCGGTCACCCCGATATTCACCGTGCGCTTATCGCCGATGACGTCCTCGGCCTTCAGCGCATAGTGATCGTAGGTAGCCGTGATGCCGAAGTTCTCATTGAAATCGTAGCCAAAGCCGAGTCCGCCGTAGACGCCGTTATCGGTCGACTGGTTGTGGAACCAGAAATCCTGGCTTCCGCAGCAGCCGACGTAGGTCTCGTTGGTGTCGTATTTGGCACGTGAGTGAGCCAGGCCGGCGCGCGCAGTAATGGTCCAGCCGTGCGGCAGGTCCCATTTGCCGTTCGCACCGACGAGTACTGCCTCGCCCTTGAACTTGTCGTGGTAGTCCACGTAGTAGTCATCGCCCACGACACGGCCGCTGGCCTTCTGGGCACCGAGATATACATAGCCTGCCTCGACGCCAATCGAGAACGGACGATCGACCACCCAGCGATACCCTACGAGGGCACCGTAGGCACTGTCATTGTTATCGTCGAAGTTCGCGTGGCTGACGCTGTAGTGCGAACTGCCGCCGTTGACGCTGATGAACGCACCCTGCTGGGTGACAGCGGCGGCGGAGAACGAAGCGAGGGCGAGTGCGGCGGCGGTGGCCACCGAGAGCAGAACCTTTTGCATGTTGAGTCCCTGAGTCCTTGTAAGTCTGCCGGCCCCGTTGCCGGCGAGCCCCTTGGGGCGGCGTTATCTTACGAGGCTTTCCGATTGGCTGCCATGACAGCTGATCGTGACCTGCGTCACAGACCGCTGCCATGGCCGCCAGGCCGCTATCAGAAGCGGTATTCCAGGTTGCCGCCGAATACGCCGACGTTCACGGTGCGCTTGTCGCCGGTGATGTCTTCAGCCTTCAGGGCGTAGTGGTCGTATACGACCGTGATGCCGAAATGCTCGTTGAAGTCATAGCCAAAGCCGAGGCCGGCGTAGATGGCGTTGTCGTGCGAGGTTTCGTCAAGCAGGTTGTAGGTCTTGTCGAAACCTGGGCTCGTATCGCGTTCACGGATCGAATAATCCATCTGCGAATGCGCGAGACCGGCGTGGGCGGTGATGGTGAAGCCGTTCGGCAGATCCCACTTGCCGTTCGCACCGATCAACACGGACTTGCCCTTGAACTTGTAGCTCAACGTATCGTGGATCCCGTATGCCGGGACGACCCAGTAATCTTCGGTCGAACTCATCTTTCCGAGATCGACGTACCCCGCTTCCACGCCGATCGAGAACGGGCGATCCACAACCCAGCGGTAACCGACCAGGGCACCGACCGAACTGTCTTTCTTGTCGTCGAAGTTGGCGTGGCTCACGTCATACCGCGAGCTGCCGCCGGTGACGCTGATGAATGCACCATCGTGCGTGGCGGCGCTAGCCGCGAACGAAGCAAACGAAAGAGCGGCGGCCGCGGCCACCGAGAGCAGAACCTTTTGCATGTTTAGTCCCTGAATCCTTGAAAGTTTGCACCAGCCCCTTCGCCGGTGGGCCCCCTGTGGGCGGGCGGATTTTACGTTGTTTTAACTTGCGATGCCATGACAGGTATTCCGGGCCGCCCCCGTGACCTCTGGCATAGGGAGCACCCACCCCCCGCCCTTTAGCATCGGTGGCTTGCGCGGACCGCAGGGGACCGCGCCGACCCACTCGCAGGCAGGACGGCCCGGCGATCCACATGCTCCACGGGAGAATCTTTTGAAATCCACCCTTCTTGCTTCCGCGCTGCTGGCCGCCCTGGCCGGTATCGGCGCCACGGCCGCCTTCGCCGCGGACGACGTTCCCGCCATCAAGGACGGCCCGTTCAACGGCACCGTGAAGGTCGTCGTCGATGCCACCGATACCGACCACCGCATCTTCCGCGTCAAGGAAACGGTCCCCGCCCAGCCGGGCAAGCTGACCCTCCTGTTCCCGGAATGGATCCCCGGCCACCACTCGCCGACCGGCCCGATCGACCAGTTCGCCGGCCTTATCGTGAAGGCCAATGGCCAGCGCCTCGAGTGGACCCGTGACGAATACAACGTCTACGCCTTCCACGTGGACGTCCCGGCCGGCGCCTCGTCGGTCGACCTGGAATTCCAGACCCTGACCCCGCAGGACACGCGCCAGGGCCGCATCGTGATGACCCCGGACATCGTCAACGTCCAGTGGAACCAGGTGGCCCTGTACCCGGCCGGCTATCGCGCCGACCAGGTCCAGTTCGAGCCCTCGGTGAAGCTGCCGGCGGGCTTCCAGTTCGGCACCGCGCTGGAGCAGGCCAGCAAGGATGGCGATACCGTCACCTTCAAGAACATCAACTTCGATGACCTGGTCGATTCGCCGATCTTCGCCGGCCGCTACTTCAAGCGCGTCGACCTGGATCCGAACGGCCGCTCGCCGGTGCACCTGAACATCGTGGCCGACAGCGCGAAGTCGCTGGAGATCAAGCCGGAAGCGCTCGAGATCCACCGCAACCTCGTCAAGCAGATGGACAAGCTGTACGGCGCGCGCCACTACAACCATTACGACTTCCTGCTGGCGCTGACCGAAAAGCTCGGCGGCATCGGCCTCGAGCACCACCGCTCGTCGGAAAACAGCGCGCAGCCGAACTACTTCACCGAGTGGGACAAGAGCTGGCTCGGCCGTGACCTGCTGGCGCACGAATACAACCACTCGTGGGACGGCAAGTACCGCCGCGGCGCCGACCTCGCCACGCCGAGCTTCAACGTTCCGATGGGCGACAGCCTGCTGTGGGTGTACGAAGGCCAGACCCAGTTCTGGGGCAATGTGGTCGCCGCACGTTCGGGCCTCGTCTCGCAGGACCAGGCGCGTGACCTGCTCGCGCTCGTCGCCGCCACCTACGACAAGGGCCGCCCGGGCCTGTCCTGGCGCAACATCCAGGATACGACCAACGACCCGACCATCGCCCAGCGTCGCCCGCTCTCGTACCGCAACTATCAGATGAGCGAGGACTACTATTCGGGCGGCCAGATGATCTGGCTGGACGTCGACACCAAGCTGCGCGAACTCACCAAGAACAAGCGTTCGCTGGATGATTTCGCCAAGGCCTTCTTCGGCATGAAGGACGGTGACTGGAAGGTCAACCCGTACACCTTCGACGAAGTCGCCTCGACGCTGAACTCGATCACCCCGTACGACTGGGCGAAGTACCTGCGTGACCGCGTCGACGGCCACAAGGGCGACCTCGAAGGCATCGAGCGCGGTGGCTGGAAGCTGGTCTACAACGACAAGCCGTCGGAAGCCGTGAAGGCCTTCGAAGCCCGCCGCCACTACACCGACCTGACCTACTCGGCCGGCTTCGGCGTGTCGTCGAAGGGCGACATCTCCGACGTGCGCTGGGATAGCCCGGCCTTCAACGCCGGCCTGTCGCCGGGCATGCACATCGTCGCTGTGAACGGCAAGGAATTCGAGGGCGATGCGCTGAAGGATGCCGTGACCGCCGCGAAGGGTACCTCCGCCCCGATCGAGCTGCTGGTGAAGAACTTCGACCAGTACAAGACCATCAAGATCGAATACCACGATGGCCTGAAGTACCCGCACCTCGAGCGCGACAGCAGCAAGCCGGACTGGCTGAGCCAGCTGTACAAGGCGAAGTAAAAAAAAGGGCCCGCAAGGGCCCTTTTTTTTTTGGGCTTGCCCGGGCCATCGCGCGCAAGCGCGCTCCCACAGTGGGGGCCGCAGACCTTGTGTGGGAGCGCGCTTGCGCGCGATACGCCACGCAACGTCATACACTGCGCCCATGGAACCTGCGCTCACGCCTCCTGGCCACGATATCGACACCGCCCGCCGCCGGCGGCGCTGGCTGATGTTCCTGTTGTGGGCGGTGATCTTCGGCACCGCGGCAATCAGCAACGTGCTTACGTCGCGCATCGATGCCGATCGTTACCACGTGCCGTACGCCACCTGGCACATCGTCATCAACGAAGTCAGCAGCCCTTTCGTGTCCCTGCTGATCCTCCCGTTCCTGCTCATTGCCTGCGACCGCTGGCCCTTGCATGCGGATACCTGGCGGCGCTACCTGCCGTACTACATCGTGGGCAGCGTGCTGTGGTGCGTGCTCCACATCACCGGCATGGATCTTCTCAGGCTGCTCGGCTACCGACTGGGCGGCGACAGCTACGATCCTGGCAACCTCGGCCTGCAGTTCATCTACGAGTACCTGAAGGATGTCCGCACGTTCTTCTACATCGTGGTGTTCATCCACGCCGTGGAGTGGTTCGGAAGGCGAAGCACGGGCGAAGCCAGCCTGCTGGCGGAGCCCGATGACGAGGCCGCGCCCGTCGAACCCGTCGACCGCCCCGAGCGCTTCCTCGTCCGCAAGCTGGGTCGCGATTTCCTCGTGGCCACCGCCGATATCGAGTGGGCGCAGGCCGCCGGCAACTACGTGAACCTGCGCGTGCGTGGCCGCGACTACCCGTTGCGCAGCACGCTGGCGGCCCTCGAGGCGCGGCTCGACCCGGCCGTCTTCGTACGCGCCCACCGCAGCTACCTGGTGCAGCTGGCGCAGGTCACCTCGATCGAACCCCTCGACGCCGGCGAAGCCCGCCTGCACATGGCCGACGGCACGGTGCTGCCGTGCAGCCGCCGCTACCGCGAGGCCCTGCGCGCCGTGGCGGCTGGCGCGGAGCCCACTGCCGCCCGGGCCTGAAGCCGAGGCTAGGCCTGCGGGGGGCATTCCCGCTACAATGCCCGACCGCTCAGGTACGCGCCCGTAGCTCAGCCGGATAGAGTAGTGGCTTCCGAAGCCATTGGTCGGGGGTTCGAATCCCTCCGGGCGCGCCATTCCTCCCCATGCGGTTCCCAAGGCGAGGAACGATTTACGTTCCCACGCGCGGCTTCGAAGCACGATGCTCGTCACACCCTTCCCGGTGGCGCCTTGCTGCACCTATTAGATCGTGTTAAACCGAATGCCCAGCCAGATCGGGGGTGCGGTCCTAGCGATGGATGTGATCGGATGGCTATATGGCCAGGTGCTCGATTTCTTCGGGCTCGGCCCGCTGCTTGAGCTGATCGCCAAAGGCGACTACCGCGCGCTGCTCACGGTGGATGGCTTCGGTGCCGCGCTCGGCCCGATCCTTCCCCTGCTGCTTGTTTTCGAGCTGGTGCGCAGCGTCGCCCAGAAGACCTTCCGGCGCGAGCACTACCAGGTGCCCTTGCTGGTGATGGTGCTCAACCGGTTCATCGGCAGCTTCATCACCATCGCCATGGTCACGCTGTGCATCGGCCTGTTCCAGCGCTTCGCGCTCTTCCAGGCTGGCCTGACGTGGTACGGCGTGCTCTATGGCTATGTCGCCTGGGAGCTTTCCCATTTCGTCTATCACTTCTTCGCGCACAAGGTGCGGATCCTGTGGTGCCTGCATTCCACGCACCACGCGCCGGTGGCGATGAACATGAGCGTGAACTACTCGCACATCTTCCTGGAAGCCGCCTACGCCGACTTCGTGCGCACCAGCATCTGCATGGTGCTTGGCGTGAGCCCGCCGCTGCTCGTGCTGATCATGATCATCGATGGCTTCTGGGGCAGCTTTATCCACGTTGGCGAAGGCGTGCTGAAGAACGGCAGGCTCGGCGTGTTGAACCGCATCATCCTGACCCCCTCGCACCACCGCGTGCACCACGCGCGTAACGTGGTCTACATGGATACCAACTTCTGCAACCTGCTGCCGATCTGGGATCGGGTGTTCGGCACGTACATCGAAGAGCGCGACGACGTGACGATCGAGTACGGCATCACCCGCCCGATGAAGCCATACAGCGTGACCGACGCGTACCTTGGCGAGTTCTATCTGCTCGGCAAGGATGTCTGGCACGCGCCCGGCCTGCGCAACAAATTCATGTATCTCGTAATGCCGCCTGGCTGGAGCCACGACGGCCATCACAAGACGGCCAGGGTCGCCAAACAGGAGCTGGCCGGGATGGATCCGAAGCACCCGCCTTCGTCGCAAACGGTTCAAGGAGTTCGTTCATGAAGGCATTTGCATGCCTCGTCGTTGCCGGCCTGCTCGGCTTGCCCATGGCATCCCATGCGGCGCACGTCGATCTCGCGCTGGGCAAGTCGGTCACCGGGTCGCCCATCTGCAAACCTGGCGAGGAAGCGGTGAAGGCGGTGAACGGCAAGCTGGCCAGCAAGACCCAGGATAAGTTCTGCACGAAGGAGGTCCCCAGCTGGCTTCGGATCGACCTCGGAAAGGTGGAGCAGGTGTCGGGCTTCACGATCAAACATGCAGGTGCGGGGGACGAGCCCGCAGAGATGAACACACGGGCCTTTACCGTGCGCGTGTCTGCGGACGGCAAGGACTGGAAGCCGGTGGTGGACGTGACGGCGAATACCGCCAGCGTCACCGAGCACCGCATTGCGCCGGTGCAGGCACGCTACGTGGAGCTCGACGTGACCAGGCCTACGCAGACGGATGATCCCGCCACGCGGATCTACGAAGTGGAAGTCTGGTAGTCGTACGACGGCGCGGCACATGTCCTCCGGTTCCCTGGCGTTGTTCCACCGCTACGAAGGTGTCTTGCGAGACGCCGCGCTTGATTTTTCCGCGCATCAGCCGTTGCCGGATGCGTTGCGGATGGCGGCCGACGCGCGTTATGCGGTGTATTACGCGCCCTTCGATTATCTGAACGCCGCCGCGCCGCTCGTGCTCGTTGGGCTTTCGCCGGGTCGCTTCCAGGCGCTGGTCGCACTGGAGACCGCTCGAATCGAACTGTCGGCCGGCCACGATGCAGATGTGGCAGCCGCGGCTGCGAAAAGCGCCGCCAGCTGGTCCGGTCCGATCCGGGGCCACCTCGTGCGCATGCTGGATTTCCTCGGCGTCGCCGAGCGGCTGGGCATTGCGTCAACGGCGGAGCTGTGGACCACGCGGACCGACCTGGTGCAGTTTTCAGCAGCGCTCCGCTACCCGGTGTTCGCTGGCGGCAAGAACTACAACGGCGGCGGCGTCGCGAGGAGCGCCCTGCTTCTCGACCAGATCGATACCTATTTCGCCGCGGAATGCGCGGCGCTCCCGCACGCGCTGTTCATCCCGCTGGGCGCCACGGCGCAGTTCGCCTGTGATCGCATGGTCGCCAGCGGCCGGCTTGATGCAGGCCGGATCGTGGCGGGCCTTCCACACCCTTCTGGCGCCAACGCCGAGCGGGTTGCGTACTTCCTCGGGCAAAAGCCGCGCGAGGCCCTGTCGGCCGTGACGCGCCCGGAGCCTATCGACGCCGCGCGTGAGGCGGCGCTACGCCACGTCGCCGCCTGGTGGCCCTGAACGGATCAGGCCGCCGCCAGCGGTAGCCGCACGCGGAAGCATGCCCCGCCGTGCTCGGCATCGATCACGTCGATGCTTCCGCCATGGCGTTCCACCACCTGTCGCGCAAGATGCAGGCCGAGCCCCGTGCCCGTGCTGCTGGGGCGCGTCCGGTAGAACGGCTCGAAGATGCGGTCGCGCTCGCCGAGCGGAACGCCGCGTCCTTCATCCGTCACCGAGAGCTCGCCGAGCGTATTCACCGCGACGCTGATGGTTCCTTCGTCGCCTGCGTGCATCATCGCGTTCTGGATCAGGTTCATCAGCACTCGCGACAGCGCGAGTGCGTCTCCGTGCACCCACACGGGCGCGCCCGGCCCGTCGAAGGCGATGTCGTTGCCCGACTCCAGTGCGACCGGCGCGATATCGCCGACCGTATCGGCAGCGAGCTTCGCGAGATCGAGACGCTGGCAGGCCGCTGCATCGCCGTTGAAGCGCTGCAGGTCCAGCAGCTGCTCGGCCAGGTTCCACAGCCGCGCGACGTCGCCGATGAGACGCGTGCGCTCGGGGCCCGGATCCATCGCCTCGATGCGCGTGCGCAGGATCGCGATGGGTGCGCGCAGCTCGTGCGCGGCGCTGGCAAGGAAGCGATCGCGTACGTCGTAGCCTTCGCTGACGCGGGTCAACGCGGCGTTGAAGCCGCGCACCAGCGGCTGGATCTCATAGGGTACGGTCTGGTCGGCGAGTTTCGCACCGCGCTTCTCGACGTCGATCGCGTCGGCGTGCCGCGCCACTTCGCGCACGCTCTTCATGGAGCGGCGCACGATGATCGGCACGATGATCAGGGTCGCCAGCACCGTGGGGAGTAGCAGTCGCCAGGTCAGGTAATCCGCGACCATCGTGGTGAGCCCACCGGCTGAGGTCGTCGAGGCGCCGCCCATCATGAAGTGCACCTTGCGGAACTTCCATTCGACCAGGCGAATCGCGGCGGTATCGGTATACGGTGCGCGCGAGCCGTGGATGTCGGAGGCGGCGAGGCGATCCAGGCGGTCGATCAGCGGCGCGAGGCTGGCAGGCGGCGTGCCCTGACGGTACGCATGGTTTGCTTCATCGCGAGCCACGATCCAGAGATCGGGGTAGTCGTGCATTGCCTGGCGCAGCGCTTTCGTCGGCTTGAGGGCGATGCCCCCGTCATCCGCGGGAACCAGCGAATCCTGCACCTCTTCGACCAGCTTCGGATCCACGTAGGACACGCTGTCCCGGTGGATCTGGTAACCCAGGATCAGGAACGCGGCCATCATGATCAGGCCCTGGGGAAGGACGATGCGCAGCGTGAGCTGCCATGCCAGCGACCTACCGTGCCTTGCCATGCACCTTGCTCCGCAACAGGTAGCCGACGCCACGAATCACATGGATATCTACATCCGCACCGGCATCATCCAGGGAGCGGCGTAGCTTGGAGATATGCGCGTCCAGCGCGTTCGACTGGATCTCGTCATCGAAGTCGTACACGGCTTCGAGCAGGTCGTTGCGCGACACGGTGCGGCCGTGGCGCAGGCAGAGCGCCTCGAGGACGAGCAGCTGGCGCCGCGGCAGGCGCAGCGGGGTAGGACCGATAAAGGCTTCGTGCGCGCCGAAGTCGAACGACAGGTTGCCCACGGTGGCACGGGGGATATCGCGCGGCGATTGCCGGCGCGAGACCGCGCGGATGCGCGCCAGCAGTTCCTCGACCGCGAATGGCTTGACCAGGTAGTCGTCGGCGCCGAGATCCAGCCCCGCGATGCGGTCGGCGAGCGATCCCCGGGCGGTCAACACGATGACCGGGACCCCCGGCAGGCACTCGCGCGCCTTGCTGATCAGGCTGACGCCATCCCCGTCGGGTAGCTGGCGGTCCAGTACGACCAGGTCATGCACGCACTGGCGCAGGGCCTCGCTGGCCTGGAGGAGGTTGGGCGCCACGTCGATCACGAGGCCATGCCGCTGGAGGGCGGTACGCAAGGCATCCGCAAGCTCGGTTTCGTCTTCGACCAGGAGTATCCGCATTGCCCATCCACGCCAAACGCCAGATAAATCGTACCCCGGGGGGCTCCCGGGCGCGGCAATGTTCTGGCAATGTGGGCCCCCTGACCATGCAGGCTCCCCCAAAGGGCGTTACCCCCGCCATGCATTACGGAATTGTCCGACGGATCGTCACCCTCGCCGAGCTCATCGAGCCCGACCGCGCGCAAGTGTGGACGTGGTTTTTCGAGACCCGGATCGAATCGCTGGGTGGCCGCCCCGTCGAGCTGGCCTTCCACGGCCGGGGCCAGGAGGTGGTCGATTTTCTCCACGACCTGCTGGCCCTGACCAAAGGGGCGCGCAACGTGAAGCCCTTCCCCCGCCGCCCGCGGCGTCACGTCGGGCTTCAGCCCAACGACGAGCTGTTCGCGGACGGCGATGCCCCGGTCGTGAGCGTTCCGGGCCGGTAGGCGATACCGGGCGGCCCGGCGTCAGGCGTCGGTGACGCCCACGACCACGCCGGCGCCCAGCCAGTCGGCCAGCAGCTGACCCGCGCGTTGCACCCCGGCCTCCTCGCCGAGCAACCCGACGAGCGTTTCGCATAACGAACCGAAGCCGGGATCGTTGCCCAATGCCACGAGGGCGGCGATCTCCACGGCGTCGGTGCGGCGCAGGCGCGCCATGTTGTCGCGGCGCCAGACGAGCAGGCCTTCGGGTGCAGCGAGCCATTCGCTCTCCACGGCGTCCTCGCCATCGCGCAGGGCCATCCAGACATCGTCGGCGTTCGTCACGGCGTGGCGAACCCGCACGCTGGGCGAGAGCACCAGGCTCGCGTGGTCCCAGTCGACACTGGCTAGCGCCTCCGGCGTGGCCGGAAGGGTGTCGGCGGCGACAAACGCCTCGCCGAGCATCCACTCGATCCACGCCAGCTCTTCGAGGTCCGGGTTGCGCGGATGGAGCGCGCGCAGCGTATCGCCGAAATCGGCGCCGTAATGGTCGAGGGTCCAGCCGCGTGGCGGATGCGCATCGATATGCGTGATGGCGGCCTCCCGGAACGCGTCCTCGCCGATGAACCGGCGCAGCAGCGGGTAGCTCACCTCGAGGCAGCCCATGAGCTGCACCCGGTAGTTGTTCTGGTAGACCTGCAGGCCAGGCCGTGCGCTCGCACCGAATGCCTCGGTGCCCGCCTCATCACCTGTCACCAGCCATTGCCGGAACTGATCCTGGAGCGCCGCGAGATTCATGCGGCTACCCGGTGCAGTTCGTCGCGCTGCCCGATGGCGCGGGCGATCGCGAGCTCGTCGAGCAGCTCCGCGAGCGGGGGAATCGCATCGTCGCGCTCGATCATCGTGGCGACATCGCCGAGCAACGAACGGGCGGTGGCATAGAGCGACCACACGTCGTCGCAGACGGGCTGGTCGTGCGTATCGATCAGGAGCCCAGGGCCTTCGGTATGCCCTGCAAGGTGGATCTGGCGCACGTGTGCCGCGGGGATGCCGTGCAGGAACGCGTGCGCATCGAAGCCGTGGTTGTGCGCGCTGACGTAGACGTTGTTCACATCGAGCAGCAGGCCGCAGCCGGTGCGCTTTGCCATCGCGCCGATGAACTCCCACTCCGCCATCTCCGCGCCGTCGAACGCGACGTAGCTGGAAGGATTCTCGAACAGCATGGGCCGGCCCAGCGCTTCCTGGGCCATCTCGATGTTGCGGCAGACCATGTCCAGTGCCTCGCCGGTGTACGGCACCGGGAGCAGGTCATGCGAAGAGAAGCCCGCGACCCGCGACCAGCTCAGGTGGTCCGAGACGAACAGCGGCTGGATCTCGTCGGCGAGCGCGCGCAGGCGGCGGAGGTAAGCGCGGTCGAGGCCGTCGGAGGATCCGATCGACATGGACACGCCGTGCAGCACGACGGGATGCTTCTCGCGGATCCGGCGCAGGATATCCCGCGGCTGGCCGCCATCGACCATGAAGTTCTCGGAAATCACTTCGACGAAATCGACCGGCACGTCGCCTTCGAGGAAGTCGCGGTAATGCTCCTTGCGCAGGCCGAGGCCGTAGCCGGAAAAGGTAGGAATGGTCGTGGACATAAGGAAGGCTCCTGTGGGAGCGCGCTTGCGCGCGATAGGGGTTACGGCAACCTGGAATCGCGCGCAAGCGCGCTCCCACAAAAGCACCGGTGTTACTGCGGCTCGGTCAGCGTGCCGCCGGCGGCCTTGCATTCGCTGGGCAGCTTCACGACGACGCCCTGGCCCTTGCAGCTGTTGAGGCCCTTGCAGTCGTTCTTGGCGGTGGCGCAGAGGCTCGTGCCCTTGCAGGTGTTCACGCCGTAGCAGCGGGAAAGCTCTTCCTTCGCCGCGCCGGCCTTGTCGGCGGCGTGGGCGGCCGGTGCGGCGAACTGTGCGATGGCGATGGCGACGAGCGCGGCGGCGCCGGCGAAGGTCGAGCGGGACTTGGTGACAGTGCTATGCATTGGGGTGCTTCCTTGGTGGAGGGTGGGTTACTTCGCTTCGCGGGCGGCTTCTTCGATGACCGCGGCGACTTTTTCCGGCTGCGAGATGTACGAGACGTGGCTGCCCTGGACCTCGGTGACGTGGGCATGGGCGCGCTTGTACATCCAGCGCTGGAGATCGGGGCTGAGCGCGTGGTCCTGGGTGCTGACCACGGCCCAGACGGGCTTGTCGTGCCACGCGGCCACCGGCAGCGTGGCGTTGAACGCCGCCTTGGCGGCGGGTACCTGCGAGACCGCCATGAAGTCGGTGCGGTTCTTCGTCAGGTCACCGGCGAAATCGGTGCCGAACTTCGCTTCGCTGAAGAACAGGTGGTCGTCGCGGGTGGCTTCGATGTCGTTGCTCGGTGCGGGCATCGAGCCGACCAGCTGTGACACGCTCTCGCCTACTTCCGGCACCAGCGCCGAGACATAAACCAGCGCGGCGACCTTGTCGCGGGCACCGGCCTGGGTGATCACCGCGCCGCCGTAGCTATGGCCGACGAGGACCACCGGGCCATCCTGCTTGCGGATCTGCTCGCGGGTCTGGTCGACATCGTCGGCCAGCGTCTCGATGCGCGGCTGCACCACGCTGACGTGGTAGCCCTTGTGGATGAGGATGTCGTGGACGACACGCCACCCGGATCCATCGACGAAGGCGCCAGGGACGATCACGATGTTTTTCACGCCGGACGGCGCGGGAGCGTCGGCGGCGAAGGTGGCGGAGCCTGTGCCGAGGGCGAGCGCGGTCAGCGCGAAAAGAATGCTCTTACGCATGTGGGTAAGCCTGCGGTGGTGGAGGGGTGGTTAGCGGCGCGGTGGGAACAGGAGCCGGTCGAGCGACCAGCCGCCACCGCCGCGGGCGATGAGGGGGAGCAGCAGCCCCGCCCAGGTGAGGTGGGTGGGCCATGCATCCGGGTAGACGAAGATCTCGATGACCGTGGTCATGGCGAGCAGCGCGAACGCGGAGAAGCGGGTGAAGAGGCCAAGCACCAGCAACACGGGGAACAGGTGTTCCGCGTAGGTCGCCAGGTGTGCGGCAACGTTGGAGGGAATCAGCGGCAGCGCGTATTCCGAGGCGAACAGGTCGTAGGTGGAGTCCTTGATGGTGAGGAAGCCTTCGACCTTCGTCCGCCCGGACTGGAAGAACACCGCCGCGATCCCGAGGCGCGCCACGAGGAGCAGCGCGTTTTCAGGGATCACCCGCGACAGCAGACCTGTCATCGCGGGTGCCTTGCGCACGGCGGGGACGAAGGTGCTCACGCCTTGGCCTCGAGCGTGCCATGGCCCTTAGGCGTCTTGATCGTGACGCAGGTGCCCTTGTCGACGAGCTTCCAGGCATTGCCCTGGTAGTCGGTCTTCGAGGTGCCGGCGCAGCTGGTGCCGGCGCCGGCGGCGCAATCGTTCTGGCCGGCCTTCGCCACGCCATAGCACTTTTCCATGGGCTTCTTCGCTTCATCGGCATGCGCCGCGCCGGCGATGGCGGCGAGGCCGAGGGCGAGGGTGGCGGCGAGCGTGCTGTACTTACGGTTCATGGTCGGTTCCCTGGGATCAGACGAGGTTGAGTTCGACATCGACGTTGCCGCGCGTTGCCTTCGAGTACGGGCAGGTGCGGTGCGCGGCTTCCACGAGAGCTTCGGCGGTTTCGCGGTCGAGGCCCGGCAGGCTCACGTTGAGGCGGGCCTGGAGGAAGTAGCCGTCCGTACCGGTGCCGAGATCGACTTCGGCGTTGACCGCCGTGTCCTGCGGCAGGCGCAGCTTGCGCTCGGCGGCGGCGAGGCCCATGGCACCGATGAAGCAGGCCGACCAGCCGGCCGCGAACAGCTGTTCCGGGTTCGTGCCGCCACCGTGGCCGCCCGGCGGGGTCAGCTTGATGTCCAGGGCGCCGTCGGCGCTGGTGGCGCGGCCATCGCGGCCGCCGGTGGTGTGGGTCTTGCCGGTATACAGAACGGTATCGATCTTGCTCATGCTCGTGTCCTCTTGGGGTGGGTGGCCGGTGTCGGCTGGTGGGACACATGAAAACGTCCGGGCGTATCCCGCTTGTGTCGCGTTCCGGGCCAAAACGCATCGGAATGTGTCTGGCGCCCCCGCGGATACGTTTCGATACAAAGCGGGGGAGGCTGGTACGTTTCGATACAAAAGCCGGCCTCGCCGGACATCCCCGGGACAAACGGCGCGCCTCTAATGCAAGGCGTACCCACTCCCCCGAGGTCACCATGAACACTTTCTTCCGCGTTCTTACCGTTTTCGCGCTGGGCGTCGGCCTGGCTACCGCGTGGCCGGGCATCGCCGGTATTGCTCGCGCAAGCGATCCCCCGGCGGCGGGCGCCACCGCACCGGAGTTCACCGGCATCGACCACTGGTTCAACTCGCCGCCCCTGCGCATGCAGGAACTGCGCGGCAAGGTCGTGCTGGTGGAGTTCTGGACGAACGAATGCATCAACTGCCTGCACGTGCTGCCGCACACGAAGGAGCTTTACGACAAGTATGCGAAGGACGGACTGGTCGTCGTGGGCGTGCACACGCCGGAGTACGACGAGGAACGCGACCCGGCCACGGTCAAGGCCGCGATCAAGCGCTTCGGCATCGACTGGCCGGTCGCGGTGGATAACCAGAACGCTACGTGGAACGCCTGGAACAACCAGTTCTGGCCCGCCCTTTACCTCGTCGACCAGCAGGGCCACGTTGTGTACCAGCACTTCGGCGAGGGAAACTACGACGCGACGGAAGCGAAGGTTCGCCAGCTGCTGGGCAAGGGCTGAGCTTGTAGAAAACCACCTTGTTTGAACGAGAACGGCAACGGCATGGAACACATCGACCACATCCTCGTCGTCGACGATGACCACGGCATCCGCACGGGTGTCGTCGACTACCTGCGCAAGAACGGCCTGCGCGCCACGGCCGCCGCGGATGGCCGCGAGATGTTCGCCCAGCTCGATGCATCGGCGTTCGACCTGGTGGTGCTCGACATCATGATGCCGGGCGACGATGGGCTGGCCTTGTGCCGCACGCTGCGCGCGGGCAAGCACAAGGCCATCCCGGTGCTTTTGCTCACCGCCCGGGACGATGAAACCGATCGCATCGTCGGCCTGGAAATGGGCGCCGACGATTACCTCACCAAGCCCTTTTCACCGCGCGAACTGCTGGCGCGGATCAAGGCGGTGATCCGCCGCACACGCATGCTGCCGCCCAACCTGCGCATCACCGAAGCGACCGAGATGCTCGCGTTCGGCAAGTGGCGGCTCGATACCACGGCGCGCCACCTGCTCGACGAGGAGGGCACGGTCATCTCCCTGAGCGGCGCGGAATATCGCCTGCTGCGCGTGTTCCTCGACCATCCCCAGCGTGTGCTTACCCGCGACCAGTTGCTCAACCTGACCCAGGGCCGCGATGCGGAGCTGTTCGATCGCAGCATCGACCTGCAGGTGAGCCGCCTTCGCCAGCGCCTGCAGGATGATGCGAAGGACCAGTCGTACATCAAGACCGTGCGCAGCGAAGGCTACGTCTTCAGCATGCCGGTGGTCGTCGCCGGGAGCGGCGCATGACCCACGCGCGGCTTGCGTGGCTGCCGCGGAGCATGGCCTCGCGGCTCTCGCTCATCCTGTTCTCCGGCTTGCTGCTGGCGCACGGCCTGTCGTTTGGCCTGCTGGCCTACGAGCGCTACCAGAGCGCGACCACGGTCATGCTCAACACGCTCGAGCATGAAGTGGGTACCTCTGTCGCCATCCTCGACCGCCTTCCGGCCGATGAGCGCGCGCGCTGGCTTCCCCGCCTGGCGCGGGACAACTATCGCTTCATCCTCGGCCCCGGCGAGCCGGGGCAACCGCTGGTCACCGAGCGCTCGCGCGACGTTACCGCGCGCATCACGCGCGAAGTCGGTGCGCGCTACGCGGTGGCGGCGCAAACGGTTTCGACGAAGCCCGAGCGCTACCAGGTGCACCTGACCCTGGCCGACGGCTCGCCGTTGACGCTCGAGGTGAACCCGCATCCACCGGCCATGGCGGACTGGCTGCCCTTCGTCTTCATCCTGCAGATGATCGTGCTGCTCACCTGCGCGTGGATCGCGGTGCGCCTCGCGACACGCCCGCTGGCGCGTCTCGCGGAGGCGGCGGAGGCCATGAAGCCGAATGCGGACCCGCACCCGATCAGCGAGGAGGGGCCGACCGAAGTGGCGCAGGCCGCGGCGGCGTTCAATGCGATGCAGGAGCGCATCGGCGTATACCTGAAGGAGCGCCTGCACATCCTCGCTTCGATCTCGCACGACCTGCAGACCCCGATCACCCGCATGCGCCTGCGCGTGGAGTCGCTCGATGAAGGCCCGGAGAGCGAACGCCTGCTCGCCGACCTGGCCGAGATGGAGCATCTCGTGCGCGAAGGCGTCGCCTACGCACGCAGTGCCCACGGTGGCGACGAGGCGCCGGTGAAGATGGATCCGGCGGCATTCATCGAGAGCCTGGTCTTCGATTACCAGGATGTCGGCCGGCCGGTCTCGCTGAGCGAGATGGCGCATGGTGCCGCGATGGTCCGGCCGCGTGCCTTGCGCCGCGTGTTGACCAACCTCATCGATAACGCCATCAAGTACGGCGGCAGCGCCGAGGTGGCGAGCTGCCGTTCCGGAGAGGGCGTGCTGTCGATCACCATTGCCGATCGCGGGCCGGGGATTCCCGATGCCGAGCTTGAGAACGTGCTGCAACCGTTCCATCGGCTGGAGGGCTCGCGCAGCCGTGACACGGGCGGTGCGGGGCTGGGCCTGGCCATTGCGCTGCAGCTGATGCGTTCGATCGGGGGCGACTTGCGGCTGGCCAATCGTGAAGGTGGTGGGCTGGTCGCGCGGGTTACGTTGCCCTGATGCCATCGCGTGCAAGCACGCTCCCACAAGGGCGCGGGTTCCTGCTTTTGCTGATGCTGCCTTGATGCCATCGCGCGCAAGCGCGCTCCCACAAGGGCGCGGTTTGCTGCTTTTGCTGATGCTGCCTTGATGCGATCGCGTGCAAGCACGCTCCCACAAGGGCGGGCGAGCATGCTGTTGTGGGAGCGCGCTTGCGCGCGATGCGTCCAGCCTAGGAAAAAGCCTGTCTGTATGCGTAAAGCCCAGGCGTCCCGCCCGTCACCACGAACAACACACGCTCACCCTCCGTAACAGCCCCGCTGCGCAGGTCCTGCAACAACCCCGCGAATGCCTTGCCCGTATACACCGGATCCAGCAGCACCCCCTCCTGCGATGCCATGAGCCGCACGGCCTCCAGCATCGCGTCGGTCGTCACGCCGTAGCCCTCGCCGAGCTGTGAGCCATCGACCTCGACGTGGGCGAGGTCTACCGTGGCATCCGCACCCAGAAGGTCCAGCGCGGCATTCGCGAGGTCACGCGTGGTCTCGCGGGCCTTCTCCGCCGGCGCCAGCACCGCATACGCCTTCGCCGTGCGCGGATCGCGGCGCATGGCAGCCAGGCCAGCGATGAGTCCCGCATGCGTACCCGAGCTGCCATTCGCCACGGCGATCCGATCGAACTGCACGCCCATCGACTCTTCCTGCCCAGCGATCTCCCGCGCGCATCGCGCGTACCCGAGTACGCCTCGCGGCGTGGAGCCACCGACGGGAATCACCATCACCTTGCGGCCACGCGCACGCAGTTCGTCCGCGCGTGCGAGGGCGTGGTCGAGGGCGTTCTCTCCATGGGGGAGAAGCAGCGGTCGCGCCCCGAAAAGATCGTCGAGCAGGACGTTGCCATTCTTCTCGTAGTCGTCACCATCGCGCGGCACCATGCGGGCGAGGATCAGTTCGCAGGCAAGACCAAGCCTTGCCGAGGCGGCGGCCGTGAGCCGCGCATGGTTCGATTGCACGCCACCGACGCTGATGATCGTATCGACGCCGTCGGCCAGCGCCGCGCCGAGGTGATACTCCAGCTTGCGCAGCTTGTTGCCGCCGCCACCGAGCGGCATGACATCGTCGCGTTTGGCGTAGAGCTGGATGTTGCGTTCCGCGAGACCGAGCGCGGCTTCGATGCGTTGCAGGCGGTGGATCGGCGTCGGGCCTTCGACCAGTTCGGTGCGGGGCAGGGTGTCCAGTGCGGCGAGGGCTTTGATGTCCATGGCGGGGTCCAGGAGCAGAGGGGCGAGTTTACGCCCGGCGCTGTCGCGGACCTATTGCGCGCAAGCGCGCTCCCACAAAAGATATCGTGGCCCGCCCCTGTGGGAGCGCGCTTGCGCGCGATGGCCCGCCCCAGTCCCGCACCTAGAACGGCGGCAACCCATCCGCCAGCTTCTCGTGCTCCTTCAGCACCGGCAGCTGGCTGCGCGCCCAGTCGCGGATCTCGGGGTCTTCGCCCTTATCCGCTTCCAACTGGTACAGACCTGTCGCCAGCTTGTGGTCCTTCACCATGGCGTCGGAGTACGCCCGATCGAATTTAGCGCCGTCCAGGTCCTTCAAGCGGTCAATCTCCTGCTGCTGCGCCGGCTCAGGTGCCACGGCGATCTGCAGGCCCTTGGTGCCGGCGAGCTTGCCCAGCGCTTCGTTCGACTTCGAGTGGTCCTCGACCATGCGTGCGGCAAAGGTCTTCACCGCATCGCTGGAGGCCTGGCCGGCAGCGAGCTTGCCGAGGGCGACTTCGGTGAGGCCTGCACTGCTGGCACGGCGCACGAAATCCGCGTCGGCGGTCGTGGTCTTCGCGAACTCCGCCGCATAGGCGGAAGCGAATACGAGTGGGGCAAGCGCGACGAAGGCAAGGCGGGCGTGCATGGTTCGGCTCCTCGTAAAAGGAGACGCCCCGGCCTGGGCCGGGGCGTCGTCGGGGTGCTACGCGTACGGGTCGTTACAACCTCGGCCCGCGGCGCAGCCCGCCAAACAGAAGCGACAGGATGAACAGGATCAGGAACACGACGAACAGGATCTTCGCAATGCTGGCGGCACCGGCAGCGATACCGCCGAAGCCGAAGATCGCGGCCACGATCGCGACGATGAAAAAGACAACGGCCCAATAAAGCATGTGGGTTCTCCTCGGGTGGTCACAAAGCCCGAACGGCGGTGGCCGCGTCAGGTTGGGTGCCATTCGAGCATCGGGCTGTTCAAGGAGTCGTCTTTGCGCGGTGAGGTAGTGGATCACCGGTTTTTGGCAAGTTGCTCACGTAACCTTGCCGTGGCTGAACCGCTAGGTAGGACTACTTAGTGCGGCAGACCTTTTAAGAGCGCCTCTACACCGGCCGCAGCGCGGCACACGCTCGCACGGTGGCTTCGTTGTCGGGAAAGCAGCACTCGATGCGGATCTCTTCCAGCGTGACGTCACGCGGCGTGGCGAAACTGGTGATCGTCGAGAAGAAGCGGAACTCGTCGCTGCCCCGGCGCAGCACGGTGGTCAGCAAGGGCGCCGGTGCGTCGTCGAGGTCGCGCAGGCGCCACCGCGAAGGTACGCCCGGATAGCCCAGCGCCTCCTCGAGCAACGCCGCGAGCACGTCGTCCGAAGGGTTGGCCGCGACCGCCTCGTGCAGATGGCGGATCAGGTCACCGGCAACCTCCTCCCAGTTCGCGACGGCCGGCCTGAGGTCGTCGGGGTCGAAGATCTGCCGGACCATGTTGCGATGCTTCACACCCCGGCCGCCCATGACGACACCCGTGACCCGGCGCGCGGCGTCGTTGGCCTGGAGGATGTCCCAGTGCCGGTTCAGCACGAAGGCCGGGTAGGGTTCCTGCTGGCGAAGGATGAGTTCGATCGCGCGGTTCACCGCCGAGAGTGCCGGCATGGCCAGGGCGGTCTCGCTGTAGCGCGGCGCGAAGCCCGCCGCGACGAGCAACGAATTCTTCTCGCGCAGCGGCAGCTCCAGGCTATCCGCCAGCCTGGCGACCATGTCGCGGCTGGGCCGCGCCTTGCCGGTTTCGACATAGCTGAGATGGCGCGCGGAAACCCCCGCATCGAGGGCCAGCCCAAGCTGGCTCACGCGGCGCGCCGTACGCCAGGATTTCAACAGGGGACCGAAGGCGGGGGTCTGCATGGGCCGACGTTAGCGGGTAACAGGGCCGGCGGCCATAACCTGCCAGGTCATCGCGGCATGACCTGGCGCGGCGTTGCGGGCCCCGCGGCATGCGAGGATCGTGGCCCCACCTCCCCTGATGGATGCATGCCGTGAGCGCTTCCCGATTCCGCGACCTCCACCATGCCGGCAACCTGCTGGTCCTTCCCAACGCATGGGATGCCGGCAGCGCGGCGGCGATCCAGCACGCCGGCGCGCCCGCCGTGGCCACGACCAGCGCCGGCGTCGCCTGGGCCTGCGGCTGGCCGGACGGCGATCAGCTGCCGGCGGATGAACTGCTGGCCTCGGTGAAGCGCATGGCCGCCGTGTTGCGCGTGCCGCTGAGTGCCGATATCGAAGAAGGCTGCTCGAGCGATCCGGGCGAAGTCGGCCGGTTCGTTTCCGCGCTGGTCGACGCTGGTGTCGCCGGCATCAATATCGAGGACGCCGGGCGCGACCCCGCCGAACTCGCTGCGAAGATCCGCGCGATCCGAGCGGCGCTCCAGGGGCGCGATCTCTACATCAACGCCCGCACGGACATCTACCTGCGCGGCATCGCCGCCGGCGACGAAGCGGTCGGCGAAGTGGTCCGCCGCGCGGGGCTGTTCCGGGAAGCGGGCGCGGATGGCCTGTTCGCACCGGGCATCGCGAACGTGGACGAGATCCGCCGTGTCGCAGGTTCCATCGGCGGCATGCCGCTGAACGTGATGCTGGTGCCGGGGCTGCCTGCGCATGCGGCGTTGTATGAAGCAGGTGCGCGGCGCCTGAGCGCGGGTATCGCGCTTGCGCTGGATGCCTATGCGGGCGCGGCGAAGGGAGCGGCGGCGTTCATGGCGAAGGCAGAGCCGGAGGCGCTGAGTTATCCGTTGTTGAACGCGTTGTTGAAGCGTTCGGGCGATTGATCGCGCGCAAGCGCGCTCCCACAAGTGCACGAACGCTCTTGTGGGAGCGCGCTTGCGCGCGATGCCCCCCGCGAAATCACAACAAAAAAGGCGCGGCTTTCGCCGCGCCTTTTTTCCATCGCCAACCGGCGCTGCCTTACTTCTTCTTGACGTCGAACGCCGTGTCGCCGACCGACTTGCCGTTGAGCGAGATGGCGACCTTGTACTTGCCTTCCGGCCACTCGTTCGGGTTCTGGATCTTGAACGTGGTGACGGCCGGGCCATCGGTGCTGATCGACTGGCTGAGGTCGCTCACGGTGGTGGCCGTGTCGCCGTCCTGGTAGGTCCACTTGGCGTTCAGCGTGGCGCCGGCGCTGGTGCCTTCGGTGGCGACCGAGGCGTAGATGGTCTTCTCGTTCGGCGCGAACGTGGTCTTCGCCTTGGCGACCTTCTTGTCGGCGCCCACGGCGCTGCCCAGGGTGACCGAGCCGACCTTCAGCGTGTCGCTGGCGGCGACCGGGGCCGGAGCGGCAGCGGCGGGTGCGGCCGGAGCGGCGGCAGCCGTGGTGGCCGGAGCCGGAGCGGCGACCGGAGCGGTGCTGGCCGGAGCCGGAGCAGCGGCCGGAGCCGGCGCCGTCGAGGCGGCGGCCGGGGCGTTGGTCTGCTCTTCCTTCTTGCCGCAGGCGGTAAGGACCAGGAGGCCGGCCAGGGTGGCCGTGGCGAGGACAGGCGTGCGGAAGGAAAGCTTCATGTCTGGATTCCGGAAATAGAACAGGTCAATGCGTGGTCGAGACGAGGTCATCCCTCGGCCGCGGCAGGTTACAGGCTACACAACTAAAGGCAATACCAATGAAGAGCGCATGAATGCACGGTTCATCTACTGGCGGGCACCGCGCGGGTTATCCGGCACGGCGGCCGGATCGGTGCTGCGGAATGGATTGATATCCAGGCCGCCGCGGCGGGTGTAACGGGCATAGACGGCCAGCTCGCGCGGCGCGCAGCGTTCGCGCAGGTCCATGAAGATCCGCTCGACGCACTGCTCGTGGAATTCGGTATGGCGACGGAACGAGACGAGGTAGCGCAGCAGGCCTGCGCGATCGATCGGGGCGCCGGTATAGCTGATCTGCACGCTGCCCCAGTCTGGCTGGCCGGTAACCGGGCAGTTGGAGCGCAGCAGGTGGGAGACCAGCACTTCGCGGGCTTCGCCCTCATGCGTACCGAGGAAATCCGGACGCGGCGGGCCGTAGCTGTCGAAATCGAGCTCCTGGTCGTCCAGCAGCACACCCTCGGGTTCATGCAGCGGCTGGCCGTTCAGTTCCTCGGGCGCATGCAGTTCCACGACGACCGGACCGCCCGACGCCGCGGAGAGGTCGCGCACCAGGATGTCGCGCAGGGCGTCGCGGCTGGCGATCGTCTCCTGCGCGAAGCCATTCAGGTACAGCTTGAACGACTTGGATTCGATGATGTTCGGCGTCGTGGCGGGGAAACGGAACGCCGCGACGGCCACCATGGGCTTGCCGCGGGGATCCAGCCAGCTCAGCTCATAGCCGTTCCAGATATCCACGCCGTGGAACGGCAGGGAGCCGCCATCCACGCCGATCTCATCGCGCTTGGCCTGGCGGGGAATGGGGAAGAGCAGGCTCACGTCGTAGCGGTCGGCGTACTCGGTGGCCTTGCCCAGGGGCGAATGATCGGGGGACGACATGGCGGCGTGCCGGACAGGACAAACCGCCATTATACGGCCGCGAATCAGGCGTTGATGGAACCCATCATGTTGGCCTGGTAACGGTCGCCCACGGCCGCATCCGGCGGGAAGACCTCGTCGATCTCCGCGAGCTCGCTGGCGCCGAGCTTCACGTCCATCGCGCCGGCGTTTTCCTCGAGGTACTTCACGCGCTTGGTGCCGGGGATCGGCACGATGTCCGGCCCCTGTGCCAGCACCCATGCGAGGGCCAGCTGGCCGGGCGTGCAGCCCTTGTCGGCCGCGAACTTCTTCACCTTGTCGACCAGCGCGAGGTTCTTCGTGAAGTTCTCGCCGGTGAAACGCGGGTTGTAGCGGCGGTAGTCGTCCTCGGCGAAATCATCCGGCTTCGTGATCGCGCCGGTGAGGAAGCCACGGCCCAGCGGGCTGTAGGCGACGAAGGCGATGCCGTGCTCGCGGCAGGCCGCCAGCGTGCCGGTGGTTTCCGGGTCGCGCGTCCACAGCGAGTACTCGCTCTGCAGCGCGGCGATCGGGTGCACCTGTGCTGCGCGGCGGATGCTTTCCGCCGAGGCTTCGGAGAGGCCGAGGTGGCGCACCTTGCCTTCCTTCACCAGCTCCGCCATCGCGCCGACGGTCTCCTCGATCGGCACTGCGCGATCGACGCGGTGCTGGTAGTAGAGGTCGATGTAGTCGGTCTTCAAGCGGCGCAGGCTGCCTTCGACGGATTTGCGCACGTACTCCGGGCGGCCGCTGATACCGCGCGCCATCGGGTTGGCAGGGTCGCGCACGATGCCGAACTTCGTGGCCAGGAAGACCTTGTCGCGGCGGCCCTGCAGTACGCGGCCGAGCAGCTCTTCGTTGGTGTGCGGGCCGTAGGCGTCCGAGGTATCCCAGAACGTGATGCCGAGTTCGAGCGCGCGTTCGAGCGTGGCGATGTTCTGCGTTTCATCGCCGGGGCCGTAGAACTCGCTCATGCCCATGCAGCCGAGGCCCTGCGCCGAGACGTCCGGGCCGTTCGTGCCGAGTGTGCGGGTGATCATGCTTGCTTCCTCCGGGGAGTGGGGGCGGTGTCATCGTTGCTATCCACCGGCGCGGCGGCGACAGGCGCAGGGGCGCCATCCGCACCGTAGATGGAGCGATAGAGGGCGATCTTCTCGTCGAGGCGCGCGATGGTCTCGGTCAGCGAGACCAGCTCCTCGCGCAGGTGGGCGGCGTGCCGCTCGAGCAGGTCGCCGCGGCCCACGATGCTCTCGGCGGTTTCACCAAGGCGGCGCAGGCGGACGTATTCCTGGATATCGCGCATGGGCATGCCCGTGCCGCGCAGCCGCAGCACGAACTGGATCAGGCGCATCTCAGGCTCGCCGTAGATCCGCTGGCCGCCGCGGCGGGGTACCGGGTCGATCAGGCCGATCTGCTCGTAATAACGCAGGGTGTAGGTGGTGAGGCCGGTGGCGAGAGCCGCCTCGGCAATAGTCAGGGATGTGGGCATGGGGAGAAGCGTACGGCTTCGAGTGCGCTCTAAGTCAACACCCGGTCGAGGGACGGCGGCGCTTCACCAGATGCAGTGGGTGAGGATCATGCCGCCGGGCAGGGACTGCCAGTACAGGCGCTGCCGGTGCCCGGCGGCCAGGGAGGGTGCGAGGTCTTCGACGACCCGCGCATCCAGGCAGCCGGCTTCGACGTCACATGCGGCGATCCGTAGTGCGCTGAAGTCGAAGAAGCGCCCCACGGTCGCTGCGGTGGCCTTGTAGAAGCTCTCCTTCGCGGAGAAGGCCACGGTCAGGGCGAAGGGCCAGCCCATGGCGGAGGCGAGCGGTGCGAGCGCCGAGCGCTCGTTGTCGTCGATCACGCTGGATTCGACGGCCGGCAATTGCCCCGGCGGGATGACCTGTTCGATGTCGATGCCGATGCCCCGCACGTCCGCGGTGGGCCGCATGGCCACGGCGACCGCCAGGCCGACGGCGTGGGAGAGGCTGCCGATATACCCCTGTGGCCACGCAGGCGCCCGGCTTTCGGTGATCGCCAGGTCCTGGGCGGTGTGGCCCGCAGCATCGAGGGCTGCGAGTGCGACACGCCGGCCCGCGAGGTATTCCGCCTGGCGCTTCGGGACGCTACGCAGGACGGATGGCGGCCGGGAGATACCGTACCGGGCGAAATCATCCTCACTGAAACCCTGCGCATCGAAAGGCAGCGCGAACGCATCTGGCACGCCGGGATGGCGCGAGCTGAGCGTCAGCCGCGCGAAGGGATCGTTCGCTGTCTGGGGCAGGTCGATGAACGACGTCATCGACCAAGGATAGACGAGTTCGCGCGCGGCTTGCGGGCGGGCTCAGCCCTGCGCCGGGAGGGATTCCACCGCGGTCGGCTTGTGGTTCTCGTCCAGCGCGATCATGACGAAGGTGCCGCGGGTGCAGAGCTCGCGCTCACCGGTGATCAGGTCTTCGGTGTACATGGCCACGTCCACGTTCATGGAGGTGCGGCCCACGGACACCACGATGGCGATCAGCTCGACCATCTGCCCCTTGCGCACCGGCACGTGGAAATCGACCTGCTCGGAGCGGGCGGTGACCACGATCTTGCGCGAGTAGCGCGACGCCGCCAGGAAGGCCGCCTTGTCCATCCAGGCCAGCGCCTGGCCGCCGAACAGCGTGCCGAGGTGGTTGGTGTGGTCCGGGAAGACGATCTCGAGGACACGGGCCTCGGTGGGGCGGGCGATGGGGAGCATGGTGGTGGACTTGGTCATGATGTCCCCATTTTACTGCATTGCAGCATTTTCCGTCAGGCCGTTGTGGGAGCGCGCTTGCGCGCGATGGGGCTTGCGGCAAGCACATCGCGCGCAAGCGCGCTCCCACAGAGGCTTTGTCAGAACGACTCGTCGAACGAGACTTCGCCCTGGACGCCTACCTGGTAGGACGATACGCGGCGTTCGAAGAAGTTGGTGAGCTCCTGGACGTCCTGCAAGTCCATGAAGTCGAACGGGTTCTTCGCGCCGTACTTCTTCGGCATATCGAGCTGGACCAGGCGCTGGTCGGCGCAGTACTCGAGGTACTGGCGCATGTCGTTCACCGAGAGGCCGGCCACGCCGCCGGAGAGCACGTCGGCCGCGAACTGGGTCTCGCAGGTGATCGCGTCTTCCAGCATCTCCTCGACCTGCAGGCGCATCTCATCATCGAAGAGATCCGGTTCTTCCTCACGGACCGTGCGAACCACGTCGAAGGCGAAGGCCATGTGGCCCGACTCGTCGCGGAACACCCAGTTGGTACCGGAGGCCAGGCCGTGCAGCAGGCCGCGCGAGCGCAGGTAGTACACGTAGGCGAACGCGGCGAAGAAGAACAGGCCTTCGATGCACGCGGCGAAGCAGATCAGGTTCAGCAGGAACTGGCGGCGGTGTTCGCGCGTTTCCAGGCGGTTGATGTCCTGGATCGAGTCGATCCACTTGAAGCAGAACTCGCCCTTGTGGCGGATCGACGGGATGTTCTCGATCGCCGCGAAGGCCTTGTTGCGCTCCGACGGATCCGGAATGTAGGTGTCGAGCAGCGTGAGGTAGAACTGCACGTGCAGCGCTTCTTCATAAAGCTGGCGCGACAGGAACATGCGCGCCTCGGGCGAGTTCACGTGCTGGTACAGGTTGAGCACCAGGTTGTTCGACACGATCGTGTCGCCGGTAGCGAAGAACGCGACCAGGCGATGGATCAGGTGGCGATCCGCATCCGACATCTTCGACTTGAGGTCGGTGACATCGAGCGAGAAGTCCACTTCTTCCACCGTCCACGTATTGCGGATGGCGGCGCGGTACATCTCGTAGAACTTCGGGTAGCGCATGGGGCGCAGCGTCAGCTCGAAGCCCGGGTCGAGCAGGTGCGAGTCGCGGGTGATCGGGTGGGCGGACATAAGCGGGTGCCTCTGGATTTCGTTGGAACCTGTGGGAGCGGGGGGGGGCGCGGGGGGGGGGGGGGGGGGGCCCCCCCCCCCCCCCCCCCCCCGCTCCCACAATGTTTTTTTGTTACTGGCAGGCTTCGCAGTACTCGGGGTTCTCGAGCGAGCAGAACACCGCGGCTTCGGCCTGTTCCTGCGTGCTTGCCGGTGCCGCCGGGGCGACCGGCGCGGCAGCGGCGGCGCTGACCGTCGTTTTCGCAATGCGGGTCGCCGGGCGCGAACGCAGGTAGTAAGTGGTTTTGACGCCGGCCTTCCACGCGTACATGTACATGGACGAGAGCTGGCCGATGTTCGGGTTTTCCATGAACAGGTTCAGCGACTGGCTCTGGTCGATGTACGCGCCGCGGGCGGCGGCCAGGTCGATCAACGCCTTCTGCGGCAGTTCCCACACGGTGCGGTAGATGGCGCGCAGCTCCGCCGGGATCGCGTTGATGCCCTGCACCGAACCCTCGGCCAGCTTGATCTGGTCGCGGATGTCGGCGGTCCACAGGCCGAGCGTCTTCAGCTCTTCCACGAGGTGGCGGTTGACCACCAGGAAGTCGCCCGAGAGCGTCTCGCGCTTGAACAGGTTGGAGACCTGCGGCTCGATGCACTCGTAGCAACCGGCGATCGAGGCGATGGTCGCGGTCGGCGCGATCGCGATGAGCAGCGAGTTGCGCAGGCCGTGCGTCTTCACCTTCTCGCGCAGCTCGGCCCAGCGGCCATCCTTGCCGTGCGGCGTAGCGGCCTGCCAGTAGTCGAACTGGAGCTCGCCATTGGCGGCGCGGCTTTCGTCGAAGCCCGGGTGGGCGCCGTCACGCTCAGCGATCTCGTTGGACTGCGACAGCGCGTGGAAGTAGATCTCCTCGGAGATGCGCGTGGAGAGCTCGCGTGCCTCATCCGAATCGAAGCGCAGGCGCAGCTTGAAGAACACATCCTGCAGGCCCATGACGCCCAGGCCAACCGGACGCCACTTCATGTTCGCCGTGCGCGCGGTATCGATCGGGTAGAAGTTCAGGTCGATCACGCGGTTGAGCTGGCGCACCGCGGTGCGGACCGTGGTCGCGAGCTTCTCGAAATCGAACGCGCCATCGACGACGTGGCGGGCCAGGTTCACCGAACCGAGGTTGCACACGGCGGTCTCGCCGGCGTTGGTCACCTCGAGGATCTCGGTGCACAGGTTCGAGAGGTGGATGACGTTTTCCGGACGGGCGGTCTGGTTGCTGGTCGCGTTGGAGCGATCCTTGAAGGTCATCCAGCCGTTACCCGTCTGCGCCAGCGAGCGCAGCATGCGGGCGTACAGCTCGCGCGCCTTCACCGACTTCACGGCCAGGCCATCGGCCTCGGCCTTCGCGTAGGCGGCGTCGAACGTCTCGCCCCAGGTGTCGACGAAGTGCGGGACGATCTTCGGATCGAACAGCGACCAGTCGCCGTCGGTTTCCACGCGGCGCATGAACAGGTCGGGCACCCAGTTCGCGAGGTTCAGGTTGTGCGTGCGGCGCGCGTCGTCGCCGGTGTTCTCACGCAGCTCGAGGAACTCCTCGATATCGGCGTGCCAGGTTTCCAGGTACACGCAGGCCGCGCCCTTGCGCTTGCCGCCCTGGTTCACCGCGGCGACCGACGCATCGAGCGTCTTCAGCCACGGCACCAGGCCGTTCGAGTGGCCGTTGGTGCCACGGATGAGCGAGCCGCGCGAACGGATGCGCGAGTAAGCGAGGCCGATGCCGCCGGCGAACTTCGACAGCTGCGCCACGTCGCCGTACTTCGCGTAGATCGACGCGAGGTCATCTTCCGGCGAATCGAGCAGGAAGCACGACGAGAGCTGCTCGTGCGCCGTGCCGGCGTTGAACAGGGTCGGCGAGCTGGCCAGGTACTCCAGCGACGACAGCATGCGGTACAGCTCGAGCGTCTCGGCGACGTCGTTGCCGCCAAGCGCGCAGGCGATGCGCATGAAGAAGTACTGCGGCGTCTCGATGACGTGGCGCTTGGTCGGGTGGCGCAGCAGGTAACGGTCGTACACCGTGCGCAGGCCGAAGTACTCGAAACGGCGCGAGGCGTTGAGGTCGATGGCGTCGTTGAGCTTGCGGGCGTTGGCCTGCACGAACGCGCGCAGGCGCTCGTTGAGGATGCCGAGCTCGCCACCGATGGTGATCGACTGGGAGAACGACTGGATCTCCTGGCCGCTCACTTCCTTGTCGATGAACGCAGAGAGCAGGCGCGCGGCAAGCTGGCCGTACTCCGGCTCTTCGGCGGTCAGCGCCGCGGCGGTGCGGATCGAGAGCTGGTCGAGCTCCTGCGTGCTGGCGCCGTCATACAGGCCGCCGATGGTCTTCAGCGCGACGCGCATCGGATCCACGGCGAACAGGCCATCGGCGCTGCGCGTCACCGCGCGCACGATCTTGTTCACGTCCACGGTTTCCTGGCCGCCGTTGCGCTTCTTGACGCGCATCTGGCCGGGGTTGTGCGGAGGGGTCAGGGCGAACGCCGGCGGGGCGTCCTGTCGGTAGCCCGCTGCGGGGGCCTTCTCGTTGTTGTTTTCGTGGGTGGTAGCGGCGGCCGCGTCGGCCGTCTCGGTGCGCTCGCGCGCTGCGGAATCCATCGTCGTCATGCTGGCGTGCCCCAGGGCCTGGTCCAAACTCCCGTTCCCTCGGACGGGGCTAGGCGTGGGTGGGCCAACGGGAAAGCCGGGGATGAAGCCGCACGGAGGGGCTTCGATCCGCGACGTGCTCCCCCGCGGAAGCCGTCACCACGAACCGGGCCTGTTCGGCCACGGCTGTTGGCAGGTCTTCGGACTTCGTGGACATGGCGGCTTTCGCCACCGGCCTACCCGTCGCTTCCCAGCTCCCCGTGGAGCCAGTGCATTGAACGGGGTCGTTTCCACTTACCGCTGCGGGGCAGTTCCGGATTCACACCGGATTCCCTATTAAGTCCGACGGGCACTCGCGCCGCCTCGGACACCAACGGGACACACGATATAGGCGAGTCCAGGGCAGGTCAACACAAGATATAGGGGATTTTTTCCAATGCGCTGATGACTCAATGGGTTGGCCGATCTACCTCTCCGCCACACTGGTAACGGAGTGATCAGCGGCGTTACACGTATGTGAAGACCGCCTACACATCCGCCGTGAGACCCGACGCTAAGATTCCGACCCGCTTCACCCATGCCAAGGGACCGTCCGGATAGATGCCATCAACGTTCGACATGACCGAGGACCAGCTGCGGCAGGCCCAGAAGATGGATGCCATCGGGAAGCTCACCGGCGGCGTGGCACATGATTTCAACAACCTGCTCCAGGTCATCAGCGGCAACCTGCAGCTGCTGGCCGCTGATGTAGCGGGGAATCCGAGGGCCGAACGCCGCGTGGCCAACGCCATGGCCGGCGTCGAGCGGGGCTCACGCCTCGCGGCCCAGTTGCTCGCCTTTGGCCGCCGGCAGCCGCTGGCGCCCAAGGTCGTGAACGTCGGCCGGTTCATCCGTGGCATGGACGACCTGCTGCGGCGCTCGCTGGGCGAGGCGATCGAGGTGGAAACCGTGATCGCCGGCGGCCTGTGGAACACCCTGGTCGATATCGGCAACGTCGAGAACGCCCTGCTGAACCTGGCGATCAACGCCCGCGACGCGATGGGCGGGCAGGGCAAGCTCACGATCGAGGCGGGCAATGCATTGCTCGATGAGTCGTACGCCAACGCCCACGGCGACCTGAAGGCCGGCCAGTACGTGATGCTGGCGGTGAGCGACACCGGTTGCGGCATCGCCCCGGAGGTCCTGCCCCAGGTGTTCGAGCCGTTCTTCACCACCAAGCCGGAGGGCAAGGGCACGGGCCTCGGCCTGTCCATGGTGTACGGGTTCGTGAAGCAGTCCGGCGGCCACGTGAAGATCTACAGCGAGCTGGACCACGGCACGACGGTCAAGATCTACCTGCCGCGCTCCACGCAGAGCGAGGATCGCCTCGTCGCGCTCGAAGAAGGCGGCCTGCACCGCGGCGACGAAACCATCCTGGTGGCCGAGGATGACGACGAGGTCCGCGAGATCGTGGTGGGCATGCTGGCCGACCTGGGATATCGCGTGCTGAAGGCGCGCGATGCGGAGAGCGCGCTTTCGATCATCGAGAGTGGCATGGCGATCGACCTGCTGTTCACCGACGTAGTCATGCCAGGCCCGCTGCGCAGCACGGAGCTCGCCCGCAAGGCGGTGGAACGCCAGCCGGGCATGGCCGTGCTGTTTACCTCGGGCTACACCGAGAACGCCATCGTGCATGGCGGGCGCCTCGACGAAGGCGTCGAACTGCTGAGCAAGCCGTACACCCGCGAGGCCCTGGCGCGCCGCGTGCGCCATGTGCTCGCCCAGCGCTCACCGGTGGAACCATCGACGATGCCTTCGCCGGCACCCTCGGCTCCCGCTCCGCGACCGTGGCAGCCGCTGCGCGTGCTGGTGGTGGAAGACGATGCGCTGATCCGCATGAGCATCGCGGAGATGCTGGAAACGCGTGGGCATACCGTGTTCGAGGCAGGCGATGGCAACGAGGCCATCCGCGTGCATACGAACGAGACCATCGACGTCCTGCTGGCCGACGTGGGCCTGCCTGGGATGAATGGCGTGGAAGTGGCGGAGCGCATGCGCGAGACGCGTCCCGACCTTCCGGTGTTGTTCGCCACGGGCGACCAGACCGCCAACGGCGTGGTGCGTGATGCGCGCACGGCGGTGATCGTGAAGCCCTATGGCGTGGCCGACCTGACCGAAGCGATCGGGCGTATTACGCGATAGCCCCCTCTACATCCCCGCCATCTTCTTCCCCTGCTTCAACACCGCATCGCACGCCTTGTGCACGATCTTTCCCTTGATGTCGGTGGAATCGTTGCTGTTGCCGCCGGTGAGGTCGACTTTCTTGCCATCGCCGGTCGTCAGCAGGCCCTTAGCGCCATCGAGGTAGCCCTTGTCCTGCGTCGGCTCGGCGGCGCTGGTGCCCTTCTTCGACTTGCCCGTCATCGAGCCCAGCAGGTTGCTGCCCGACGAACCGCCAGCATCGGTATTCGCCGCATTCTGGTCGCCGGAGAGGCTGCCGAGCAGCTTGTCCTTGACCCCTGCGGCACCGGACCCGCCGCCGAGGTAGTTGTTGTTGATGCAGTACTGGATGATGCCCGCGGCATTGCTGGCGCTGCCGGAGGTCAGGCTGCCCCCCGAGCCGCCGCCCATGAGTCCGCCCAGCTTGTCGAGCTGCATGGCGGATGCGGCGGTGCTTGCGATGGCGAGGCCCAGGGCGAGGCCGACGAGGCGGGTCTTCATGACGGTGGCTCCGGTTGGCATGGGTGCGTACTGTGTAGACCCGCACGCGTTAGACGGATGTGTGCGGGTATGCTCGAGGGTTCGTGCCTTGTTCCCGGATGCCACGCCGTGCCCCTTCGCACCCTGTTCCTCCTCCTTGGCCTCGTGCCCGCCTGCGGTATTGCCGCCACCCTGGAGCGGCTCCGCGTCGAGCGGACCGAAGCGCCGCTCAATGTCGATGTGGCAAAGCCGCGGTTCTCATGGGTGATCCATGCCGAAAAGAACGCCACGGTGCAGCAGGGCTATCGAGTCCAGGTGAGCCACGCCGGCAAGCGCCTGTGGGATAGCGGCGATGTCCGCGGAGGCCAGTCGTTCGACGTGCCCTACGATGGCCCCGCGCTGGCGCCGGGCGAGCGCTACGAATGGCAGGTCGATGTACGCACGACCGAAGGCCCGGCGAGCGCGCAAGGCCACTTCGGCACGATCGTGGACGAAGCCGGATGGGCGGGCGCGCAATGGATCGGCAAGGCCGATGCCGCAAGCCTGCCGGCACCCCTGCTGCGTCGCCGCTTCCGCGTGGGCACGAATGTCACGGGTGCCACGCTCTACGTCGCCGCAGGCGGCTATGCCGACATGAGCCTGGATGGCCGTCCGGTCAGTGATGCGGTGCTTTCACCGGGCTTCACCGATTACGCGAAGCGGGTGGAAGTCGTTGCCACGGATGTCGCGCTGACGCCCGGCGAGCACACGCTGGGCGCAGAGCTTGGCCGTGGTTTCTACGGCATGACCAATCCGAACGTCTGGCACTGGGAGCGCGCGCCCTGGCACGGCCAGCCGCGCCTGCGTGCGGTGCTGGTCATCCGTTACGCGGATGGCCGGGTCGAGCGCATCCCCACCGATACCCGCTGGGAGCTGGCGGATGGCCCGACGCGGCTGGATGACCTGTATGGCGGGGAAGACTACGACGCCCGCGCGGCGATACCTGCGCAATGGGCGCCGGCCACCGTGCTGCCGGCGCCTACCGGGCGCCTGGTCGCGCAGATCGAGCAGCCCATACGCATCACGGGAACGCTTGGCGCCACGGAAATCACCGAACTGAAGCCGGGCACGTATGTCTTCGCCTTCCCCCGCGTGATCGCCGGCTGGGCCGACTTCACCGTGGAGGGCCCGGCGGGGACGGTGGTAACCGCACGCTATGGCGAGAAGCTGCTGCCCGATGGCACGGTGGATGCGCGCGACGAACACCACTACTTCAAGCACGGTTTCCAGACCGATCACCTGACCCTGGGCGATGGGCGCACGCACTGGCATCCGCGCTTTTCCTATAAGGGCTTTCGCTACGTGCAGGTCGATGGCTGGCCGGGGCCCGGGCGCCCGTCGCTGGATGCGGTGAAGGCGCAGCTGGTGCACACCGATGTCGAGGTGACGGGGCGTTTCGATAGCGCCAACGACCTGCTCAACTGGATCCATCGCGCCACCGTGGACACCCTGCTCAACAACCTGCATGGGATCCCGACCGATACACCCATGTACGAGAAGAATGGCTGGACCGGCGATGGCATGCTCGGTGCGGACATGTTCCTGCGCAACGTCGATGCCGGCGCGCTGCTCACGAAGTGGGTGCGCGATATCGCCGATACGCGCGGCGCGGATGGCGCGCCGCTGGTGACCGCACCGAACGCGGGCTGGGCCCTGGACGTGCATGCGCCCACCTGGCACTCGGCCTATGTGCTGGTGCCCTGGTCGGTCTATATGGCGACGGGCGATCGCGCGCCGATCGATGAGCACCTCGCGGGCATGGCGCGTTACGTCGCGATGGAAGACGCACGCTCGCCGGGTGGCATCGCGAACACGGAACTCGGCGACTGGGTGAGTCCGGAAACGGATCCGTCCGGCGAAAATGCACCGGAGGACAAGCGGGTCGCGGGCACGGCTTATCTGTATCGCATGGAGCGCGTGGTCGCCGACATGCAGCGGCTTGCCGATGACGAGGCCGGAGCCAGGCGTTTCGATGGCATGGCGGACCGGGTTCGCGATGCCTTCAACGCCCGTTTCCTCGACCGCGGGAAGGGCGTTTACCGTGGCGAAGGCGACCAGGGCTACCGGCAGGCGCACAACCTGCTCGCGCTGGGGTTTGGCCTGGTGCCCGAGGCGCTACGTGAGCGCGTGGCCGCCAGTGTCGCGGCCGATGCCCATGCGCGCGGCGATCACCTCGACACGGGCGCACTCGCGACCAAGCTCATCCTCCCGGTGCTGACCGCGACGGGGCACGCCGACGAAGCCTGGGCCATCGCCACCCAGGTGACCTTCCCCAGCTGGGGCTTCTGGCGCGCGAACGGCGCCACGAGCCTATGGGAGCACTGGAAGCTCGCCTCGCGCTCGCGCGGCCACTACTTCCTGGGCACGGTCGACGACTGGTTGTTCGAGGATGTCGCGGGCCTGCGCCCGCTCGCCCCCGGCTGGCGGCGGATCGGCATCCGCCCGGCGCTCACCGCAGGGCTGGATCATGCCTCCGCCGCGGTCATGACCCCCTATGGCGAGGCGTCGGTGGCGTGGCACAAGGCGGGTGGGCGTGTCGAACTGGACATCCACGTCCCGGTCGGGGCGGAGGCGGAGGTTGGATTGCCCGGCGCAAAGACCGTCACGCTGGGCAGCGGCACGCATCGTCTCACGCTGCCGTGAGTCATCCGGCCGTGACCCACGTCACACAAGCGACATAAAGGGTCGCAAGGTTTTGCCGATAAAGCGCTCACGGGGGATCGTCCTGAGGGTGAAGTGGCATGTCGGCTGTAATGAAGTGGTTTGGTCGCACCACGCTGAATACGCGGGTGTGGATGGTGATGTCGATCGTGGTCCTGGGCCTGGTCGGCCAGGTGGTGATGTCCGCCATGGAAAGCCGCGACGCGCAGATGCGTTCGCTGGAGCAGGCGCTTGCACAACATGTGATGGCCGCCACGGCCGTGGCCGACGCGTACCACGCGCGTGCCACCAAGGGCGAAATGAGCGATGCGCAGGCCCGAACGGACGCGCTGCGCGTGATCGAGACGATGCGCTGGGATGGCAAGAACGGCTACGTGTTCGCGTTCGATTCCGGGCTGGCGCTGCGCATGCATCCGCTGCGCCACGACGAGCTCGGGAAGAACATCCGCGATGACGTCGATGGTAATGGCTTCCACCACTATGTCGCGATGCTCGATGCGGACACGAAGGAAGGCCACGGCTTCACCCGCTACACCCAGGTGATGCCGAAGACGAAGGAGCTGCGCGACAAGATCAGCTACTCGGCGCTGTACCAGCCGTGGGACCTGCATTTCATCTCGGGTGCGTACTTCACCGACATCGATGCGGCGTTCCGCCAGCAGCTGCAGGGTGACCTGCTGAAGTCCGGCCTGATCGCCGTGCTCGCGCTGTTCGTCGTGTGGTTCTCCATGCGCAGCATCCGCGCCACGATCGGTGGCGAGCCGAATGAAGCGCAGCGCATCGCCAGCCGCATCGCCGGCGGTGACCTGCGCAACGAAGACATGGCCGGCGTCGCTCCGGAAAGCCTGCTGGGCGCGCTCGAGCGCATGCGCGGCACGCTGGCCTCGATCGTGGCGGAAGTGCAGCAGGGCGCGCACGTCGTCTCCACGACGTCAGCCGAGATTTCGCGCGGTAACGATGATCTTTCGCATCGCACGCAGGAACAGGCTTCCAGCCTCGAAGAGACCGCGGCGTCGATGGAAGAGATGACCGCGACCGTGAAGCAGAACGCTGAAAACGCGACCGCCGCCGACCGTCTCTCGCGTCACGCGCGCAGCGAAGCCGAGCGCGGCGGCGAAGTAGTAGCGCAGGCGATGGACGCGATGCGTGACATCGGCGACTCCAGCCGGCGCATCGCCGATATCGTCGGCATGATCGACGAGATCGCTTTCCAGACCAACCTGCTCGCGCTGAACGCGGCGGTCGAAGCCGCGCGTGCGGGTGAGCAGGGCCGTGGCTTCGCGGTGGTCGCTGGCGAAGTGCGCCGCCTTGCCCAGTCCAGCGCGGCGGCGTCGAAGGAGATCAAGGCGCTGATCGTCGAAAGTGGCGAACGCGTCGAAACCGGCGCGGGGTTGGTCGAGCGTTCCGCGGACGCGCTGCGCGACATCGTCGGCAGCGTGAACAAGGTGACCGATATCGTCGCCGAGATCGCGGCCGCGAGCGCCGAGCAGTCGGCTGGTGTCGATCAGGTCAACATTGCCATCGCCCAGATCGACCAGGTGACCCAGGAGAACGCGGCACTGGTGGAAGAGGCGGCCGCGGCGGCGAAATCCATGCAGGACCAGGCGCAGTCGTTGCGCGAGCAGGTGGCGTTCTTCACCGTGGACGGTGGCGCGCCTGCCGAGGCGCCCGCACCCGCGGCGCAGGACCTGCGTTTCGGTGAGCGGAAGGTCGCGCAGGATGCGGACGCGTGGGCGGAGTTCGCCTGACGCGGGACCGGTGACCTTTGGTCATCAATGTGCTGCGATAATGTCGCTTCAGTCATGGCTTGCCGGCATCTAGCCTGTGCTCCGTCCTTTCCAGACAGACGGAGCCAACCATGTACGCCATCACCGGTATCACCGGCCAGGTCGGGGCCTCGCTAGCCGAGGCCCTGCGCGCCGCCCGCCAACCTTTCCGCGCCGTCGTGCGCGATGCGGCCAAGGCCACGCGCTTCGAACAGGTCGCGATCGCCGGGCTCGATGACACGCCTGCGCTGGCCAGTGCCTTCGAAGGCGCGGAGGCGGTCTTCATCCTGCTACCGCCGCTGTTCGATCCGTCGCCGGGGTTCCCCGAGTCGAAGCGTACGATTGATTCGATCAGGGATGCACTGCTCGCGGCGCGGCCCGGGCGCGTCGTCGCCCTGTCGACCATCGGCGCCGACGCACCGCACGAGAACCTGCTCTCCCAGCTCGGCCGGATGGAGCAGGTGCTCGGTGCGCTGCCCATGCCAGTTACGTTCCTGCGCGCCGCCTGGTTCATGGAGAACACGCAGCGGGACATCGCCCCGGCGCGTGACCACGGCAGCTTTGATAGCTACCTCATGCCACTCGACCGGCGCATCGCGATGGTCGCGACGAAGGATATCGGCGAGCTCGCCGCGAAGCTGCTGGGGGAAACGTGGGAAGGCGTGCGTGTCGTCGAGCTCGAAGGGCCGGTGCGGGTGAGCCCGGACGATATCGCGGCATCGCTTGCGAACGCGCTGGGTCGTGACGTGGTGGCGCGCGTGGTTCCTCGCAATACGTGGGAGGAGAGGTTCCGCTCGCAGGGTATGCGAAACCCTGGGCCCAGGATGCGCATGATCGATGGCTTCAACGAAGGCTGGATCGATTTCGGTTCCAGCGCGCGCAAGGGCGTGACGACGCTGGATGAGGTCATGCGCGGGCTTGTGGCACGAGGCTAAAGGCCCATCGCGCGCAAGCGCGCTCCCACAAGAAGGCAGCTGTGGGAGCGCGCGATGGCGTTTGTGGGAGCGCGCTTGCGCGCGATGGATTCCCGGTGCTTCTCGTGGAAGCGCGCTTGCGCGCGATCCCCTCAGCGCTTCGGATTAGGCAAGAACGCCGCCAGCAACCCGATCAACGGCAGGAACGCACAGATCTGGTACACGGCCTCGATGCCGTAATGGTCGGCCAGTTCGCCCAGCACTGCGGCACCAATGCCGCCCATGCCGAACGAGAAACCGAAGAACAGCCCGGAGATCATCCCGACCTTGCCCGGGACCAGCTCCTGCGCGAATACGACGATCGCCGGGAAGGCCGAGGCCAGGATCAGGCCGATGGCGATCGTAAGCGGCGCCGTCCAGAACAGGCTGGCGTGCGGCAGCAGCAGCGTGAACGGCAGCGTGCCCAAGATCGAGAACCAGATGACGTGCTTGCGGCCGAAGCGATCACCCAGCGGGCCACCGACGATCGTGCCGACCGCCACGGCGCCGAGGAAGACGAACAGGTGCAGCTGTGCCGTTTCGACCGACGCGTTGAACTTGTGGATCAGGTAGAACGTGAAGTAACTCGTCAGGCTCGACAGGTACACGTACTTCGAGAAGATCAGCGCCAGCAGCACCGCGATGCCGCGCGTGGCTTCGCGTGCGGGCGGCGCGCTTTCCTTGTGTGCCGCGTGCGAGGCGGTCAGCCGGGTCAGGCCATGGTGCCGATACCACTGGCTGACGTTCCACAGGATCGCGCAGGAGAGCAGCGCGAGCAGCGCGAAGAATCCAAGGCTCGACTGGCCCCAGCGCACCACGACGATCGCCGCGGCGAGCGGGCCAAGGGCCTGACCCGCATTGCCACCGACCTGGAACAGCGACTGGGCCAGGCCGTGCTTGCCACCCGAGGCCATGCGCGCCACGCGCGACGATTCCGGGTGGAACACCGACGAGCCCATGCCGAGCAGGGCGGCGCCCGCCAGCAGGACCGGATACGCATGCGCCTGCGACAGGACCAGCAGGCCGGCCAGCGAGAACAGCGTGCCGCCAGGCAGCGCGAGCGGCGTCGGACGACGGTCCGCGTACAGGCCGATCAGCGGTTGCAGGATCGACGCAGTGATCTGGTAGGTCAGCGTGATCAGGCCGATCTGGCCGAAGTCGAGCTGGAAATCGCTCTTCAGGCCGGGATAGATGGCCGGCAGCAGCGACTGCATCATGTCATTGAGCAGGTGGCAGAAGCTGATCGCGAAGATGACGCTGTAAACGGTGGGGGCGGCAGCGCGGGTGGCCTGCGCCGCCGCGTCGGCTGGGGCTTGCATGGGGCGGTCCTGGGGTAGGGATGACATATGAAACCACGCCCGGCCGTGTCCCGCGCTAGAATGCGGGTCAAAACCCTTTGAGTTTGGGCCAGCGATCATGCCTCTCAGCGATGCCGACGCCTTCGAGGCGACGCCACGACCGATCGTCTCCCGTGGCAATACGTATCCCGCCGCCTTCGAGCTGCCGACCCACCAGCACCGGCGCGGCCAGCTCCTGTATGCCTCCGAGGGCACGATCGCGATCACGACGCCGTATGGCGCATGGATCGCGCCGCCGGAACGCGCCGTGTGGATTCCCTCGGGTACGCCGCATGCGGTCCGGATGATCGGGGCGGTGAAGACGCGCAGCGTCTACATCGAGCCCGAGGTGACTGGCCCGGCGGGGGAGGCTTGCCGCGTCATCGCGGTGTCGCCCCTCCTGCGCGCCCTGCTGGTCGAAGCGGTCCAGGTCCCCCGCGAATACGATCCTGCCGGGCGCGACGGCCTGCTGATGGCATTGCTCGTGGAAGAGATCAATCGCGCGCCGCGCGTGCCGCTGGATCTTCCGTTGCCGACCGATCCGGCACTGGCCTCGCTATCGGCGCACTTCCTCGAGCACCCGAACGTCGCCGAGGGCATCGATGCCTGGGCGGCTGGCCTCGGCATGCACCGGCGCACTTTCACCCGGCTGTTCCGCCGCGAAACCGGCATGAGCTTCGCACGCTGGCGCCAGCAGGCCTGCCTGCTCGCCGCCTTGCCGCGGCTGGCCGCCGGCGATGCGGTGACCGATGTCGCGCTCGACCTGGGTTATGAAAGCGCCACCAGCTTTTCGACGATGTTCCGCCGCGCGCTGGGCAAGCCGCCGTCGGACTACCGCGCGGCCTGACGCGCCTCGGCGCACCCGGCGCGAATCACCTTCTCGACGATGCGCGCGGGCGGGTCGGTGATCTCCACCCAGGCCGCCTCTGTCCGCGATGGCTCCTCGAGCGTGGCGAGCTGGCTGTCGAGCAGGGCGGGATCGAAGAAGTGGCTGCCCCGCTCGCGCAGGCGTTCGGCCAGCACATCCCGCGTACCGTGCAGGTAGACGAAGCGGACATCGCGGTGCTCGCCCCGCAGGAAATCGCGATAGCGCCGCTTCAGCGCGGAACAAGCGATGACCAGCGACTGGCGGCGTGCGCGATGCTCGTCCATCACCGCGACGATGGCCGCGAGCCACGGCTGGCGGTCGGCATCGTCGAGTGGCACGCCGTGCGCCATCTTGTCCTTGTTGGCCTGGGGATGGAGGCTGTCGCCGTCGACGAACGGCAGGCCCAGGTGGCTGGCGAGGTCGCCACCCACGGTGCTCTTGCCGCTGCCGGATACACCCATGACGATCGTGATCATGCGGCAGAGCATGGCGTGATCCAGGCTACGGAATCGTGAACGGGCTGGCGTACCATCAGCGGCTGGCCCCTCGACGACCCGGCACCCATGCGAACCATCGACCTGCGCAGCGATACCGTCACCCAGCCCACCGATGCCATGCGCGAAGCGATGCTGCGCGCGCCGGTCGGCGATGACGTGTACGGCGAAGACCCCACGATAGACGCGCTGCAGGACCGGCTCGCCGCCGACCTCGGGTTCGCCGCCGCCTTGTTCGTGCCCACCGGTACGCAGAGCAACCTGCTGGCGCTGATGAGCCATTGCGAGCGTGGCGATGAATACATCGTGGGCGCCGATGCGCACACGTATCGCTTCGAGGGTGGCGGTGCCGCCGTGCTCGGCTCGATCCAGCCGCAGCCGATCCCGCAGGCCGCCGACGGCACGCTGCCGCTCGACAAGGTCGAGGCGGCGATCAAGCCGGTCGACCCGCACTTCGCCCGGTCGAAGCTGCTGGCGCTGGAAAACACATGGCATGGCCGCGCGCTGCCCTTCGAATACATGGCAGCGGCGCGCGAGGTGGCCACGCGCCGCGGTCTGGGGCTGCATCTCGACGGCGCGCGGCTATATAACGCGGCGATCGCCTACGGCCGGAAGCCCCGCGACGTAGCGGCGGGCTTCGACAGCGTCTCCGTCTGCCTGTCGAAGGGGCTGGGTGCGCCCGTGGGTTCGGTGCTGCTGGGCGATGTGAAGCTCATCGACCGCGCCCGCCGCTGGCGCAAGGTCACCGGCGGTGGCTGGCGCCAGGCCGGCTTGCTCGCCGCCGCGGCCATGCATGCGCTGGATCACCACGTCGAGCGCCTCGCCGATGACCACGCGCGGGCGAAGCGCCTGGCCGAGGCGCTCGGCAAGATCGAGGGCCTCACCGTGCAGGGTTGCCACACCAACATGGTGTTCGTGGACGTCCCACCGCAGCGCCTGCAGGACCTCGCGAAGCACACCGCCGCGAAAGGCATTCGCCTGAGCATCGGCTACCTTCCGTCAATCCGCCTGGTCACGCACCTCGACATCGACGACGAAGGCGTAGACCGCACGATCGATGCGTTCCAGACCTTCGCTTACTGACGCGGCGCCATCAACTTCCGCTGCAGCGAATAAAGAATCGCCGCATCCGTCTCATCCAGCGTATCCGTCTCCATCGCCCGGTAGTGGCGATGGAAGGCGATGATGGCCGCGCGTGGATTCGAGACGTCGTAACCGACCAGGCGCATCGCCGCGAGGCTGTCGAACCCCGGCGGCGCGGGCGTGAGCGGTGTATCGAACCACAGGCCGAAGCCATACCGCGCCAGCGTTCCCCACGGGAAAAGCACGCTGGGATCGTCCTTGCGCCCCGGTGCGATATCACCGTGGCCTACGACGGCCGTGCGCGGAATGCCCAGGCGCGTGGTGAGGTCGGCCAGAAGGCGGACCAGCGCATCGATCTGTGGCTGGGTAAACGGGGAGTGCCCGTCGTTGTCGATCTCGATGCCGATGGACGAGGAATTCAGGTCGGTCATGTCGCCCCAGCGCGACGCGCCGGCGTGCCAAGCGCGCTCACCGTCATCGACGAGCTGGTCGATGCGGCCGTCCATCTCGATGAGGTAGTGCGCGCTGACCTCGCCCTGGCTGTTGCGCGTCTTCAGGACGCGAAGGGAAGCCTCCGCATCGCCGATCGACGTGTGGTGGAGCACGATGACCTGCGCCTTCCGCGCGTTGAAGTTCGGCGACGGCGACCAGTGCGCGAGCGCGCTGCGCTGGGGCGCGACGCGGGGAGCGCTTGCACAGCCAGCCAATGCGGCAAGGAAGCTGGCCGCCACCACGAGGCGGAGCCAGGTGGTGGCGCGCGGCATCATGCGTCCTCGATCTCGAAGTCCCTGCTCGTGATGACCCAGGCGATGCGATCCTGCTTGCCTTCTTCCAGGTCGTCGACGACCTCGACATCGCCTGCCGTGGCCACGACGATCTGCAGGTCGATGCAGTCGCGGCCCTCGCTGAGCCACTCGGTGACATCGGTGAGGACGAGGCCGTGGTTGTTCAGCCCATCCTTGAGCGTGCGGACGTCGGTGTCCTTGAGCTCGATGTCCTTGTAGGAGAGGGTGCCGCCCAGCACTTCGATGTCGGCAAGCTTGTTGTCGACGAAGCGCAGGCGCAGCCATTCCTCGCCGCCCCGGACGAACTCGTCTTCGTCATCCCACATGGGGTTCGAGGGCGGGATCGGCTCGCCCAGCGCGGCGCGAAGGGTGGCGCGCTTCTCGTTGAAGAAGATCTCGGTTTTGCCGTGGCGGATGCCGCGGCCGGGGACCAGTTCACAATGTTCCATGAGCGTCTCTCGTCATTAGTTCGCGGCATTCCCGCCCTGATAGCATCGTTCGCACGGCATGGTTGCAAACAGGCGATCTTGCCCACGTCAACTCATGGCTTGTGGTCGCGTCCCAGGTAGTCTTCGCTCTGCATCTCGATCAGGCGTGACTCGGTGCGGCCAAATTCGGCGCGCACGCGTTTGCCATCGTAGAGCTCGGTAATCGGCGCCGCCGCCGACAACGCCAACTTTACGTGGCGATCGTAGAACTCGTCCACCAGCAGGACAAAGCGCTTGGCCTCGTTCTCGGTGAAATCGGTGAACTGCGGCACGCCGGAGAGGATCACCGTCGGATACGTCTTCGCCAGCTCGATGTAGTCCGTGACCGCGCGCGGGCCCTCGCACAACGCGGAGAAATCGAACCAGATGATGTTCGCCGCGCGGCGGCGTACCGGGATCTCACGGCTGTTCACGGTGAGCGTCCCGGCGTCTTCGATCTCGCCCTGGGCTTGCTCGGTGAAGATCTTCGCCAGCGAGCGCTCGGCTTCGGCGCCCGGCGGCACGAGGTAGACCGAGGCCTGGGTCAGCGAGCGCAGGCGCCAGTCGCGGGGCGAGACCATCTCGTGCACCACGCAGTACTTCTCGAGCGCCGCGATCGCCGGCAGGAACCGCGCCCGCTGCAGGCCATCCTTGTAAAGGTTGGCGGGCATCGTGTTCGACGTCGTCACGAGCGTGACCCCGCGCGAGAACAGGCCTTCGAGCAGGCCGGCCATGATCATGGCATCGCCGATATCGAGGATGATGAATTCATCGAGGCAGAGCACGCGGTGCTTCGCGGCGATACGCGAGGCGACTTCATCCAGCGGGTTCTGTCGTTCACCGAGCTCGCGCAGGGTCGCGTGCGTTTCCTGCATGAAGCGGTGGAAATGCCTGCGCAGCGCGAGGCCCGGTGACAGGCTCGAGACGAACAGATCCATGAGGAAGGTCTTGCCGCGGCCGACGCTGCCCCACAGGTACAGCCCTTTCACCGGCTCGCGAGGGGCATCGCCGCCGAGCATGGACTTGAGCCGGCCGAACAAGCCGCCACCCGCCGGCTCGGCCGGCTGGCAGAGCGCCGCGTGCATGCGGTCGAACTCGGCGATCACGCCCAGCTGCGCCGGATCGGATTCCCAGCGGTGGCCCACGACGCCGTCCCGGTAGCGTTCGCCGGGCGTCAGCTCCGTGCAGCTCATGCCTCGCCGCCGTCCGGCAGGGGCGGCCAATCCTTCACCTCGTGGCGGATCACGCCACGCAGGTCCATGAGCCGGCGATGGAAGAAGTGGCTCGTCTCCTCCATCTTCACCAGCTTCGGCCGCCGGTCTTCGGGCAGGCTCTCGATCCAGTCGTAGACCGCCTGGGGCTCGACGATCTCGTCGGCGTCGCCCATGACCACGAGCCACGGGCATGTAGGCAGTTCGAGCGGGCCGAAGTCCCAGCCGCGGCCGGCGGCGGGCGGCGCGATGCTGATCAGCGCGCTGGCGCCCAGCGCCACCGCGTTGCGCAGCGTGACATAGCTGCCGAAGGAGAACCCGGCGAGCCACAGCTTCGCGCCGGGTCGAACCTTGCGCGCCCAGGCCACCACGGTGGCGAGGTCGTCGCTCTCGCCGTGGCCATGGTCGAAGTCGCCTTCGGACCGGCCGACGCTGCGGAAATTGAAGATGACCGTGTCCACGCCGGACTCGCGCAGGGCGCGCTCCACCATGGTCACGACCTTGTTGTGCATGCTGCCGCCATCCGTGGAAAGCGGGTGGCAGATCACGGCGATGGCGTTCCTGCGGCCCTCGGTCGCAGCCTTGGCCTCACATTCGAGCTTGCCCGCGGGCCCGGCCAGCGCGAAGCTCAGCGTTTCGTCCGGAAAGCTCTCCGGCGCTGTAGGTAGAAGATCAGTCATGCCCGCCATGATAACCGCTGGCCGCGCCACCCGCGCCGGAGCCCACCCGTGAACGTGCTGGCGCATGCGCTGCTGGCCGGCCACGACGCGGGCTTGCGCCTGGGCGGCGTGATGGGCGATTTCGTCCGCGGTACCCCGGATGATTCATTGCCGGCGCGGGTGCGCGATGGCATCTACCTGCACCGGGCGATCGACGGCTATACGGATACACATCCGTTGGTGCGCAACGCACGCGAGGCCATGCCGCCGCCGTTCCGGCGTTACGCGGGCATCTTCCTGGATGTGTGGTTCGACCATTGCCTGGCGCGCGATTTCACCCGCTACTGCGCGACGCCCCTGCAGGTGTTCTCGGATGACCTGCGGGCGGAGTTGCACGCGGCGGAGCCCCTGCTGCCGGATGGCCTGAAGCGCTTCCTTTCTTATATGGATGCGAACGACCTGCCGGCCGGCTATGCGGACGTGGACCGGGTGGCGGCGGCATTGGGCGGCCTGTCGAGGCGGCTGTCGCGGGCGAACCCGGTGGGCGAATCGGTGCCGCTGCTGCTGGAGCACGATGCGATGCTGCGCGAGACCTTCGCCGCATTTTTCCCGCAGCTTCAATCATTTGCGCTCGATTGGATCGCCGCGCGGTAGCCACGCGCCTTTCCTTCGGCTTGCAATGAAAAGCCCGGCATAGAGCCGGGCTTTCAGGTAGGGCGAGCAGGCTTACTTCGCCTGGTCGACCATCCACTTCACGGTGTTCGTGACCTGCTCGTCGGTGAGGGCCGGGTTGCCGCCCTTCGGGGGCATGTGGTTGCCGTCCGGGCCGGTGTAGCCCTCGATCGCATGCTTGATCAGCGTCGCCGTGCCCTCGGCGATGCGCGCACCCCAGGCACCCTTGTCGCCCAGCTTCGGCGCACCCGCCACGCCGGCCGTATGGCAGCTGTGGCACAGGTTGTCGTAGATCGTCTTGCCATCCTTGCTGCCGCCGTAGGCGACCTGCGAGGCCGCCGCCTTCGCCGCCGCCTCCTGGGCCGCCAGCATGGCCGCACGGCCGGTATCACCAGCGTAAACGGCACCCACCGGTGCGATCCGGGCCTCCGTGCGCTTCGCCACGGCCGGATCCTGGTCCTTCGGTATGTTCGAATAGATGGTGTAAGCCAACACCATCAGGACAAGGGCGAGAAGACTTAAGCCGGCCGTAAGCCACGAGAATTGACGGACGAAGTTCTGGTCGGACTTGCTCGGAGAACCACTCACGCATTGACTCCCATCGAGATTGGGTGTGCCGTCCCCCTCCCCGGGGCCCGGCTTGCCTGCCGCCTGACAGCGGTCTAACCGCCCGAGTATAACGGAACCTTCGCATTCGTCAGCGGTCCTCCCCGAGGCTGCCCGCGAATGGCCTCAAAGCGGGCCGCAAGCGGTGGGTAGCATGCCGTCAGTCATGGTGTACCCCTGTCAACCGGCATTGTTCAATCCCGTTCCCCTACACCTATATTGTCGCCGCCGAACCTTCACGTTTTCAGGGTATAAAACCCGCGGCGCGAGGCGCGCCAGGCCGAAGGGCAGTGCCGTCGACCGGATTCTCATTGGGAGCTTTACATGTCGCGTTTTTGGAAAATCGCGCTGGCGGTCATCGTGGTTGTGGTGATCGCCGCCGTCGTCGTCCTACCCCGCATGCACAAGGGTGGTGCAAACGCCCAGGGTGCATCCGCCCAGGCCAACGGCGAAGGGCAGGGCAAGGACCAGCCGCCGGTTCCGGTGACCGTGGTGCCCGTCGTGGCCCAGGACGTTCCGGTCTATCTCAGCGCCACGGGTACCGTGCAGGCGCGTAACCAGGTCACGGTGAGCCCGCAGGTCGGCGGCCAGCTCATGAAGCTGAACTTCACCGAAGGCCAGGAAGTGAAGCAGGGTGACGTGCTGGCGGAGATCGATCCGCGCACCATCCAGTCCCAGTACGACCAGGCCCTGGCCAAGCTCAAGCAGGACCAGGCGCTGTCGGCCACCGCCAAGAACAACCTCGAGCGTTCGCAGAACCTCGTGAGCAAGGGCGGCCAGCAGTACGTGTCCAAGCAGGACCTGGATAACCTGAAGAACACGCTCGACCAGGCAAATGCCACGGTCGTGGCCGACCAGGCTTCGATCCGCGCCGCACAGGTGCAGCTCGGCTTCACCAAGGTCATCGCGCCGATCACCGGCCTGGCCGGCATCCGTGGCGTCGACGTCGGCAACATCGTCACCACCACCACGTCCATCGTGACGCTGACCGAGGTGCACCCGATCTACGTCACGTTCACCCTGCCCGAGAAGAACCTCGACATGGTGCGCAGCGCCATGCGCGATGACCCGACCGATCCGCTCACCGTCGATGCGCTCGACCGCATCGATGCGCACGTGATGACCAGCGGCAAGCTCGAGGTCATCAACAACACCATCGACACCACCACCGGCACGTTCCGCCTGCGCGGTCTCTTCGATAACCAGAAGACCGAGCTGTGGCCGGGCCAGTTCGTCAACGCGCGCCTGCGCGTGCGCACGGTGAAGGGCGGCCTGGTGATCCCGGCGCAGGCCGTGCAGCGTGGTCCGGATGGTGACTACGTGTACCTCGTGCAGGGCGACAACACGGTCAAGATGCAGGCCGTGGAAACCGCCGCCGAAGTGGGCGACAGCCACGTCATGATTTCGAAGGGCCTGAAGCTGAACGACAAGGTCGTCACCGAAGGCCAGTTCCGCCTGAAGCCGGGTTCCAAGGTGCAGCCGCTGGCCCCGGGCCAGGTGCCTGCCGCGCCGACGGCGGAAGAGCTGCAGAAGGACAAGGACAAGGCCAAGGGGCGCCAGGGCGGCCGCCGCGGCGGTTAACCCTTGACGCGCGCGGTGCGTCCATGAGGGACGCACCGCCCACGGGTCACATGGCCCAGACACCAGGATCGCAACGTGGGTTTCTCGACACTCTTCATTCGCCGGCCGATCGCAACCTCGCTGCTCATGGTGGCGGTGCTGCTGCTCGGCATCCTCGGCTACCGGCAGCTGCCGGTCTCGGCGCTGCCGGAAATCGACGCGCCCAGCCTCGTCGTCACCACCCAGTATCCCGGTGCCTCGGCCAGCACCATGGCGGCGCTGATCACCACGCCGCTCGAGCGTAACTTCGGCCAGATCTCCGGCCTGAACATGATGAGCTCCGACTCGTCGGCGGGCCTGTCGACGATCGTGCTGCAGTTCAACATGGATCGCGACATCGATATCGCCGCGCAGGACGTGCAGGCGGCGATCAACCAGGCACGCGGCACGCTGCCGAACAACCTGCCGTACCCGCCGGTCTACAACCGCGTGAACCCGGCCGATGCGCCGATCATGACGCTCGAGCTCACCTCGGATACGGTGCAGCTGCGCGACGTGAACAACTACGCCGATTCGATCATCGCGCAGAAGCTCGCCCAGGTTCAGGGCGTGGGCCTCGTCTCGATCGCGGGCAACGTGCGCCCGGCCGTGCGCATCCAGATCAACCCCGCGCAGCTGGCCAACCTTGGCCTGACCATGGAGGACGTGCGCAGCTCGCTGACCCAGGCGAACGTCAATGCGCCCAAGGGCACGCTGAACGGCAAGACCCAGTCTTACAGCATCGGCACGAACGACCAGCTCGCCACCGCCGCCGATTACAAAGACACGATCATCAGCTACACCAACGATTCACCGGTGCGCCTGAAGGATGTCGCCAACGTCGTCGATGGCGTGGAAAACGACCAGCTCGCCGCGTGGTCCAACGGCAAGCCGGCCGTGCTGCTCGATATCCGCCGCCAGCCGGGCGCGAACATCGTGCAGACGGTGAAGTCCATCCGCGACACCATCCCGGACCTGCAGAAGGTGCTGCCGGCGGATGTGCACCTGAAGGTGTTCTCCGACCGCACGATCACCATCCGCGCCTCGGTCGAGGACGTGCAGTTCACCCTGATCCTGACGATCTGCCTCGTGGTGGCGGTGATCTTCGTCTTCCTGCGCCGCCTGTGGGCCACGGTGATCCCGTCGGTCGCGGTGCCGCTCTCGCTGATGGGTACGTTCGGTGTCATGGCCTTCGCGGGCATGTCGCTGGATAACCTCTCGCTGATGGCGCTGGCGGTGGCCACCGGCTTCGTGGTCGACGATGCGATCGTGATGATCGAGAACATCGTCCGCTATATCGAACAGGGCCAGGACGCGAAGACGGCCGCGGAAGTTGGTGCCAAGGAAATCGGCTTCACGGTGCTCTCGCTGACCGTCTCGCTGATCGCGGTGTTCCTGCCGCTGCTCCTGATGCCGGGCGTCACCGGCCGCCTGTTCCACGAGTTCGCCTGGGTGCTCACCATCGCGGTGGCCATTTCCATGCTGGTCTCGCTGACGCTCACGCCGATGATGTGCGCGTACCTGCTGAAGGCCGACCAGCTGCCGGACGCGGATGACGCGCACGAGCACGCCACGGCCTCGGGCAAGCACACCGTGTGGTCGCGCACGGTGGAAGCCTATGGCCGCAGCCTCGACTGGGTGCTCGACCACCGCCCGCTGACCATGCTCATCGCCGCGCTCAGCGTGGCCCTGACCGTGGTGCTCTACATCGTGATCCCGAAGGGCCTCCTGCCCGAGCAGGATACGGGCCTGATCACCGCCGTGGTCCAGGCCGACCAGAACGTTGCGTTCCCGCAGATGGAGCAGCGTACGAAGGCCGTGGCGGATGCGCTGGCGAAGGATCCCGCCGTCTCCGGTGTCGCCGCCTTCATCGGCGCCGGCTCGGTGAACCCCACGCTCAACCAGGGCCAGATCTCGCTGGTGCTGAAGGATCGTGGCGATCGCGACAGCCTGGACGACGTGCTGCCGCGCCTGCAGGAGGCGGCCTCGCATATCGCCGGCGTGGCGTTGTACCTGAAGCCCGTGCAGGACGTGACCCTGGATAGCCAGGTCTCGGCCACGGAGTACCAGTACTCGCTGTCCGACGTGAACTCGACCGAGCTGGCGGGCTACGCGCAGCAGATGACTTCGGCGCTGCGCAAGCGCAAGGAACTGGCTGACGTCGACAACAACCTCGCCGACCAGGGCACCGCGCTCAAGCTCACCATCGATCGCGACACCGCCAGCCGCCTCGGCGTGCCGGTGCAGACCATCGACGACACGCTGTACGACGCGTTCGGCCAGCGCCAGATCTCGACGATCTTCACCCAGCTGAACCAGTACCGCGTGGTGATGGAAGTCTCGCCGGAGTTCCGCAACAGCGCGGACCTGCTCAACAAGCTGACGGTGCGTGGCAACGGCAATGGCGCCCTGACCGGCTCCAACGCCACCAGCTTCGGCCAGCTCGCGTCGAGCAACTCGGCGACCCCGGCGGGTATCGGCAACACCGGCAACGTCGGCTTCCAGGTCGGCGCGGGCGGCACGATCCCCATCGCCTCGCTCGCCAGCGCGCAGGTCACGACGGCACCGCTGGTCGTGAGCCACCTGCAGCAGCTGCCCGCGGTGACCATCTCGTTCAACCTGGCTCCGAATTACTCGCTGTCGGAGGCCGTCGCGGCGATCCACGAGGTCGAGAAGAGCCTGGACTTCCCGCCGCAGGTACGTGGCCAGTTCATCGGCAAGGCGGCAGAGTTCTCCTCGTCGGTCGGCGATGAAGTGCTCCTGCTGCTCGCCTCGATCATCGTCATCTACATCGTGCTCGGCGTGCTGTACGAGAGCTACATCCATCCGCTCACGATCATCTCGACGCTGCCGCCCGCGGGCGTGGGTGCGCTGCTCGCGCTCCTGCTCTGCGGGATGACCCTGTCGGTGGATGGCATCGTGGGTATCGTGTTGCTGATCGGTATCGTGAAGAAGAACGCGATCATGATGATCGACTTCGCGATCGAGGCGAAGCGCACCGGCATGAACGCGACCGACGCGATTCGCCGCGCGTGCCTCCTGCGCTTCCGCCCGATCATGATGACGACCGCGGCCGCGCTGCTTGGCGCGTTGCCGCTGGCGCTTGGCAACGGCATCGGTTCGGAACTGCGCAAGCCACTGGGTGTGTCGATCGTGGGCGGCCTGCTGCTCTCGCAGCTGGTGACGCTGTACACCACGCCGGTGATCTACCTGTACATGGAGCGCTTCTCCGACTGGCTCGCCGAGCGGAAGCGACAACGTGCCCTGGCACACCATGCCCAGCCACGGCCCGCGGACTGATGCGGGCCGGGCCTGGACACCAAGGCTCACCTTCTTTTCGCCGGACGGCTTACCGCCCGGCGAAACCTTTTTCCGGGTCACGCGTTATGGACGGATCCCCGCGCGTCTTTCCCCGCCTCCTAAAGTCCCCCGCTAGATGAATATTTCCGGCCCGTTCATCCGCCGCCCGATCGGCACCTCGCTGCTTGCGATCGGCGTGTTCGTCGTTGGCCTGATCTGCTATTCGCTGCTGGGCGTCGCCGCGCTGCCCAACATCCAGTTCCCCGCCATTTTCGTCCAGGCGCAGCAGAGCGGTGCGGATGCCAGCACCATGGCCTCCACGGTCGCCGCGCCGCTGGAGCGCCACCTGGGCCAGGTGCCGGGCGTGGAGAGCATGCGTTCGAACAGCTCGGAGGGCAGTGCCTTCGTGCTGTTGTTCTTCCAGAACGGTACGAATATCGATGCCGCGGCGCGCGACGTGCAGTCGGCGATCAACGCGGCCCAGCCCGACCTGCCGACCGGCCTGCTCAATGCGCCGTCGTACCAGAAGGCCAACCCGAACGACGATCCCGTGGTGGTGCTGGCGCTGACGTCGGACACCGTGGCGCCGACGGATCTCTATAACGTCGCCGACTCGATCCTCGCCCAGCGTCTGCGCCAGCAGGAGGGCATCGCGTCCGTCGATATCGCCGGCAGTGCCACGCCCGCGATCCGTGTCGACGTGAACCTCCGCGCGCTGAACGCCATGGGCCTTTCGCCGGACCAGCTGCGTAATGCGCTGACGGCCGCCAACGTCACCTCGCCGCAGGGCTTCCTGTCGGACGGGAAGACGACCATGGCGGTGATGGCCAACGATTCGCTGCACCACGCCGATGAATTCGCCAGGCTGGTGATCGGCGTGAACAACTCGGTGCCGATCCATCTCTCGGATGTCGCCAAGGTCTACGACGGCCAGCAGGACGCGTACCAGGCGGCCTGGTTCAACGGCAAGCCCGGCATCCTGATGTACGTGTACCGCAAGCCGGACGCGAACGTCATTGAGACCGTGGACCGGATCAAGGGCATGATGCCGACGATGCAGGCGTGGCTGCCGAAGGGCGTACAGCTGCACTCGTTCTTCGACGGCACACCGACCATCCGCGCCTCGCTGCATGAAGTGCAGGCTACGCTGATGATCAGCCTGTGCATGGTGATCATGACCATGGCGCTGTTCCTGCGTCGCCTCGCGCCGACCGTCATCGCCGGCCTGGCCGTGCCGCTCTCGCTCGCGGGCGGCTTCATCGTGATGTACGCGTTCGGGTACACGCTGAACAACCTGACCCTGCTGGCGCTGGTCATCGCCATCGGCTTCGTGGTCGATGATGCGATCGTGGTCATCGAGAACGTCATCCGCCACATGGATGAAGGCATACCGCGCTTCGAAGCGGCGCTGCTGGGCGCGCGCGAGATCGGCTTCACGATCGTGTCGATCACCGGATCACTGATCGCCGTGTTCATCCCGCTGCTGCTCGCGCCCGGCATCATCGGCATGTTCTTCAAGGAATTCACCATCACGCTGATCGCTGCGATCGTCGTGTCGATGCTGGTATCGCTGACCCTGACCCCCTCGTTGTGCGCGCACTTCCTCACCGCGCACGCGTCGGACGAGCCGGAATCGCGCCTCGGCCGCTGGCTGGAGCGCGCGCAGGACCGGCTGCTGGCGTTCTATCGCGTGTGCCTGGACTGGACGCTCCGCCATGCGCTGCTGATGGCGCTGACGCCGTTGTTCCTGATCGGCATCACCATCGCGTTGTTCGGCATGGTAAAGGGCGGCTTCTTCCCGCCGCAGGATACCGGCCTCATCGCGGCGCGTGCGACCTCCAGTTCCACGGTGTCGTTCGGCGAGATGAAGACCCGCCAGGCGCGCCTCACCGACATGCTGCTCGCCGACCCGGACGTGAAGTCCGTGGGTTCGCGCCTAGGCACCAGCCGTACGGGTTCCACCGGTAACTTCAACATCGAGCTGAAGACGGTGGCGGAAGGGCGGCAGGACACGACCTTCGATGCGGTGGACCGTCTGTCGGCCAAGGCCAACAAGTACCCCGACCTCAACCTGCGCCTGCGCCCCATCCAGGACCTGCCCACGGGCGGCGGTGGCGGCAGTTCGCAGGGTGGCCAGTACTCCGTGTCGCTGAAGGGCAACGACCTCGCCGAGCTGCAGCTGTGGCTGCCGAAGCTGGTCGATGCGCTGAAGAAGAGCCCGATCCTGAAGGACGTGGGTAGCGATATCGATGCGCAGGGCCTGCGCCAGAACATGGTGATCGACCGTGATACCGCGTCGCGCCTTGGCGTGTCGATCGGCAACATTGACGGCGCGCTGTACAACGCCTTCGGCCAGCGCGCGGTATCGACGATCTACTCGGATATCAACCAGTACCGCGTGATCGTGAACGCGCTGCCGACGCTCGCGGCGACGCCCGAGGCGCTGAACCAGATCTACGTGCGCTCGAACAGCGGCGCCATGGTACCGATCTCCGCCGTCACCCGGCAGGAGCCCGGCCTCGCGCCCAGCCAGATCGTGCACGAGGACCAGTACACCAGCATGGGCGTCAGCTTCAATCTCGCACCGGGCGCAAGCATGGGCGAGGCGATGGTGGTGATCCAGAAGACCATCGACGGCATGCGCATGCCTGGCGACATCCGCCTCGACGCGGGCAGCGATTTCCGCCGCTTCCAGCAATCGCAGAGCGATATGCCGCTGTTGATCCTCGCGGCGATCATCGTCGTGTACCTGCTGATGGGCATGCTCTACGAGAGCCTGATCCATCCGGTGACGATCCTGTCGACGCTGCCGGCTGCGGGTGTCGGCGCGCTCGCCGCGCTGGTCATCACCGATACCGAGCTATCGGTGGTCGCGATGATCGCGCTGGTGCTGCTGATCGGTATCGTGAAGAAGAACGCGATCATGATGATCGACTTCGCCCTGGTGGCGCAGCGCGACCATGCGTCCAATCCGAAGGACGCCATCCGCGAGGCCTGCCTGGTGCGCTTCCGCCCGATCATGATGACGACCATGGTGGCGATCCTGGCGGCCCTGCCGCTGGCGATCGGCCTGGGCGAGGGCTCCGAGCTGCGCCGTCCGCTGGGTATCGCCATGATCGGCGGCCTGCTGATCTCGCAGAGCCTCACGCTGCTCTCCACCCCGGCGCTCTACGTGATCTTCGCCTGCCTCTCCGACCGCTGGAAGGCGCGCAAGGCCCGCCGCCGGGAGCGCAAGGCGCTGCGCGCCGCCCGGGCGTGACCAATGCCCCCTGTGGGAGCGCGCTTGCGCGCGATAGGGGTCCGCTGCGGCGCCAATCGCGCGCAAGCGCGCTCCCACAAAGGTCCGCGGTGTTGCACCCGCAGCAAAGGTGTCATGCCGGGGGATCGCTTTCCCCGGCCGCCTGATCCGGCCACAATGGTAGGGTTTCCCGCGCGCGGGACCCATCCAGAGGCCTCCTCATGTCCAACTCGCCCAAGATCATCTACACGCTCACCGACGAAGCGCCGTTCCTGGCCACCGCGTCGTTCCTGCCGATCGTCGAGGCCTTTGCCGGCACCGCCGGTGTCGCCGTCGAGACCCGCGACATCTCGCTGGCCGGCCGCATCCTGGCCCAGTTCCCGGACCGCCTGACCGACGCGCAGCGCGTGGGCGACCATCTCACCGAACTCGGCGAACTGGCGACCACGCCGGAAGCCAACATCATCAAGCTGCCGAACATCAGCGCCTCCGTGCCGCAGATGAAGGCCGCGATCAAGGAACTGCAGGCCCAGGGCTATAACCTGCCGGATTACGTCGACGCGCCGTCGACCGATGCCGACAAGGACACCAACGCCCGCTACGGCAAGGCCATGGGCAGCGCCGTGAACCCGGTGCTGCGCGAAGGCAACTCCGACCGCCGCGCACCGCTCTCGGTGAAGAACTACGCCCGCAAGCACCCGCACCGCATGGGCAAGTGGTCGTCCGACTCGAAGTCGCACGTCTCGCACATGGATGGCGGCGATTTTTACGGCAGCGAGAAGTCCGCGACGATGGACAAGGCCGGCAACCTGCGCATCGAGTTCACCGGCAAGGACGGTGCGACGAAGGTGCTAAAGGAAAAGGTCGCGGTGAAGGCCGGCGAGATCGTCGATGCCGCGGTCATGAGCAAGGGCAAGCTCGCCGCGTTCATCAGCGCGCAGATCGAAGACGCGAAGGCGAAGGGCGTGCTGTTCTCGCTGCACCTCAAGGCCACGATGATGAAGGTCTCCGACCCCATCATGTTCGGTATCGCCGTGCGTGAGTTCTACAAGGACGTGCTGGCAAAGCACGCTGACGCGCTGAAACAGGTCGGTTTCGATGCCAACAATGGCATCGGCGACCTCTATGCCCGCCTCGACAAGCTCGATGCCGCGACCCGTACCGCGATCGAGGCCGACATGAAGGCCGAGTACGGCCACCGCCCGGCGCTGGCCATGGTGAACTCCGACAAGGGAATCACCAACCTGCACGTGCCGAGCGACGTCATCATCGACGCCTCGATGCCGGCGATGATCCGCGACAGCGGCGGCATGTGGAACGCCGAAGGCAAGCTGCAGGACGCCAAGGCAGTGATCCCGGATCGCAGCTACGCCGGCGTCTACGCAGTCGTCATCGAGGATTGCATCGCGCACGGCGCGTTCGATCCGGCGACCATGGGTAGCGTGCCTAACGTGGGCCTGATGGCGCAGAAGGCCGAGGAATACGGCTCGCACGACAAGACCTTCCAGATCCCGGCCGAGGGCACCGTCCGTGTCGTGGCGGAAGATGGCAGCGTCGTGTTCGAGCATGCGGTGGAGCAGGGCGACATCTGGCGCATGTGCCAGACCAAGGACGCCCCGATTCAGGATTGGGTGAAGCTGGCCGTCCAGCGCGCGCGCCTGTCGAACACCCCGGCGGTGTTCTGGCTGGATAAGCACCGCGCGCACGATGCGCAGGTAATCGCCAAGGTCGAGCGCTACCTCAAGGATCACGACACCTCGGGCCTCGACCTGCGCATCCTCGCGCCGGAAGAAGCGACGAAGTTCTCGCTGGAGCGCATCCGCAAGGGCCAGGACACGATCTCGGTCACCGGCAACGTGCTGCGCGATTACCTCACCGACCTGTTCCCGATCATGGAACTGGGCACCTCGGCGAAGATGCTCTCGATCGTGCCGCTTATGGCCGGCGGCGGCCTGTTCGAGACCGGCGCGGGTGGTTCGGCGCCGAAGCACGTCCAGCAGTTCGTCGAAGAGGATTACCTGCGCTGGGATTCGCTGGGTGAGTTCCTGGCACTCGCGGCCTCGCTCGAGCACCTGGCCGAGCGCTACGACAACAAGCACGCCCGCGTGCTGGCCAAGACCCTCGACCAGGCGAACGGCCGCTTCCTCGACAGCAACAAGTCGCCGGCGCGCAAGGTTGGCGAGATCGACAACCGCGGCAGCCATTTCTACCTGGCGATGTACTGGGCGGAAGCCCTCGCTGCGCAGGATGACGACGCCGACCTGAAGGCGAAGTTCGCTCCGGTGGCCAAGGCGCTGTCGGAAGGCGAGGCAAAGATCGTGGCCGAGCTCAACGGCGCCCAGGGCAAGCCGGTCGAGATCAAGGGCTATTACCACCCGGATATGTCGCTGGTCAGCGCGGCCATGCGTCCGAGTGCATCGTTCAATGCCGTGATCGACGGGCTGCGCCGCTAACTGCGGCGAACCCATCGCGCGCAAGCGCGCTCCCACAAACGCAGCAGCGCTGTGGGAGCGTGCTTGCACGCGATAAGGCCTGGCCAATCCATGGCGTTGGCTAGCCGTGACTACTCACCGCGCAGGCCGACACTCACTCCCCGGCTCATTAGGGCAGCGAACACCCCACGCACGCGACGTCACCTCCAGCGCCCACCCCGCCAGCAACGCATGCATCCGCGTCGTCGGGTGCAGGGTGTCCCAGAACAGGTTCGTGTTCGGGTTGCAGGTGGCCCGCAGCGGGTGCGTCTTCATGTAGTTGCTTGCCGTCTCCTCATCGATCTTCAGGCAGCTGTCGGTGACGTTGGAGAAGCCGAAGCTGGCTGGCGTCGCGAGCACCTCATTGAATCGTGCCGCGCCATCCAATAGCTCGATCCTTGCTGGTGTCTCGCTGGCAAGGCGCCGGGCCATGCGGGTGAGTTCGTGGTTGAACACGGCCACGCGCCTGAACACATCGCCCGCATCCTTGCGGCCCATGCGGAAGGTGGGCGCGCTGGACAGGTCAGGCAGTGTCACCAGCAGGATGTGGCGCGCGCCGGCGTCGATGACGCGACGGACAGCGGCTTCCTCTGCCTTCGCCACTTCCTCGCCGGACTTGCCGTCATTGACGAAGTCGTTCCCGCCAATGAGGAAGGTAAACATCGTTTTTGCCGGGTCGTAATCGCGGGCGTGCCGTGCATAGTCGAGGAACGAGTCGACCTGGCTGCCGATGCCGCGCAATGCGCCGAAGTAGACATCCGTGGCTTGCGCGCCACCCACCGCCCAGGTGTTCACTGGCAGGCCCGTACGCGAAGCGATGTGCTCGACCCATGTGGAGCCGTTGGTGAAGTGGCCGGCGTGCCACGACGCGCCTGGAAGCTTCCACTGCGACTCGTTGAACATGTTGCCGGTGTCGGTAAGGCTGTCGCCGAACGCGACGATGCGCTCGAGCGGCTGCCCGGGAACATTCGGCCGGTTGAACCAGATCTCGTGGTTGTAGCTGCGCTTACCGTCAGCCACGCGGATCATGGCCGGGCCCGCGGCGTCGGGCGCCTTCGCGACGGCGTTGGCGCAAGCAGCCCGCACGTCGGCGGGCGAAGCATCGGTGTAGAACATGCTGCGCGAGGGCAGGATACTGCCGCCACCCCAATAGCCCGGCAGGGCATCGCGCGCCTGCACGTAACTCGTGGCCGTGCCGGCGGGATCGCTGGCGAGGCGGTAGTGGCAGCGGAGCTGGGTGGTGGTCTCGGCGGCGAGCGATGCGCCAGCCAGGCCCATGGCCGTGACGGCCAGGAGGGATCGTACGAGGTTTTGCCTGTGCATCACGAAAACATTCCATGTCGTGCCGGCGGTTCCGGCAACGCCATGATCGGTCGTGCAACCGTTACTCTCTGTCGGCGCAGGCGCATGCGGCGCGCCGGCCCACGCCGACAGAGAGTACGCTGATTTCCTGCTTGACGATCAGGTGACGCCTTAGCATAGCGTCCAGCGCAGCGCGTTACTCTTGCGGGAGATCGGAGGCCGAAGCGAGGCAACGCAGCTGTTCGCTGGAGAGGACGATGTCCGCCGCACGCGCCAGTTCCGAAAGCTGTGTCGTTGTCGTCGCACTCGCGATCGCCGCAGCGATCGAAGGCTGCGCCATCACCCAGGCGAGAGATGCCTGCGCGGGCGTCGCGCCATGTGCCTCCGCGACCTGGTCGAGCGCGGCGAGCACGCGCATGCCGCGCTCGTTGAGGTAGCCCTTGACCTTGGGTGCGCGGGCCGCGCTCTTCTGCAGGTCCGCTTCGCTGCGGTACTTGCCGCTGAGGAAGCCGCTGGCCAGCGAGTAATAGCTGATGACGCCGACGTCTTCCTTCACGCAGAGGGGCTGCAGCCCATCCTCGAAGCCCTTGCGGTCCATGAGGTTGTATTCGGGCTGCATGGATTCGTAGCGGGCGAGGTGCTTCGCCTCGCTGGTTTTCAGCGCATCGGCGAAGCGTGCCGCGTCGTAGTTGGAGGCGCCGATCACGCGCACCTTTCCGGCCTTCATCAGCTCATCGAACGTACGCAGCGTTTCTTCCAGGGGGACCTTGGGGTCATCCTCGTGGGCCTGGTAGAGGTCGATGCAATCGACCTGAAGGCGACGCAATGAATCTTCCACGGCTTCGCGGATGTTGGTGGGCGAGAGGCCAGGGTAGCGTTTCCACTTGGCCACCTTGGTGGCAATGACGACCTTGTCGCGCTTCCCGCTCTTCTTCAGCCAGCGGCCAATGATGGCTTCGGACTCACCACCTTCATTGCCTGGCACCCACGCGGAGTAAGCATCGGCGGTATCGATGAGGTTGAAGCCGTGGTCCACGAAGGCATCCAGCAGCTCGAACGAGCGCGCCTCATCGGCGCTCCAGCCGAATACATTGCCGCCAAACGCGAGTGGTGCGACCTCGAGGGGCGAGCGGCCGAGTTTGCGGAGCTTCATGCGGGGATCCCATGGGAACGATCAGTCCCCATGATGACCCATGCGAGGTGGCAAGGGCGTCAACCCCGCCGGCGCGCCTCAGCAGCAGGCCGCCGCCGAACCCCCGCAGGCAGCCGCCTCCTTGTGGGAGCGCGCTTGCGCGCGATGCTCCTTGCCGGCCTCCGTATCGCGCGCAAGCGCGCGCCCACCAGGCCTTTCACGCTCCGGCGCGCCGAGCGCAAGGATGAGTTCCTTGTTCACGATGTGGCCATGCATGAAGGCAAGGCCGGTGAAGATCGAAGCCATGACATCCCTCCTGTTCGACTTGTCGTGGGCTAAAGGTTGGGCTTTCCGCGGCCCGCAAAAAAGCGATATGTTTGCAACCCGGACTTGAGGGAAATTCACGTGTCCCGTCTTCCGCTCGGCTTGCTCCAGGGGTTCGTGCTCGTCGCCAGGACGGGCAAGCTCGCGCGCGCCGCCGAGCAGCTGAACCTCACCGTCAGCGCCCTCAGCCACCAGATCCGCAACCTCGAAGAACGCCTCGGCCGCTCCCTGTTCGATCGCGGCCCACGCGGGGTGACCCTGACGGCCGATGGCGCCAACCTGCTGGAAGCCATAGGTCACCATTTCGAGGGTATCGAGCACGCGCTCGGCCGGTTCCAGGGGCGCCACCAGGATTCGGTGACGCTGAGCACCTTGCCCTCCGTCGCCTCGAGCTGGCTGGTGCCGCGCCTGCCCAGGCTGGTCGCCGCCCATCCAGAGCTGGAACTCAGCCTGCATTCCCAGGTGGGCCTGGTGGATTTCGACCGCGAACCGACGATCGATGCGGCGTTCCGCTATGGCCTGGGGGCGTGGCCGCGAACGAAGGCCGAGCGGCTGTTCGGTGAATTCATCGTGCCGATCGCGAGTCCCTCGCTGGTACGCAAGATGGGCGGCCTTCCCGATACCTCGTTGAAGGGGTGGCCGTTGCTGGGCGATCCGTCGGGCCGCTGGAACGACTGGGCCGAGCAGTTCGGCATGCCGCTCCCCTCCCGCTACGTCGCGCGTTTCGACAACACCGAGCACCTGCAGCGGGCGGTGCTCGAGGGCCTGGGCGTCGCCCTGGGCCGCCTGGTCATGGCGCGCTCGCTGATCGAGTGCGGGGCGCTGACGGTGTTGTGCAAGGAGCGCATGCGCGTCGCCGAAGCCTATTACCTCGTGTATCCGAAGCGTTCGGAGACCCACGCGGGGTTTACCCGGCTGCGTGAATGGCTGCTGGCCGAGGCGGCCGAATACGAGGCCGGGATCAGCGAAAACCGGCCCCTGCCGGCTTGACCCATTTGCGCTGCGGCGCGACAATTGTCCGGCTCCCCGGGCTGGTCCGGCCGGGCTGCACCCTCCTTAGCTTATCCAGGCATATGGACGTTCACCCTAGTACACGCGCCGGCTCCCGCTCGCATCGGGTCCCGGCGTTCGAAAACCACATCGCCCGCGGCGACCGCACCCGGTCGGCCGGCGCTTTCTCCTACTAGGGAAAGTCCGGCTCTCCTCGTCGGTAGCCGTGCGCTACCGTTATTCGAGGATTGAGCCATGAATCTCCAGCTCGACAAGACCAGCCCGCGCATGTTCGGGCGCCGTCTCGCCTTCGCTCTCGCCCGTCGTCGCGGCACCGCCCAGCCGGTGAAGCGCACGATCACGGTGCCGCGTTCGCTCGATTCGGCTGAAAGCTCGTTGAAACCGGCTGACGGCAAACTGCCGCAATCATGAACAGCGACATAGACACTACGACGCCGCTCTCGCGGTCCATCGTCACATCCAACGAGAATTCCGTCCGTCGGCCCCGAGCCGGCGCGCCTGCTTTCGGCTAACTGCGGCCGTAAGCCGCTCGCGCCCGCCGGTCCCACGTGCCGGGTAGGTAGCGAGCCATGAAGATCCACACCTCGCCGGCGGCCGTCGCCGCCAAGACCTTTACCAACGCGACCGCGGACGCCTTCCGTCCGGCGGATGAGCTGCTGCGCGCGCTGGATTCCCGCATCGACGGCCTCGACGAGGAGGCCATCGCCGAGCGCCTCGATCGCGACGGTATCAACGAAGTCGGGCACGAGAAGCCGCCGCACTGGGCTGTCCAGCTCCTGCACGCCTTCAAGAACCCGTTCATCATCGTGCTGCTGGTGCTGGCGGTGGTGCAGCTGTTCACCGATCCGGACGACCTGACCGGCCCGACCATCATCGCGGTCATGGTCGGGATCAGCGTGCTGCTCTCGTTCACCCAGGAGTACCGCTCCTCGCAAGCCGCGGAGAAGCTGAAGGCGATGGTGCGCAACACCGCCTCGGTGACCCGCCGCGCCGAGGATGGCCATGCCGAGCGCATCGAGGTCCCGGTCGAAGAGCTGGTAGTCGGCGATATCGTCCACCTCGGCGCCGGCGACATGATCCCCGCCGACCTGCGCCTCATCACGGCCAAGGATCTGTTCATCTCCCAGGCCATCCTCACCGGCGAATCCATCCCGGTGGAGAAGACGGCGCCGCACGGTGCGTCGCCCGCTGAAAGTGGCGGCCCGCTCGACCTGCCGACCGTCTGCTACATGGGTACCAACGTCGTCTCCGGCACCGCCACCGCGGTGGTGCTGGCCACGGGTGCGCGCACCTACCTGGGCTCACTGGCGCGCACGCTCTCGGGTGAGCGCGTGCAGACGAGCTTCGACAAGGGCATCTCGTCGGTCAGCTGGCTGCTCATCCGCTTCATGGCGGTGATGGTGCCAATCGTTTTCGTCATCAACGGCTTCGACAAGCACGACTGGCTGGAAGCCTTCATGTTCGGGCTCTCCGTCGCCGTGGGTCTCACCCCGGAAATGCTGCCGCTGATCGTCACCGCCAACCTCGGCAAGGGCGCCATCGCAATGTCGAAGCGCAAGGTGGTGGTGAAGCGCCTCAACGCGATCCAGAACTTCGGCGCGATGGACGTGCTGTGCACGGACAAGACCGGCACGCTCACGCTGGACAAGATCGTGCTCGAGCGGCATGTCGATCTCGATGGCGACGACTCCGACGAGGCGCTGGAGTGGGGCTATCTCAACAGCCGCTTCCAGACCGGCCTGCGCAACCTGATGGACAAGGCGGTGCTCGCGCACCGTGACCTGGAGACCATCGCCCACCGCTTCCGCATCGTTGACGAGATCCCGTTCGACTTCCAGCGCCGCCGCATGTCGGTGGTGGTGACCGACGGCGAGTACGAGCAGCTGGTGATCTGCAAGGGCGCGGTCGAGGAGATGCTGGCGATCTGCACCGAGGCGCGCATCGGCGGCGAAGTCGAGCCGATGACGGAGGAGAAGCGCGCAGAGATCCGCGCGATGACCCGCCGGCTCAACGAGGATGGCCTTCGCGTGCTGGTCGTGGCCGTGCGCCGCGATCCGATCGGCGACCGTGCCTATGGCGTGGCCGATGAATCCGGCCTCACTGCCGTCGGTTGCCTGGCCTTCCTTGATCCACCGAAGGATTCGGCGGCGACCGCCATTCGCGCGCTGAACCACCATGGCGTCGCCGTGAAGGTCATCACCGGCGATAACGAAGCGGTGACGAAGAAGATCTGCGCGGAAGTCGGGCTGGACGTCTCCGGCACCGCGCTCGGCCGCGATATCGAGCAGCTGGATGACGAGGCGCTGGATGCGATGGTGGAGAGCACCACCATATTCGCCAAGATGTCGCCGGTGCAGAAGGCGCGCGTGGTGAAGTCGCTGCAGCGCAAGGGCCACACCGTGGGTTTCCTCGGCGATGGCATCAACGACGCCCCGGCGCTGCGCGATGCCGACGTCGGTATCTCGGTGGATACGGCCACGGATATCGCGAAGGAATCGGCGGATATCATCCTGCTCGAAAAGAACCTGATGGTGCTGGAAGAGGGCGTGCTCGAGGGCCGCGTCACCTTCGGCAACATCATGAAGTACATCAAGATGACCGCCAGCTCGAATTTCGGCAACGTGTTCAGCGTGCTGGTGGCGAGCGCCTTCCTGCCGTTCCTGCCGATGCTGCCGCTGCAGATCCTGGTGCAGAACCTGCTGTACGACCTGTCGCAGCTGTCGATCCCGTTCGATCGCATGGATGAGGAATACCTGCGCACGCCGCGCAAGTGGGATGCGGGTGACATCGGCCGCTTCATGGTCTGGATCGGCCCGGTGAGCTCGGTGTTCGACATCACGACGTTCTGGCTGATGTGGCATGTGTTCGGCGCGCACGACGTGGCCCACCAGTCGCTGTTCCAGTCCGGCTGGTTCATCGAGGGCCTGCTCTCGCAGACGCTGGTGGTGCACATGATCCGCACGCGGCGCATCCCGTTCCTGCGCAGCATGGCGTCGGCGCCGGTGCTGGCACTGACCGGCGCGATCATGGTGATCGGCATCCTCATCCCGTTCTCGGGGCTGGGTGCGCGCATCGGCATGACCCCGCTTCCGGGCGCTTACTTCGGCTGGCTGGCGCTGACCCTGGTGTCGTACTGCGTACTCACCCAGATCGTGAAGACGCTCTACATCCGCCGCTACAAAACCTGGCTCTGATTCTGTAGGAGCCCACCCTGTGGGCGACATGTTTCGCGACACCGCTGCAACTGCCGCGGCGCTATCGCGAACGGCGTCGCTCACAGGGTGAGCTCCTACACGAAGTCGGGCCTGACGGCTACGCGATACCAGTCCCGCACCGGACATACGCGAAAAAGCGAAAGCGTTGAAATGGCACCTCCTCAACCACGGAGCCATCACGATGCTTCGCACCACCCTCGCTGTACTGTTCCTCACCGCCTCGGCGTCCGCCTTCGCTGCCGATGCGCCCACCAATCGCTACGTCGACGCCACCGACTGGCCAGCCTCCGAGGCCGGCATGGATCGCTTCTTCGAAGCCGAGGCCCGGCTCACTGCCGGCTTCGACAAGGTCTGTGGCGACACCTTCTGCGAAGGCGATTATTCCAACCTCCGCCCGATGCAGCTGCGCTGCTCGGTGGATTCCACCAAGGGCACGCTGAAGCAGTGCCTGTGGACCTTCGCCGGCAGCCACGCCTCGGTCAACGCGAAGACCGGCGCCGTCCAGGTCACGGCGAAGACCTTCAAGTGCAAGCTGCTGCTCGCGAAGGACACCCCGGTGGAATCGTTCTACGAGCTCACCAAGGGTGAGGATCCGCTCCACGCCAAACTGCCCATGACCAACGTCTCCGTCTACGACGGTCTGCCGGGCTGCCTCAACTAAGCGCGGGTCGCCCCGGGGAAGAACGGGGCATCCGCGGGGGCCCGGCCCGTTGTGAAACGTCCCGGCGCCTGGATCGAACGGCTCGCCGCCAGACCTCTGGCGGCGATGTCGCATGGGTGGTCTGCTCGCTCCACCCCATACGGAGCGACCCCATGAAATCCCTTTCCCTGCTTGCTGCGCTTGCCCTGGTCTCTTCCCCGGCGTTCGCTGCCGATGGCGCGAAGGCTGATATCGAGAAGGTGGTCAGCCAGTTCCAGGATGCGTTGAAGACGCATGACGCGAAGACGCTGGGTTCGCTGTTCACCCCGGAATGTTCCTGGGTCGAAGCGCTTGGGCCCAAGGGGCTGGAGACCGTCCGAGCGAAGAAGCCGGACGCGGGCCCGTACCACACCAGCACGCCGGCCAAGTTCGTGGATTTCGTGGGCAAGAGCAAGGATGCGCTCGAGGAACGCTTCCACGACGTACGCATCGAAACCGATGGTGCGGTGGGTAGCGTGTACTTCGATTTTGAGTTCCTGCTGGCTGGCAAGGTCCAGAACCGTGGCGCCGAGACCTGGCAGATGGTGCGCACCGACGATGGCTGGAAGATCGCCGCCATGCTTTACTCCTCGAACTTCTGAGGCAGGGGCGGGGCAGCGTGAATATCGACCGGAACCTGGCGCCGCCACCGCTGCTGACGCTGCTTGCCGGCCTGCCCATCCTCGGCTGCATGGTCGTGATGGGCCTGCCGGCCGCCCTGGTCGATTCGCCGTTCCTCTCCTTCCGCGTCTTCTACACGCTGGCCTACCTGTTCTGGATCATCCCGCTGGGCGCGATCCATCGCTGGCTGTGGCGGCGCGGTGCGAACGGCTGGGTCACCGCCGCCGTCCTGCTGCCCGCCAGCTATGCCATGTCGGTCATCAACGCCGTGATCGCGCTCGAGTGGCTGGCCTCGCCGGAATCCCGGGCACGCGCTGACTGGACCTTTGTCTTCGGCGGACTGGACGGTTGCTGGCTCGCGCTAATCGCGTTCTCGGGCCTGCAGGGCCTGGTGCTGCACCGGGCCGCATTGCGGGCCGAGGGTGAGCGCCTGCGTGCCGCCGCTGCCGCGGCACGCGATGCCGAATTGCGCGCGCTGCGCTACCAGCTGCAACCGCATTTCCTCTTCAACACGCTCAACGCGATCTCTGCGCTGGTGAATGACGAGCGCCCGCGCGATGCCACGCGCATGATCGCGCGGCTGGGCGATTTCCTGCGGACCACCCTGGAGGATGCGCCGGGGCACGAGCACACCGTCGCAGACGAGATCGCCCTGACTGCGGCCTACCTCGACATCGAGAAGGCCCGCCTGGGCGAGCGCCTGCGCGTGGAGACATATACCGCGCCAGGCACGCTCGATGCCCGCGTGCCTTACCTGCTGCTGCAGCCCCTGGTGGAGAACGCCATCCGTCACGGCATCGCGCCGCGGACGGCGCCAGGCACCGTTGCCATCCGCTTTGAACATGCCGGCAACGAACTCAAGGTCAGCGTCACCAACGACGTTGTGGAGGTCACGGAGGGTGCGGGCGGCGTGGGGCTTGCCAATGTCCGTGCGCGTCTCGAAGCGCTGTACCCCGACCGCCACCAGCTGGTGACAGGCATCGAGGACGGGCGCTGGACGGTTCGCATCACCATGCCGTGGGCGCCGGTGGAAACAAGCATCGAGGCCATCGCGTGATCCGGGTCGCGGTCGTGGACGATGAGCCGCTTGCCCGCAGCGGCGTCCTCACGAGGCTGCGTGCGGAGGACGACGTCACGGTGGTGACCGAGTGTGTTGACGCCTTCGAGCTGGAAGCCGTGGACTACCTGTTGAAGCCGCTGGACGACGAGCGCTTCGCCGAGGCGATCGAGCGAGTCCGGCGCAAGCTGAGCCGGGACAGGCGTGCGGCGGCGGTCGACCGCTTCGGTATCCGCGTGGGTTCGAGGCTTTCGTTCGTGGATGTCGCGGACGTGACCTGGATCGAGGCCGATGGCGACTACGCGGCCCTGCATGCGAACGGCCAGCGCCACCTGTTGCGCGAATCGCTGCACGAACTCTCCCGCAAGCTCGATGCGAGCCGATTCCTCCGCGTGCACCGCTCGGCGATCGTGCGCGTCGACCAGGTCGTGGAGCTGTCGCCGCGGCCCAACCGCGATGCCGTGCTGCGCCTGCGCGATGGCACGACACTGCGTGCGAGCCGTACGTATATCGATGCGCTGCTGGCGGCGCTGCACCGAGGTTCGTGAAGGGCCATGTGGGAGCGGGGGGGGGGGGGGGGGGGGTTTGGGGCCCCCCCACCCCCCCCACCCCCCGCCCCCAAAAGGAGATGTGGGTAGAG